>CAYTAS010000154.1:0-5261 GCA_964435885.1 uncultured Nitrospira sp. | reverse complement strand
CCACGGCGCGGCAGCGTCGGCAATCTTTCGACCACGCCACGATTCGTTCCACGTCGGGGATGTCCCGCACGACGAAGTGGTGCGGACGCTCGATTCCCGGAAGGGGTGGCTTCAGTGGCGATGCACCCGTGGAAAGGATCAGCGCGTCATAGGCTTCTTCGTATTCGCGACCAGTGTCCCGCTCGTGCACGCGAATGAGGCGGGCCGCACGGTTGACGTGAATGACCTCGGTCTTGACACGCACGTCCAGATTGAAGCGCGCCTTGAGGCTGTCCGGCGTTTGTACCAGCAGGCTATCTTGCTCGGCGATTTCACCACCGACAAAATAGGGCAGCCCGCAGTTGGCAAACGACACGTGCGGACCGCGTTCGAAGACGATGATCTCGCAGCCTTCGCACAGCCGCCGCGCTCTCGCTGCCGCGCTGGCTCCCCCTGCGACTCCACCGACGACGATGAGGCGTGTATTGCTCATTCGCTCCTCGTTCAGCATCAGCTGCTTGACCGCTCGGTCGCAGCGCGCCAGCTGTGCAACACCCGCATGTAGTTGGCTCGCTCAAAGGCTTGCGGATCGGGACAGCGCATAAGATTCATGCTGCCCTGCATCTGGCTCAACGAGTGATACTCGTGCGTTTCCATCCAGCGGACCATCTCCTCTCGAATCGTTTGGAGGCGCTCCGGTCCATGCTGGAGCAGAGCCGACACCAGTTGCACTGCATGGGCTCCGGCCATGACGGCTTTGATGGCGTCCACGGCAGTATGCACGCCACCGGTGACCGCCAACGAAGCGCGAATGTGTCCGGACAGGACTGCGAGCCAGCGCAGCCGGAGCAAGAGTTCGGACGAATCGGAGAGTTGTAAGCGGGGTACGACCTCCAACATGTCCACGTCGATATCCGGCTGATAGAAGCGATTGAAGAGCACGAGTCCGTCTGCACCCAGGCTGTCGAGCTGCGACGCGAAATGGGCAAAGGAACAGAAAAAGGGAGAGAGCTTGACGGCGACGGGAATCGTAACGGAAGCCTTCACTTTGCGCAGAATGTCCAGAGCCCGTTGCTCGACGGCCTGTCCGTCTTCCTGCGGATTGGTGGCGACAACATAAAAGTTGAGTTCGAGCGCATCCGCGCCGGCCTGTTGGATCATGCGCGCATAGTCCAGCCAGCCGGTCGCCGTCGTGCCGTTCAAGGAGCCGATGACCGGCACGTGGACCACGGCTTTAACCCGCCGGATCTGTTCCAAATAGGGTTCCGGACCGACGGAGAGTTCACGACAACAAGGAAAGTACGAGGGCGCTTCCGAGAAGGAGTCGGTATGCGCTTCCACGTGACGGAGCGTCTGTGCGCGCTCCCCAGTGATCTGCTCCTCAAAGAGCGAGTGCATGACAATCGCCGCCGCGCCGGCGTCTTCCAAGCGTTTCACCATGTCCAGATCATCGACCAGGGGCGATGCGCCGGGCATGAGCGGGTGCGGCAGCGTCAAGCCGAGATACATCGTGGACAAATCCATACTTATACTCCCTCTTTAGGAGAACGATGGCCGCTCGCAACGGCCGAGGGCACAAGTGTGGCCAGCTGTTGGTACAGCGCAGTGCGATAAGCATTGTGTCGTTGAGCCTCAGCCACCAGATGACGAAAGCGCTCCGGCTCTTGATGCTCAACGATTCTAAATCTGGCCTCGTTGCGCATGAACTCTGTCAGATCCGAGCGGCTTGGAACAGAGTCGAGCTGCAGGGGTGATTCCCCCTTGTCGAGACGCCGGGGATCGAATCGGTACAGCGGCCAATAGCCCGATTCTACCGCTAACCTCTGCTGGTCGATGCCGAATTTCAAATCGTAGCCATGGGCGATGCAGGGGCTGTAGGCGATCAGAAGCGAGGGACCGGGATACGATTCTGCCTCCTGAAACGCACGCACCGTCTGGGTGTCTTTGCCGCCGAAGGCGATTCGCGCCACATAAGCCGTGCCGTACGTCATGGCGAGTAAGCCCAAATCCTTCTTCGGCGTGGACTTGCCCGCGGCCGCGAATTTCGCGGCTGCGCCCAGAGGGGTGGCCTTCGACTGCTGCCCTCCCGTATTGGAGTAGACCTCGGTGTCGAGCACCAGGATGTTCACGTTCTGCCCCATTGCCAGCACGTGGTCCAGTCCGCCGTAGCCGATGTCGTAGGCCCAACCGTCGCCGCCGACGACCCAGACGCTCTTTCGCACCAGATAGTCTGCCAGCGTCAGGAGCCGACGCGTTTCCGAAGATGTCAACGCGGACAACTTGTGCTTCAGGGCCATGACACGCTGCCGTTGGGCAATCAGATCGGCCTCGCTCTGCTGATCGACCTGCAGGAGGTCGTCGACTAACGTCGTGCCAAGCTGTGGCGCCAGGTACTTGAGCAGTGCCTGCGCCTGCGCGCGGTGCTGGTCCAGTGCCAGTCGAAAGCCGACCCCGAATTCCGCGTTGTCCTCGAAGAGCGAGTTCGACCAGGCCGGCCCGCGTCCATCCCGATTGACACTGTACGGCGTGGTCGGCAAATTCGCTCCGTAGATCGATGAGCAACCAGTGGCATTGGCGATCAAAGCCCGGTCACCGAAGAGCTGGGTCAACAGTTTAAGGTAGGGCGTCTCCCCACAGCCCGGACAGGCACTCGAATATTCAAACAGGGGTTCCAAAAACTGAATGCCCTTCACATCCGGTTTGACGATCGTCCGATCGGCTTCGGGGAGCTGGAGAAAGAACGCGTAGTTGTTTCGTTCGATGTCACGCAACGGACGTTGTGGCTGCATGTCGAGGGCTTTGTGCTTCGGATTGGATTTGTCTTTGGCGGGACAGACCATCACGCAGAGGTGGCAGCCGGTGCAATCCTCGGGGGCGACCTGGATCGTGTAACGGAACCCGGGAAACTCATGGGCTTTGTACCCCACGGCTTTGAACGTTGAGGGCGCACCTGTTAAAGCCTCAGGGGCATAGACCTTGGCGCGAATGGCCGCATGGGGACACACCATCGCGCACTTGTTGCACTGGATGCAGATGGTCTGGTCCCAGACTGGAATGTCCTGGGCCAGGTTGCGCTTGTCCCATTTGGCCGTGCCGACAGGCCAGGTGCCGTCCACAGGAAAGGCACTCACCGGCAGCCAGTTACCTTTGCCGGCCAGCAAGAGCGCCGTGACTGTCTTGACAAAGTCCGGCGCGTCCTCGGAAATCAAGGGCGCGCACGAGCGCGTTGCCGTCACGCGCTCGGGGAGACGGACTTCGTGCAGGTGCGCTAGCGCCTGATCCACGGCGGCCAGATTCTGCCGCACTGTCTCAGCTCCCCATTTGCCGTACGTCTCCTGGATCGCCTGTTTAATCTCGGCGATCGCTCGCTCTATCGGCAAGATCTCGGAGAGGGCGAAGAAACAGGTCTGCATGATGGTATTGATGCGTCGGCCCAACCCCGTGTCGCCGGCGACACGATAGGCGTCGATCACATAGAACCGGAGGCGCTTGTCGAGAATCTGCGTCTGGGCTTCACGTGGTAGCTCATCCCAGACCAAGTCGACGGCCGCCGGCGCATTCAACAAGAAGATGCCGCCGGGCGCTGCGTATTCCAGTACATCGTACCGATCCAGAAAGTCGAACTGATGGCAGGCCAGAAAGCCCGCCTGTCGAATGAGCGAGGCCGAGCGGATCGGACGGGGGCTCATCCGGAGATGCGAGATCGTCATCGCACCGGCTTTGCGCGAGTCGTAGACAAAGTAGCCCTGTACCCAACGGTCGGTGCCTTCGCCGATGATCTTGATCGAGTTCTTGTTCGCGCCGACTGTTCCGTCGGAGCCGAGTCCGAAGAATACTGCGCGGAGCACCTCAGGAGGTTCAATGTCGAATGCTGGATCAACAGGCAATGAAGTCCGGCTGACGTCGTCCGTGATCCCGACGGTGAAATGACGTGTCGGACGGGTCTTGGCCAGTTCATCGAAGACGGCTTTGACCATGGCCGGCGTGAATTCTTTCGAGGAAAGCCCATAGCGCCCCCCGATGACGGTCGGCTCTTCCGCAAAGCGGCTCAGTCCCTCGGCACGTCCCTCATGCAAGGCGGCGACCACATCGAGATAGAGCGGCTCACCCACCGAGCCAGGCTCTTTCGTTCGGTCCAGCACGGCGAGGGCTCGGGTGGTTGGTGGAAGGGCGGCCAGAAACTGCTGAACGGCGAACGGTCGATAGAGGCGGACCTTCAGCACGCCCACACGCTCGCCATGTTCGAGCAGCCAGTCGACCGTCTCATGAACGGTCTCAGCGGCTGAGCCCATCAGCACGATCACGCGTTCCGCTTCAGGATGGCCGACGTAGTCGAATAGGTGATAGGGACGGCCGGTCAGCACGGCGAATTGGTCCATGGCTCTTTGCACGTGGTCTGGACAGGCCGCGTAGAACGACTGGCAGGCTTCACGCGCCTGGAAGAAGGTATCCGGATTCTGCGCCGTGCCGCGCAGGACCGGTCGATCCGGGGTCAAGGCTCGCTCCCGGTGCGCCTGGATGCAGCGATCATCGAGCATTGCGCGGAGGTCGGTGTCGGTCAGTTCCTCGATTTTTCCGATTTCATGGGACGTGCGAAAGCCGTCGAAGCCATGGATGAAAGGAATCCTGGTGGCCAGGGTCGCGGCCTGGGCGACACAGGCCAGGTCATGCGCCTCCTGTACGGAGCCGGAGGTCAGGATGGCGAATCCGGTCTGACGACAGGCCATGACATCAGAATGATCACCGAAGATCGACAGGGCGTGGGTGGCGACGGTGCGCGTGGCCACGTGCATGCAGAAGGCCGTGAGTTCTCCAGCGATCTTGTAGAGGTTGGGCATCATCAAGAGCAACCCCTGTGAGGCCGTGAAGGTCGTGGTCAATGCGCCGCCCTGCAGGGCCCCGTGGACCGCCCCGGCGGCTCCGCCTTCCGACTGCATCTGCGCAATCTTAGGAACGGTTCCCCAGAGGTTCGCCTTCTGTTGTGTCGCCCATTCGTCGGCCAGTTCGCCCATCGCGGAAGCGGGCGTGATCGGATAGATCGCAATCACCTCGTTCGTCCGGTAGGCAACCGAGGCCACCGCTTCATTGCCGTCTATCGTGAGTATTCGTCGTGTGTTCATGGCAAGGGCTTTCTTCTGTTGGATGACGTCGGATCACTCAAGGTGCGATCCGTTATACGCCGTAAGAGTCGACCGACCCCACATCGGTACTCATCGTGATCACCACATCCCGCACCTCGGGCAGTCGCCGGACCGCTTCCTCACACCGTTCCTGAATCTCCA
>CAYTAS010000153.1:0-5317 GCA_964435885.1 uncultured Nitrospira sp. | reverse complement strand
GATTTCATCACCTACCTCCTTATACAGGTGTCTGTGAAATCGAGGGAAGATCAGATGTTTTTGCGTATATGCATCCCGAGCAGCTATTTACTGGTAATACAGACTGATTCTATGGGCCCCCAGAGGGTAATGACCTGACCTCAAAAAGTTTCGAACGGGGCAGGAGATTTCCGTTTCTACTGAGAGAGCATCACAGGAGTGCGCTCAGAGGGTGGCAGGGTTTAAATGACGCCAAACCCCTTCCCAAGCGCTGACGCACCAGGGCTGGCCAGCTTAGATTGATCGTTAGGCTCTCTGAGCAGAACCATCGGAAGGTGGTGACACCAAGGCGCCCCTGCAATAACCGGTTGGTCATTGCAGACAACTCGGAAGATCCGCCGATAGGCGTCGTTTTCCTGCAAGTCCCTCATTGGGGCTTGAGTTGTCAAGGAGGCATTCCTTCGCTGCGTTTTTGTAAAAAAAGTGTACACGCATACACTTATCTACCAACGAGGTTTTAACTAGTTAAAATGAGTCTTGTCCCATCTTGGGAAAACCTTCCACGATCTTCCTGTACGGCTCTACTCGTTTCTTCTGGGGTTCCTAGGACGTGTACAAGAACATTTCTATCCGAATCGGGCTCACACCCCGGCCAACGCGACGATCTTCATCACATCCGTCTCGCGGTTCGCACAGCATGGACAATAGATCGCCCGCTGTCTGATCTCGGGAAAAACAATCTCCACGCCGAGAATCCGTAGACAACGCCGGACCGAAAGCCGCACGTTCATCACCGGTTTGCCCGGCGCTAAGCGCTTCGGCGATAACCATTCATAGGCATAGGGCAGGAGGTCACCGATCGTGTGGACGCCTCGCTGTTTCAGATCCTGGTGCGCACGGGCGCTAAGGAGCAGACGCGCGATAGGTTGTGACGCAAAGCGCCGCACCGCGTCAGGAGGGATGCGGCGTCCCGTCCTCCGATCCAGCATCCGTTGAGTCATGAAGCAATAGGTCGCGTCGAGGACCACGCAGGTCCGTCCATTGAGCGTGGCGAAGATGTGTTCAATCAGACTCTCGTCGCAGCGACGCTGTTCCCGGACCGAGTGGCCGAGCCGAGCTGCACGCTCGGCAATGGGTACGCCTTTACGGGCACGGTCCCACTCGGTCTGGGCCCAGGGACTCAGCCTCGAGTAGACCGTGGGGAGGGCCCAACTCTTTGTCGGGTGATTGACGAGGATATCCATATTGAGCGTCGCCAACCGATCCTTCTGCATTGCGGGGACTCCTTTCATACGGGTTCTGGTTGATCCTCGCACCACACAATCGCGTGGCGCCGTGGTACTTATGAGGAAGGTCAGGTTTTGAGACTATTCCCTTGAGGTAGGAGAAGTTCTACCTAAGAGGGGAGAGTATGCGTAACAGTCAGGCAGAAGAAATCAGGCCATAGTCAGCACTAGGCGTTCATTCATCAGTAGTGGCGTACAAAAGTGGGCATTTTGGGAGAGAGGCCTGTACATGCCGTGCCCTCCAGCCCGGTATGTTTTCGGCAAGCTTATTTCTTTGGGCAGAGCTGCAAAAAGTTGCGCCGCTTTACGAGGGTTTGGAACGGACTCGTTCCCTGGATCATGTAGTACTTCATCAAGGCACTTTGGCATTCTTTCGGCGCCTGGGAGCCTGCCGATAAGCAGAGCAGACATTCACAGGCCAGCTTGACGTCTCCTTCCAAGAAGGACGGTTGAGGTGCCGTTTGCGCTGGCACATCATGGGCCATGACGAGAAAACCCACTCCCACAAAAGTCACGATCCAGACGCGTCTCTTCCACCATTTCATGGGCTCACCTCCGTAAGATCTGGTTACCTATTCCCGATGACATGAGTCACCGGCCACCTCTGGTCCGCTCCAAGGTGGAGCTCCTTGTGTTATTCGGCGTGCGATCGGCTCGTGCCGCCTGGTGATCAAATCTGGGAACCACTGGTTCCTGGGTTCCGACCCGCGCAGCCTGCTTCAATTGCTGCTGTTCACGCACGCCCAGAGAGTCCAGCTTGATGACGTCCCACCGATTGCGATGGGCTGGTTGCGAAGCGGCGCCGATTGATGTGCCGGAACGATCCCGTACCGGAACTGTGACGGTTACAGACTCCTGTGCCTGTTGCACGAGGGCCACGGCATCACCCCGCTGTACCTTCCCCTGTTCACAGGCACGGCGTAGATCCACGCCCCAGATTTCTCGTTCACCACGGTCTGTGGCCACCCTCACGAAATAACTCTTGTCCTTCTGGGCATCATGCTCGTAATGGTCGATGCCATGGTCTACAACAGTGCCTACTACGACCCGTTCACCCTGCAGACGCGCTTTGGCTTCTTCGATGGCCGCAGCGATCATGGTGGGGGAATCCCCACGCGCTTTCAGAATGGCTTCGAGTGTGGACACCGCGACTTGTTGGTTGTCGCTCAAGGTCTTCTCCGGTGTTCTAATCTGATCATCCTTCGCCCGATCATGCAACGCCTCGGGAGCGACCGGCTGCTGTGCTGTTTTGCCAAGAATCGGGCGCTGATCTCTGCGGTCTTCCGCACGTGCCAAGTCGATCCCACGGGGGATATAGCCCTCGACTTCGAGTCCGGCGATCGTCGCTTGTACCCAGGCTTCTGTCTTGAATTCTGTGCTGCCATTCACTCGGATGGTCGTCCAACCCTTGGCTTGAGCTCGCAGGATCATGCCGTGAATGACGCTCGGGTCGTCATGTTCCGTAACTAGACGCTTCCCGTGAACGGTAAACGCGAGCTTCGCCGGCTCACCGGGCACCGTGCGAAAATAGAATTGCTCGCCGGCTTCGATAAACCGCTTCCGCAACGAGTCGGCGGCGTCACGGCGCTGGTTGAGGCTCGGCTCCTCGCGGTCCTCGGTCTTGCCCCTCTGCACCGGCTTCGGTGTGTCTGTCTGCTTGATCGCTGGTTCCTCGTGGACCTCTATGTGATTCATCGGATCTCCTCCTGCTCTCCTATCCGTACCACTGCGGCCAGACGGTGGCTGGATTGTGCTCTTTCACTTCAATCTCGACCCGGCGGTTCTTCGCCCGCCCTTGCTTGGTCGCGTTATCCGCCACATGTTCACCGATCGGGACGATGGTGACCTGGATATGGTCAGGCGCAACCCCCTGTCGAATCAGGTAGGCGCGGGCCTTCTGCGCCCGCTGCGTGGCGGTTTCTCGCTCGATCCAATGGTCCTTCTCGCCGTCGGTATAGCCACGGACTTGGAGACAATGCCCGAGCTTCATCGCCTGTTTCAGGTGGGCTTGCAGTGTTGTGCTCGGACGAAATTCAGAGCGACCCGTCCGTTGGGAGACGCGGAAGATGACGCTGCCGCGATGAAGTTCGACCTGTTCCCGTTTACCGAGTTCGATCATCCTGGGTTTCCATGATTCCGTGGTCGATACCTCTCTCATCGGAGCGCCGTGTGGTGTCTCGGTCGATCCACCGACGCGGCAGCCCACCGGCTCCGACGTGAGTCGTTGCTCCTCACGTTCCGCGGTATCCGTTGAAGACAGGGGCTGTGTCGACTCAAGAGGAGAAGCGCCTTCTTCACGCAGTGGAGACTCATTGGTAGGCGGACTTCTCCGCTCATGTGTGGGGAGGCTGCTGACCGATGGGAAGGCGGCCCTGATTGTCTGACTGGACCGGGACCTGCCTTTGGTCATTTCCTGCTGTTGGAGCTGCAAGACCATCACCGACGCGCTCAGGTCCTGGACCTGTTGGGTGAGCGTTTCAATTTGCCTGACGAGGAGACTCCGCTCCTGTTTCTCGCGCTCGTCGCTCTTCACCCGTTCGCGGTACTGACTGATCATCTCCTCGCTGTTGATGGGCATGCGATTGGCACCGGACGGCACCACTGGCTTCTGCACACAAGCCAGCGTTGCGGTGCAGGCGATCAGAATCACAAGCGCCTGAAGTCGTGACTGTCGTTTCATGCATGTCGTCATACGTTCCTCTCTTCCCTGTCTCGATCCACCAAGAACCGATCACCGTTCCTCTCGGTGCTCTGGGCTCGTCCTTCTTCGTTCACAGGACTCATCTTCTCTGAGATGTCGTCATCGACCTTGTCAGTCCATTGCAGCTGAGCCACGAAGGCATCGACCAAATTGTTCACGTCTTCAAGCGTTGGTGGGTCGCGCGCTACCACCGGCGGCAGGGTGGTGAGGTCCATCGCCAGCTTCGAGGGGTCGATCGGTTCATCTGGTTGTACGGGACGTACCCGCCGTTCGACTGTGGCGCGATGGAGCTCCAGGTCGAGCCTGGGAATCTCCACGGACAGCTCGCGGTGCACGAACGCCGCCGTTTCGAGTTCCGCTTGGGTCGGCATGTGCTTCCCGACCGCCGCGAGGGACGGACTGATGCGCTTCAACCGATCGAGGAAGACCGGCTCGGCATAGAACCGGGCCTTGTCGCAGAGGATCGGCTTCGTCTGCATGAGGGTGATGATCGCCCGCCGGTCCCCGAGTTCCTTCACTTCTTGTGGCAGCAGCAGAGGCCGCGCCTGTTCCGAGTGGGTCGAACTGGACGACGCCTGTTTGCCGTTTCCCCAGGCGAGTGGTCGGCTCGTGCCGGTCGAGATCGCGTCGGCCGTATAGGTGCCGAGCAACTGGGAATAATGCTGTGCGTCTCGTTGTTCGCGCGGCGCAAACAGGATCTGGCAAGCATGGTTCGTGACGAAGGTGCGCGCGTCCTTTTCGCCATAGACGGATTCGAGCTGCGAGAGACTCTGAATGATCGGGAGCAGCCGCAGATTGTAGCCGGCCATGAAGCCGACGGCCTTGGCCAGTATGTTGACTCGTCCGATGGAAGGAAACTCATCAAGGATCACGAGACATTGGTGCTTCAGGGCAGGATTCGTGGCAGGCAAGTCGACGGTGTTGTGATGAATCAGTTGGGAGAAGAACAGGTTGACCAGCAATGCCGCATCGCCGAGCCGATTGGCTGGGATGCCGACATAGATCGACATCCGCCGCGCGCGTACTTGTTTCAGGTTGAAGTCCGTCGCACTCGTCGCGGCATCGACGATGGGATTGCTGAAGATCGTGAGCGGGGCTGTCAGGGTGGCGAGAATGCCCGCCATGGTATTCTCGCTGGTCGCGCAGAACCGGTGCAGAGCCGCCGTACAGTCCTCGCTCAGTGGGCTGTCACTCTTGGCCCTGGTGCTGATGAGACTTTGGAGGTAGTCCTTGATGGGCTGCCCCTTGCCGGAGGCCTGGCGGAGCACTTCCCCGAGACTGCACGGTAGCGATGGAGTCTCCATGATAGAGAGGGTCAGGCCGAGGAAGAGGTTGCGGGCAGACTCGTTCC
>CAYTAS010000152.1:0-5350 GCA_964435885.1 uncultured Nitrospira sp. | reverse complement strand
AGGTCAATGCGTTCAAAGGAGGCGAGCAGTACGAAATGGAAGCTCGATCGATCGCCGTGCTGCGTCTCGACGGAAAGCATGAGCACAAAGCATCCTGACCTCGGCTGATGCAGGTGGCCCATCTGGGTTTGAAATTGCGATCACGGCACCCCTGAGGATCGTGTTTCCCAAACGGGCCTGCCAGGGATCTTCATCGAGGAGATCGTCCGCACACCCCAACGCGCGGCGATGAGAGCGGCTCCACCGATAGTTTCGGAGGTGAGTTACCATGCGGGCCCTGACTGGATTCAGTTCAATGTCGCGACTACACCGAAAGAGCTACTCATCTCGATTGACCACGGCGCTCTTGAACCGCCCTTCCCACAACGTGCCTGTCCGTCGATAGGTCTCAGTGAAGTACCGCACGTAGCGGCCCTGTAACTGCCGCTTGTAGGATTATCGGCGTTCGATGAGGCCAACCACGAGAGGGCCGACTGGACGTTGAGAAACGGATGGCCCGGCGGGAGCGTCGAGCCGGGAGCTGGCACAGAGAGATCAATCAGGCTCGCCTGTTCGGCGATGGCCGGCAGCCGCCAGTGCCGGTCGCAGCGTGCGGGAACAGAGGCCGGTCCTTCTCTACACAGTGGGGAATCTAGAAACCTGCGCTGCAACACGGTACAATCGGCCGACAGTCCTTTTCAGCGGAGGGACCCGAATATGAAAGAAACCGTGCTCGCGGAACTTCTGAAGCTCAGCCCGGCGGAACGTATCCAGCTTGCGGAGGATCTGTGGGACAGCGTCGCGGCTCAACCAGAAAGTCTACCGGCGCTGTCGGACGACCAACGCAAGGAAATCGAGCGTCGTATCGCCGAGTACGCACATGACCCAAGCTCGGCCCTCACCTGGGAGGACGTGCGCGCGCGGCTGTGGTCCCGCCTCGGATGATTCGGCGCATCGTCTTCCGGCCAGAGGCCGAGACCGAACTGGCTGAGGCGGTGGACTGGCACGAAGCGCGCAGCCAAGGTCTCGGTGCGGAGTTTCTACGCGCGCTCGATGCAGTCCTCGCGCAGGTGCAGCGCCATCCCACGCTCTATCCCATCGTGTTCGGCAACGCGAGGCGCGCGACATTGCGACGGTTTCCTTACAGTGTGATCTATGTCGTTCGCGACGACGAACTCCTGATCGCTGCGTGCATTCACAGCAGACGAGATCCGAGCCGCTGGCAGAAACGAATCTAAAAACCCTTGAAGCAGCTCCGTACCACCTGTTCGAGGTACACCGCCAAGTCCATCGCCGTCTTGTAGATGGGCAGGTGTTCGTAAGGGGCCATGGGTTTCGATCATCCCCTCACCTTTTTCCTCTCCCCCTGAGGGGCAGAGGGAGAAGAATGGAATAGGAAAGGGGTCAGGGGCCATTGTGGTCTTGACTCCTATCGCGATCGTGCTGGAGACACCGGAAGGTCGGTGGTGTCTCTGCAAATGCCCCAGCGGCGGAGACGTTACGAGCGCTGCCCGAGGATCTCACAGTGGAAGAGGCCCTGGCGCAGGTACTGGGCCGGGCGCCGAAAGATCTTCACCACATCTACGTGAACGACCGTCGTCGACCCCTCGTCGGCATGTTCGAATGTGTCATCGCGCAGTTCACGGCGTTGGCCGTCTTGCTCCCGGTCGTGGCCGGCCAATCCGGCAACACCGGTGCGCAGTCGCTGGCAGTCGCCATGCGCGGACTCGCCCTCCGCAATATCAGACCTGCCCAATGGTTCAGGGTCACCACGAAAGAATTCGGGGTCGCGCTGCTCAATGGAATCGCCGTCGCCGCGACGACCGACGCCGTCATTCCCATCATTCTGAAATCGCTGAATCAGGATCCGGCCCAATCATCCTCGATCATTTTAACGACCGTGACGGATGTCTTTGGGTTTTTGAGCTTTCTTGGGCTGGCGACGATTTTTGCACATCTCCTCGTGTGAAGGCTGCGCAACGTTTAAGCGGATGTTTGCCGCATGCTTCTTTCGCTCCTGGCTTGCAGGATGCGTGGGAGAGTGGCTGCCAGAGGAGGAAGGGACAAATTGAGGGCGCACCGTCCCCACCCCTAAAAGTTGAACAGGATCGCCGTCAAGAGGATGTGCTGCATCTGATCAGGCCGTGGGGTTTCCTTTCTACTGAGATACTGATTCATATACCCAATTTCTACCACTGTTGTCCGATTGACTCTGTAGGAAAGCCCGACGATCGCTCTGTTTTGGTCGAATCCTTGCCGAATGGATGTAGCATCAGCATGGGTCAGATTGACAAAGATTTCATCCGCGAGGATCAAGTTGATCCCTGGAGCGAAGAATGGAAGCGGAATCGAGACTTTCAGAAGATGACGATACCGGTAGCCGACATCCTCGGTCTCCCGAATGTCGAAAAATCGTTGCTCGAAGCGACTGCGACTCACGAATGTTCCATATGATAATTCGTCGCTCCACAGCCATTGCTGCCAGCTCCGGTACTCATTGAAATCGTCCTTGAGGGCGGACGGCTTGTGGGAACCCAGTCACCACCAAGCCAGACGCTGTTGTGTCCATTCAAAGCATAGCCTAAGGCGGGGCGAATGATGCCTTGCGAAAACCTGGAGGAATCGTTTCCAAAACGTCCCTGCGCCTCCATCGAATATCGGAGCCGGCTCCATCTTGGATCAATCCCCGCAAACGATCCTGAGGCAAAGAGAACCCCCCAAGTCTGAAAATCTTCCTCAATCTCTCGCGCTTCGATAGGTTCTGGCCCTCCCCACAGACGGGCCGTGAGGAGGATGGCGAAGACGACGGTCCTGAGGATGCCTCGTCCATCGAGCGGTACTTCGATTCTCTGCCAACCAGTGGCCGCTGCATAGAGCCTCCATTCTCCTGAGTTGTTTCGCTGTAATCAGAATCGTGTCGATCTGTTCTGCTGTGATCGGGCGACAACCAATGAGCAGCTCTTGGGAAGGGATGTGCGAGGAGGCTGTCCTTAATTCGATCAAATAAGCACGAGGTTTCTCCCAACCGGAGAAACCTCGTGCCAGTTACACAACCTGATCCACCCTACTTGGTGACTCGTATTTCCACCCGACGGTTCTTGGCCCGACCGGCCTCGGTCGTATTTGGCGCCTTGGGCTTGGTATCGGAATAGCCATGCGTGGTGGCGGTGCTCAAGCCACCTTCTTCCAACGCTTTGGCCGCATTTGCGGCGCGGGCTTCCGACAACTCCATATTCGTCGGAAACTTCTTCTTCAACGAACCGCGGATGGGCAGGTTGTCAGTGTGGCCGTCAACCGCAACCTTATACTCAGGGTACTCTTTTAAGATCTCTCCCACCTGCTTGAGCGCGTCGGCCCCTGCCGGCTGAAGTTGATCTTCCCCCGAGGCAAAGAGATAGGCGGACGCCAAGTTGATCAGCAGGCGCTCGTTGTTCAAATGGACTGCGATATCACCCTTATTGATTTGCGGCCGCAGCGCACGGATCAGTCCTCGTTCTGCCTCTTTCAGCTTCGCCATTTCGGCCGACAGGTCGCCGCGAAGACCGGCAAGGTCTTTGTCACGCTCGCCAAGCTGGCCTTCCAGCTCAGCCAGACGCTGATTGGCTGCTTCGAGGTCCGCAGCTAGTTTCTCCCTGTCTGCTCCACTGGCCTGCGCAGCCGCGAGGTGGGCTTCAAGCTCGGCAATGCGCTCCTTCGCGGCACTCAATTCCGAGGACAGTGCCTCGGCGTCACCCGCATTCCGCTGCGACGCGGCCAGTTTTAAGGCCATCTGGTCTCGATCGGCCTTGGTATTCGACAGCTGCCGCTCCAGTTCGCTCACGCGACTGCTCAGGGCTCCATTCTTTTTTTGAGCCGTTTCCAGGTCGTCGGCTAGTCCGTCACGCTGTTGTTCCACAGCCGCAAGACGGCCGGCCATGTCTTGCAACGGGTCGGGAGCCACAATCTTCTTGGAGGACGGACATGGAGGTTGTGGAGAATAGCCATACCACCGGTCAATGCACACGTCAGATGAATGAAGCTCCCCGCAGCAAGCTGCGGGGTATCACAGAACATACGTTTCGAAGACTTCTCGGAAACAGAGCTGAACCCCGTAGCAAGCTACGGGGAATATTCAAGTTTAATGAATGAAGAACAGCCGGTCAGCACCGCAAGACCGGCCACAAGCACGGCAGCTTGAAACCCACCCATAATCCTTTCCCTCCTTCTGCCTGTGAGGCATCAACGTAAGCGTTCATTATCTAATAGGAATCAATACTATCGGTACTTATTCCTGTACGCATTTCATTCGTCAATTCCGACCCTACTGCCGCCCCTTGAGCAGGTCACGGATGTCCGTCAGTCCTATTGCATCATTCGTGGGTTCCGGAGGGGCAGGCGATGGAGGAGAAGCTTCGTTTTTGAATCGATTGCCCTGTTCACCAACATACAGAAAGACTCCATAATTGAGCATCGAAGCCCTTGCGGCTTTGCCCGCGGCAAGCAACGGGGGGGGGGGATATTTGGAACAACTCGATGAACCGGCTTGAGAAATCCACCTTGTCCATCAACAACCCGATGGGCGGCATCAAGACGTCGCTGGCGAACGACGAGAAGATCTGTCCCACTGATGATAACCTCGATGGGGTTCTAGGAGCCCGTCCGACATTGCCAAAAATGGACGATTTGGGGGGATGAAATCATATTGACCGAATCGAGATCGTTGATCCTGAGCCAAATGTGCGCGTCAAAATTTTCGTGTTTCCTAATGTCGGACAGGCTCCTAGGGGAAGGATCTGTTCACGATTCAACACACAGATCGTTCAGTCGGTTTGACTCGTGAACATGCAGGAAGGATTTCAGGAGACCAACACTCCGTGCGTTCTGCAGGATAGCCATGCGGCATATCGCTATATAGTCACATACAGAAATCCGGTCTCGCCTGACGAGAGGCTGTACTGCCGACTGGCCGCTTTGCCGGAACAGGAGCAGGGCATTGGCGCCTTCATTCTTTCGTGGTACGGTACGACTGCCCGAGGCCGAGCTTTCATACCCATCCTTTCCTGGACTGATACTGTTCATGATATCCATGTAACAAAAGTCCTGACCTACGGACTTGCTTGTCAATCCAGGCGATGAGGTCAGAACGCACGTCCTGGCAATGTTCGAGTTGATCTGATGATGATGGACCCTGGTGTAATCAAGTACCACTTCAAATGGACCCAACCTCCTCAAGCGGAAGGACAATCACTTCTGGAGTTACTCGAATTGGGAATTGAGCTCCTGGTTGGTTTACGGGCTAGAGCATTTTTGGTTTATGTCTTTACATAGCCTGAGGATGCGAAGTAGCGCGTGCATTCGGCGGGTGTGAAGCGGTCGAGCAGCAGGCCGAGGT
>CAYTAS010000151.1:0-5432 GCA_964435885.1 uncultured Nitrospira sp. | reverse complement strand
CCGCTTTTCGCATGTATCAGAAGGGCAAAGCGGATTTTTCTGACTGCCTGCTGGGATCGACCAATCGATCGGACGGCTGTGATTCGACCGTCACCTTCGATCAAGCCGCAAGCAAGCTCGATGGATTCCGGTTATTGTCGTAGTTCGGCGCGACCTACTCGTTGGTCTTGTTCAGTGGGGATGAGCATGAAAATGAGTAAGAAGACCATCAGGAGGGTTGTGATTTGCACGGACAATGCATATCTCCATCGGTCCTTCGGTGTCATCGTTGCAGAAAAAGCAATTGGCGGATGACCATACTACCCTCGCGCGAGTCTTGTCCAACCAAACGAACCAAACGAACCAGACAGACCAGACCAACCAGAATAACCTCTCACGTCTCGTACGATTGATAGTGAGGCAGTGGGGAGAGGGCGCGATTCCGCCGAAATGGGACGGCAAGGCGGCGGAACGGATCGTGGAGTATATGGAGCGACCGTTGCTCCTGCGGGAGTTCAAATAAAAAAGAATAGGTTGCGGCAGTTGCATGATTTGCACAGGCAGTGCATATTATCCGCATGTGGATTGCAAGGCAGGTTCAGCCGCTCATCCGGCGAATGGCGAAGCAGTTTCCCGCCGTGCTCATCACCGGTGCGAGGCAGACCGGTAAGACGTCGCTGCTGAAGCAGCTCTACCCGAATGCTTCTTATCTGACTCTCGATCTTCCGGCGAACGCCGAAGCCGCGCGCACCGCGCCCGACGAGTTGCTTGCGGCGCATCCCTCGCCGGTGATCATCGACGAAATTCAGTATGCCCCATCGTTGTTACGGCATCTCAAGGTCAAGATCGATCGAGATCGCTCGCCCGGCCGATATCTGTTGACCGGGTCGCAGGTCTTCTCGCTGATGCAGGGCGTGTCGGAGAGTTTAGCAGGCCGCTGCGCGGTGCTGAATCTGTACACCTTGGCGCGAGCCGAGTTGCTCGCGGCGGGTCGCGATATCGGCGAGTCGCACTATCTGTTTCTCGGGGGCTATCCTGAATTGCATCTTGGCGTCGACCCTGACCTGTGGTTTCCCGCGTATGTGGCGACCTATTTGGAACGAGATGTGCGCAACGTGTTGCGAATTGCCGATCTGCCGGAGTTCAATCGCTTCTTGCGTGCTTGTGCATTGCGGACCTCTCAGGTGGTGAACTACTCGGATCTTGCGCGAGATACGGGCATCGCTCCGAATACGGCTCGCAAATGGGTAGGATTGCTTGAGACGTCGGGAGTAGTGGCCATGATCGAACCTTATTTCGGCAATCGGACCAAGCGGTTGATTAAAGCGCCGAAGCTCGTGTTTCTCGACACAGGCTTGGCCGCGTTTCTGGCCGGATTTCGCTCAATGCGGGAGCTGACGGACTCCGCACTCGTCGGAGCGTTCTGGGAGTCGCACGTTTTCGGCCAAATTCTTCGTCAAGCGGCGAGCCAGGCTGAGACCAGGCCGATCGGGTATTGGCGTATCGCCGGGGGGGCAGAGGTGGATGTCGTGCTCGAGCGTGCCGGTATGCTCACGGCTATTGAGTGCAAATGGACGGAGCATCCCGGGAAGGCGGACGCCGCCGGGTTAAACGCTCTGGAGGCTGCTGAACCAGGAAAAGTGAAACAGAAGATGATTGTATGCCGCACTAAAACAGCCTATCGATTGCCCGATGGAACGTGGGCCGTGAACACGGCGGATGCTCTCAAGCGGGTGGCTTCAGCATGACGCCTGCGGCGTCCTTGCGTGAGTCTTGTTCAACCAAAGAAACGAGACAAACCCGACCAACCAGACAGACCAGATAGACCAAACCGACCAGAGAAACCAGACCAACTAGAATAACCTCTCACGTCTTGTACGATTGATAGCGAGGCGGTGGAAGACAGGGACGAATTCACCGAGATGGGACGGCAAGGCCGCGGAACGGATTGTGGGGTATCTGGAACGAATGCTGAGGGGTGAATGAGAGGAGGTGTCTCCGACGGTGTAGGCAGAATAAATGATTCCCCTTTGATGAGGACCCGGACTACTCCTCCGCACAGGCCAAGATTCTGCGTTGCACGCCCTTGCCGAGGTGAAACCCCAACCGCGTTAATTCGTCAAGAAGCGGCTTCACCGCAGGCAGGAACCCTTCCTGCTTGGCCTTGAGGAGGACACCTGCCGTCCCTGTCAAGCGAATATTCCGCTGTCTCGCCCGCTCCCGCCCATAGCGATCATCCATGATCACCAAACTTCCCGGTGCTCCAAGAGCTAATGCCAAGACATGCGCTTCACCAGCACCCAGATCACTCATCAGCGGGAGTGCATCCTCGGGGCGAACGTGGTGGATTATGATCCAATTGTATTGAGCAAGGTCAGGAACGTCTTCTCCTTGATCATGTCCAGCGCGCAACTCGGCGACCACGGCTTCCGGAACCAGGATGTGTTGATACAGATTCTGAAGGAGGGAGAGATGTCGGAGTCGATGGAGATAAAAGAGCGCGGAGGTATCGCAGATGACCCGCTCAGGCATGACGGAGGTCCTGTCTCAATTCCTCCTCCGTTTCGTCGAAAAAAGAAACGCCATAACGGGCCAACGCCTGAAGGAAACTCACTCGCGGCACGCCCGCGAGTTCCGCGGCTCGCCCCGAAGACAGCTTGCCCAGCTCAAACAGCTTCGCCGCTGCCGCCATTCGGATCTCCCGGGAACATTCCTCCGGCGTTTCCTTCAACGCCGCCAGCACGGCATCGGGCATCTCAATGGAAATCGTCTTCATCGACCACCTCCCGTCCCTTGCACATATATTGAGCATGCACAGCATCACACTAGCAAGCGGGCATCGCCCGGTCAAGTTGCCTGCAATCTCGCGCGGCCGAACTTCGCAGTCCATCTTGCTATCTCGCAGAGGTACGCTCGCCTGCCGAACTGAGACAAAGGCGGGCGATAGGCACGTAGGAAGTCCACTCTGAACGGAGCTGGATTCCGTGCAAGCTTGGAGGGAAGAGCTCGCGCGGTCCACGCGTGAGTCTTGCTCAGCCAAACGAACCAGACAGACCAGATCCGACCAGACAGACCAGGGAGACCAAACAGAGCAACCTGTTGTGTTCGCGCGATTGATGGCGGGTCAGTGGAAGAAAGGAGCTATCCCGCCGCTGTGGGATGGGAAGGCGGCGGAACGGATCGTGGAGCATCTGGAAGAAGTACCGGCCAGAACATGAAACCCGTTAACACCGAAGACCGAACGTGTCATTGGTAATATCGCAGCGAGGCCAAAGAAGGAGGGGGGGATGTGCGATTGAGACCTGACCCTGCTTGTAGGCCCCGTATTTCTTTCTTGCGAGGGCACATCCACCCTGGCTTCGCATCAGCCATCTCTTTCTTTGCTGCGGGTCTTCCGATACAATCTAACAAATTCCAATGATGAGGTGACATGATGGGCCATACCATACGGTTTGAATGGGAGTTGCCTGAACCATTCCTTGGCATGATGGCAATAGACGACGCGGCACTGGCCGAGGATGTGAAACGAGCAGCGGTTCTTGATTGGGTGCGCACGGAGCAGATTTCTTGGCGAGCAGGTGCCGAGTTGTTAGGGATGCCTCTACGCGAGTTTTTGACGCTGATGGCAGCACATAAGATCCCTGCCGCAGAATACGAAGCCGGATGGTTAGACAAGGAGTTGGAGGCCTTCAAGGCAGCCACGTCACAGGATACCGCGTGATCGTCGTCACAGATAGTGGCCCGCTGATTCACCTTGCCGCAGTCAACCAGTTCCGTCTCCTCAACCGATTCTTTCAGCATCTGCTGATCACCCCGCAAGTCCATGAGGAAGTGGTCATTCAGGGAACAGGTCGCGTTGGAAGTCTGGAATTGCAGCAAGCCCTTCAGGAGAAGTGGATCACGGTAGAGGAGGGGGCCGATAGCGCGTTGATCGACCGGCTCACAGTCCCGAACATTTCGAGAACAGATGCAGCGGTGATTGCCGCTGCGCTTGTCCATCACGCCACGCTGCTATTGGCTGATGACATTGCAGTCAGAACACTGGCCATGCGTGAAGGTCTCACCGTTATGGGAACCATCGGGATCCTCGTTCATGCTCGGTTGGAAGGAAGCATCGACAGGCTGCAACCAGTGCTCGATCAACTCATGGCATTTGGGTTTTATCTCGACCCGGCAGGGCGAGTCTATCAAGATGCCCTCCGCCGCGTGCATGAACGCTGATGGCCCCCTCCGTCGTTGCGACAGAGCCAGCGTCGATTACTCCCATTCCCTTGTCAATTCTGCCTCACGCAGACACTTCCCTCGTCCTCCAAATCGAAGCTGACCGTATTGCCCGCGGCTTCATCGGGGACAGTCCCTCTTTCCCACAGGGACTGTCCCCCTTTCGTTCGTAGCAGACCCTCTTGAATTTTGAAAAGTAGCCTGTCTCCTTTTCCTCCGTCGCGTGCGTCTTGTCCAACCAAACGAACCAGACAGACCAAACGGACCAGACATACCAAACAGACCAACCTGCCGGATCTTGCGCGCTTGATGGCGGGCCACTGGAAGAAAGGGGCGATTCCACCGAAATGGGACGGGAAGGCAGCGGAACGGATTCTGGAGTGTTTGGAGCGAGCAGTCGGAGGTAAATAAATGGCGGTTCGTTCTAAACAGGGTCTCAATTCATCAAGTCGTACCTGATCAGGCAATCCGTCCATCAATCCATGAAGTTTAGTCCTAAATAGCTCCCGCGTCGCCGTCCGTTCGACTTCGAACGTCTCTGCACAGTCCTACCTTCGTTAGCCCAGGGGCAACACTCCAGATCATTTTTTCAATCTCTCGATTCGTCAAGCGACTTAGAGTTATCCGTGCTGACCAAGTCCTGCTGCCATAAAACATTTTTAATTTGCCACGTGCAGGTTCAACAAATACTATCACGGAAGACTTCGTAGCAAGATTATGAATAGAGTTGGACCCTGTTTGCTAGTTTCAGATGCGGCTCGTCATTTGCTGAGATGCTGAATGTTTGTATCAGACTGCTGATCACAAGTAGTTCAATTATTTGGCGAAGAATAGTAAAGGCGTCATTACCGATTTAGGTGGCATTACCGGAGGGGCAAGGACTCTCCGAGTGTCGTATCTGACCCGTTGTGACAACACCGAATGCCTCAACACCATCACCATCGGTATCACGAACTCATCGATACCGATCCGAGCAACCTGCTGCTGGAACTGGTGTGATTGATGGCAGGGCAGTGGAAGCGAGGGTCCATCCCGCCCAAATAGGATGGGAAGGCGGCAGAACGGATTGTGGAGCATTTAGCGCGAGTGCTGGAGTGATTCGGGCAGGAGTCCATCGAAAGGCTAAGAATAACTTTCAGATTTCTTTTCTCTTCCGTGATGTAGCCTTCGCCAGCAGCTCGCCGGTTTCCACGCGTACCTAGCCAATTCCCCAATTATTTGCCGCACTCATT
>CAYTAS010000150.1:0-5608 GCA_964435885.1 uncultured Nitrospira sp. | reverse complement strand
CGACCATCGACCGCTCAAAATATGCCGCTGCATCCGGCGTAGCCAAAGGCGCCTACGTGATGGCCGATGTGCCTGGCGGAAAACCGGACGTGCTGCTACTTGCCAGCGGCAGTGAGGTGTCGCTCTGCCTGGAGGCCGCGGAACAGTTGAAAGGGGAAGGCATCAAGGCACGCGTGGTGAGCATGCCTTCATGGGAGCTGTTCGAACATCACCCACAAGCCTATCGCGACAGTGTCATTCCGCCACATGTCACAGCGAGGGTCTGTGTGGAACAGGCCTCGACATTTGGATGGGCGAGCTACGCCGGTCTGACAGGCGAGATCATCGGCATGAAATCATTTGGAGCATCCGCACCGCTGAAAGAACTCCAGAAGAAATTTGGGTTCACGAAGGACAACATCGTGGCAGCGGCGAAAGGGCAGGTTCACCGAAAAGCGAAGGCTGCCTAAGTGACCGAATCAGCGGCCCTATATCGGGATGGAGCGACCGCGTCTGTCCTAACGGGATTGGACCATCGGGAGTTCCCGTGAGCCCTCTGCGGCTTGCTGAATCCGGAGCCGTTCGAGCCGCGAGGCTTCAAACACATTGTGCAGCATCTCATCCGCCACCTGAGTCAGCTCTGCTGCCGCATCTTTCATATCGGCATGCTCGACTAAGCGTGACACCACTTCAGCCTTGGTCGCCCCTTTCTTCTGGCCCATGAAGGGCTTCAGCAAAAGATAGAGCACATCTCGCACCGGCATATACCGGAAGAAGCGGCGGAGGAGTTGGAAGGTCTGGTGAGGATAATGGAGAAGCTTATAGAGAAAAAGCGTTTTGATCCCAGCCTGCCTGACACGGTTGATGGTTTCCCCTGAGAGGCACGTCGGATCGATTTCCGAACATTTAAAATACTTATACCAATCCGTGGTTTCGTTCACCAACCCTCGCTTGACGTATTCCTGCCATAGTGGTGTCCCTCGATAGACGCAGAGCCGGTTGAACCCGAAGGTATCGAGTGGAAGCTTTGACGCGAAGTCAAAGGTGGCTTCCATATCCTCAATCGTCTCGTCCGGATTGCCCACCGTAAAGAAGCCGTGCACGATCTCCACACCGGCCTTTTTCGCATTCTTGACGGCGGTCGTCACCTGATCCAATGTCTGTTCCTTCTTCAAACGATCGAGAATCTTCTGGCTGCCGCTCTCGATGCCGAACATCATCGCACCGCAGTTGGCCTTGGCCATAGCCGGAAACAGATGCTGCGCGACTGAATCTACACGCCCCTCGATGCCCCAGCGGATGGAGAGTTTTTCTTCCATGATTCCGTTACAAATCGCCTCGATGCGCTTCGGCTGGAGCAGAAAGTGATCGTCGACGAACCCCACGGACTCATAGCCAAGCGCTTCGAGATGCTTGAGCTCCGCCACCACATGCTGGGGACTACGGGCACGCCACTTCCCTTCATTGAAGATCGGGATATCGCAGAAGATGCAAGGCCAGGGACATCCCCGTGAAGTTTGCATCGTGGTAAACCGTCTCAGCGAAAGTACCACCGGAACATCCAGCGGCATAGATTCGACATAGTCGAGCTTCAAGCTCTCGCGATCCGGGAAGGGCCACTGATCCAGCTGCCGTTCCATGGGACGGTTGGGGTTATGAACCACCTGCCCGTTCTGCATCCACGTCAGGCTGGCGACCGATTGGGGATCCTCAAGATTCGCGAGCAGATCGAGGAGTAACTGTTCACCGTCACCGCGACAGACGAAGTCGACTTCGGGACATTGCAATTTCACGAGCGAGGCATTGAGGCTCGCGAAGACACCGCCGAATGCGAGCTTGACCTTGGAGTTGGTCGCACGAATTTCACGCGCCAACATCTTGGCATAAGGATAGCTGGTGGTACTGAGAAAACTCAGGCCGACGAGTGCAGGCTGTTCCTGATTGATCCGGTCGATGATGACCTGGTTCGGAGTGTCGGGGTTGGCTTGATCGAAGAGCACACAGTCGTGCCCTGCCTGCTTGATCACAGACGACAACGACATGATGCCGATGGGCGGGAACCCCATCACCCGAACGTTGCCGTTGGCGGCGCGCGTTTTAGCAGGCAGTGCGTAGAACTGTGGATCGCGAACGTGAATGAGGAAAACGCGCAGACAAACTCCTTGATCCGATCTCGATCGCACACGGAGAGAATGTTGACGGAGTGAGTGAAAGGAACTAGGAAAGAAACAGGAACGTGTAACTCAATGGGCACACCGTACCAGCCATACACTTCCCTGTCAAGGACAGTAATTTGACCGCAATCCGCCAGAAGCCACCGTCAAGACATCCACAGAATCGGGTGGGTATGTTGGGTTCTCAGCAGCCGCTACCCGTGCGGATTCGGATCCGCAGGATTGTCGTCTTGCTCCCCATCGGCCTCAGCATCGCCCTCGGTGGATTCCCCTTCTGACAGCAGCTCTTCTATCTGCGATTCCTGGCACGTCAAATCTTTAATATTGAGTACCGACTCACCGGCCTTGTTAGGTTGATGAGTCTTGTCTGTATGTGCGCCTTGGCGGATATCTTTCATGTCCAAACTCCGATCAGGTCCCGCGCGCTCGTTTTCTCACCCCCAGGTGCGATGCACCTCGCTCACGTGCTCCACCCCGTCGGTCTTATTGATGACCCATTGCACGTCGTCTGGAATCTCGACGACTTTCAACTCGGCCGCATAGCCGTTGGCCGCTTCCCGCAGTTCTTCCACGATCTGCACGAGCTTTTGGTCATCCCGTGGAATGAGCGCGCCACAGCGATTCAAGCTCGGTTCCTGTGGTGCCGCTGCAAGCGGCCAATACGCTCCTCGGTCAGTCTCCTGCAATGCCTCCGCCTGCCCAAGCTCACGCAATCGGACAAACGCCTTATGACTCACGAAAAATTGTTCATAGCTTTTGTTGATAACAATTTTTTCATCGGTTCTCTTCCTGTACGCAAACGTGGCCACATAGAGTGAGCCAGCTGGTTGATTGAACGATCGCTTATCACGACTTTGTTGCAGGTACCGGATCCTTGTACCCGATATAATTACCCGACCAATGGGCATAGCGCCGGTTGGCCCAGGTGACGACTTCTTCCTTCTGAAGCTCTCCATAACGCTTTTGCAGGACAATGCCGTAGTGGCCCAAGTTCCCCTGAATCTCCGCCAAGTCCTCATCGGTGATCTTGTCCCACTTCGCCTTGAGCGGGGCCTTGAGTTGATTCCAGAATTGTCCGAACTGTTCCTGATTCATCAAGGACTCCTTGGTAAATGGGTGGAAGCCTCCAATGCTCGCCTACCGCCGCCCATACCTGGACGAGCAATGAGACGAACCCAATCGGAGACACGGCGTAGAAGCGGCGGACACTAGGGAATCAGACGCGCGAGGAAGAGGATGCGCGAGAGATGAGATAGTCGGCGTGGCTTGATACGTTAGCCCAACCCTACAGAGCCACGTGGCCCCTGTCAATGGAGTCAATCATGAATGTCTACGCGCTTAAGGGTGTAAAAGCCCATGTTGATTCTCCGTCCCTAGTTGCCGATGTTTCGGATGATGTCGGTCCTGCCACCAGAATTCTATAGGATTGCCCTAACGGTCAGGATGTGCACAGAGAGAGATAGCACAAGTTAGGTATAGGTATATGACAAGCCTGGACAATCGTAAGTGATTAGCAGCATTTAGACATTCCTAAGACTGGAGTCCGCTAGCGGCATTCTGCTGGTCCTTGCCGCAGCCCTCGCCATGTTGTGCGTCAATACCGGCGTGA
The DNA here is from genome assembly GCA_964435885.1 of uncultured Nitrospira sp. Taxonomy (GTDB): domain Bacteria; phylum Nitrospirota; class Nitrospiria; order Nitrospirales; family Nitrospiraceae; genus Nitrospira_D. The sequence goes on along the minus strand of CAYTAS010000150.1, from coordinate 1,846 downwards.
AGCATCTGTATGAGAGCCTCCTGCAGATCCGAGCCGGAGTTCAGTTTAGGGAGTTCCAGATTCAGAAACCCCTTCGCCTCTGGATCAACGATGGCCTGGTGGTGCTGTTTTTCTTTGTGGTCGGGATGGAGTTGAAACGGGAGCTCCGGGAGGGGGAACTATCCGATCTGGCGAATGTGGGGCTTGCGGCGCTGGGCGCTCTCGGTGGGATGGCGGTTCGCGGATTCATCTATTGGTGGGTCAACCATGACAATCCCGCCGGCATGGCCGGCTGGGCCATTCCGATCGCCACCGACACGGCTTTTTCCTTGGGCATTCTCTCTCAGCTCGGTCAGCGGGTCCCGCTTTCCCTGAAGGTATTTCTGGTATCACTCGCTATTATCGATGATGTCGGCGCCATTCTGATCATTGCTTTCATTTTTTCTGCGCATCTCTCCGCAGTCATGATGTGTACCACGGGCCTCTGTCTTGTCGTTCTCTTCTTCCTAAGCCGCAATGGCATGACGGCCATCCCCCTCTATGCCTTGGTCGGTCTCGTGATGTGGACTGCGGTGTTACAATCAGGCGTGCACGCCACTTTAGCCGGTGTTCTTCTAGCGAAGTTTATTCCCCTGACGGATGGGAGAAACAGGACCCATTCACCGCTTCGGATCCTGGAGCAGGAACTTCACACCGCAGTGGCTTCTGTTACCTTGCCTCTCTTTGCTTTCTTTAATGCAGGGGTCTCGCTGAGTGAGATGTCTTTGGAAAGTGTCCTGCACCCGGTCTCCTTGGGCATCACGTTGGGGTTGTTTCTCGGCAAGCCGCGTGGCGTTTATCTATTCTGCATGGCTGGGATCCGGCTGGGGATCGCCCGTCTGCCGATGGGAGCACCTGCAATTCAGCTGTGTGGAGTGGCCATCCTGTGTGGAATCGGGTTTACCATGAGTCTGTTTATCGGTGGCCTCGCCTTTGAGAAAGTGCAGCGACCCGCGTTGTTCGATGAGCGCATTGGGATTCTCCTCGGATCGCTCCTCTCGGCAATCGCCGAATATCTGGTACTCTGGCTGACACTCAGCAAAACCGCGTCGCAAGCAAATGACTGATTGACGAAACGGAGCCTCCCTCTTTGCCAACCCCTTCATCAAATCGAATACTGTGGTAACCCAGCGGGAACGAACGCAATTTGAGTATTTTCCCCTCTATCCAAGGGTCAGACAGTCATAAGTTTGACTCCTTCACAAGGCGCCTGTTAAGCTTGTCTCTCTTTACGGCTATTGTTTCTCCGCGCACTCCCCTTACTCACTCCCCGTCTCTGCGCGATAGTATAACGTTCCCATGCTCATCGCATTGAATGGCACGTACTGCCGTTCGCGGGTGAATCGACTCAGTGTCGGCATGACGACAGAGCCCACAAGCTCCTCCGGTGGTGGGGTGTCTGGTCGAATCGCATGTCTATACAGCAGGAGTTGCCATGAATTTCTTTTCGACTCAGAGAGCGCACCAGAAACGCAAGAGGAAGTCTACCCGAAAAAAGCCGACCATCCGGTGGCACCTATTAGGGCTGTCTGATCCAATCCGGCGCGAGAGTGCATCCTCAATCGATGTCATCAGGCAAGGAGTCGCTTCGTTAGCAAAAGGCTACCCGCTTACGTTGCAGCATCTAAAAGGGAAGCCAGTGGTGAGGCAGGAACCAGAAGCTCACCTGAGTAGTAAGAAACCGCTGAGGCATAAAAAAAAGACGTGACTACGTATCCACTGTTTTGTCCATGATCTTCCCCCGATTTCACAGACACCTGTTTAAGGAGGAATGTGATGAAATCGGAGGAACGAATGACCACGAAGACCAGACGGCGATACACGGACG
>CAYTAS010000149.1:0-5811 GCA_964435885.1 uncultured Nitrospira sp. | reverse complement strand
CTCCGACCCCTGCGTCCCGAACGCAGTGCGCTACCGGGCTGCGCTACGCCCCGACTAGGCCGAGCAAGAATGCAGAAGATGATTGTCTTACAACAGAGGGGTAAAAGGCAACCCGTGTGCTTCCGCTACTCCTCGACACGTCACGTGTCCATCTTTCAGATTGACCCCTTTCGCTAACCCAGCGTCTGAGCGAACCGCTCGATCGACGCCATCCGATGCAAGTCGGAGGAGATACGGCATGGTCGCATTGGTCAGCGCATAGGTGGATGTGCGAGGAACGATTCCAGGCATATTGGCTACGCAATAGTGCAGCACCCCGTCCACGAAATACACGGGGTCAGAATGGGTTGTTGGTCTCGTCGTCTCGATACAGCCGCCCTGATCCACAGAGACATCGACGATCACGGAACTGGGCTTCATGTGGGAAACCAGCGAACGTGATACCAGCTTGGGTGCTTTTGCGCCTGGAACAAGTACGGCGCCGATCACCAGATCAGCCGAGCCTACCGCCTCTTCAACCGCCGAAGGACTCACGGCACGCGTGACAATACGGCCCTGATACTGATCGTCGAGAACGCGCAATCGTTCAACATCTAGATTGATCACTGTTACCTGCGCTCCTAACCCGACAGCCATGCGAGTGGCCGATGCTCCAACAGCCCCAGCTCCCAAGACAACGACCCGACCCGGTTCCACTCCTGGAACACCTCCCAATAACACGCCTCGTCCTCCGTGGGTTTTTTCCAGATAGTGGGCGCCTATCTGCACCGACATTCGTCCTGCGATCTCGCTCATCGGTCTCAGCATAGGAAGACTTCCATCCTCCGCCTCCGTCGTCTCGTAGGCAATGGCCGCAATGCCGCTGTCCAGAAGTGACTTCGTCACATCGGGTAATACTGCCAGATGGAGGTAGGTGAAGAGCGTTTGTCCGCGACGGAAGAGTGGACATTCGGAGAGCAACGGTTCCTTGACCTTCACGATCATGTCTGATTTCTCGAAGATCTCGTTTTTTGAATGAGTGAGACGCGCACCCGCTTTCCGGTACTCGTCATCGCCAAACCCGCTTCCGTCGCCGGCAGCGGATTCCACCAAGATCTCGTGTCCGCCTCGACACAGCGTCGCCGTAGCCTCGGGCGTGAGACTGACGCGATATTCATGGTCTTTGATTTCTTTGGGAATACCGATAACCATTGGTGATGTTCCTCCTTCAGCCATGCACCCTCAGCGCCTGTCACGCCATTATACCTCGATCCGAAGAGACCCGCCTTCCCGCCACGCACTGCAAACCGTGGACAGTCCAGAAAGTCCTGTTGTAAGATGCGGTGTTCTCGTCTCGGAGGAGGCGCAGATGGACGTTTGGAACGAGTCCTGTCAGGCTTGTGGGTCCGCCAGCAGCCGGCTCATAAAGTTCTCGCTGGGAAAAGATTTTTTTGGACGTCACTACGATCGTTTGTCGCCGTTGACTGATCAGAACCCGAAGTGGTACTGCGCTCCCTGTTCGTTACACAAGAATTTGCAGCGAGACTTTCGTGACATCCGTGCTGAATTCGACAAGTTACATGCCGGTCAGGGCTCGGAACTGTCGAAGGCTGACGAGTTTCGGCGAGCCACCTTGCGACTTTATGAAATCATGACCATTCTGAATGCACCTCAGCAGCAATCGCCCTTCCTGAGCGGCCACGACGTCACGCTGCTGATGGAGCGGCTCAACACCCTTACGATGCCGGGCTAACCACGAATCATGCCATCGTTCCAACGACATATCTTCGTGTGTACGAATCAGCGTCCTAAAGACGACCCCCGAGGCTGTTGCGTGAACTTGGGCGCAGAAAAACTTCATGCCCATTTCAAGAGCGAAGCCAAACGACTCAATCTCAAGGGCCTCGTCCGTGCCAATAAGGCCGGTTGCCTGGACCATTGCGACCTCGGGCCCAGCGTGGTGATCTATCCCGAAGGAGTCTGGTATTGGGTCGGCACGGAGGCTGATGTCACCGAGATCATGGAACGGCATGTCCTCAAAGGGGAAATCGTCACCAGGTTGCTCATGCCCGAACATCCGGTCCCAGAACAATTGACTCCGCTCAGGAAGCCATAGGTCTCCCTACTCTACCTCCATGCCGACCGAAGACAAATGGAAGGCCAACATGGAAAAGGTGGCCTTCGCGCAACAATTTCCCGGTTTAGTGCTGAACTGGCACGCGTGTGACGGCAAGACGATCCGCGCCGTCGTTCCATTGACGGGTAAACCCGGCGCGATGGTGATCGTGTTTGCCGATGCGTCCTTCACGATCGTGCCTCCCCTTGCGCCTGAGCCCTGGGCCATCGGACAGGCTCTTGTCGACGCTCGGGCACACCTGGAACCGGCACATCAAGCAGCATACGTCGAGTACGATCGATTGGCGAAGAAAGACAAGGACGCGTTGAGAACCGCTCGACTGGAAAAGATTTTGGGTGCCATTCAGAATAACCTGGAACACATTCCTGAGCTCAAAGATCGGCTCAAAGAACTCGTCAAAGATTGGAAATGAGCAGTCTGCCTCAGAAAAATATGTTTGAGATCTTTTCGCAAGGTCTCTTTGAAGGAGTGAAGCCTATGTTGGTCGTTCGTGATCACCTCGTCCGCCATCCCGACCGTTGCACGCACCAGGCTGTGTGCATACCGATTTGTCCGACCAGCGCGTGGCTTTCGACACCGCCCTATAAGTTCGATCCGTCGCGCTGTCTGGAAAGCTGTCGGCTCTGCCTGGACGCCTGCCCCACACAGGCAATCTACGCCGTCTTCAAAAAGGGCGATAAGCTCTTGGAGCCTCAAAAGAAAACCGGGTAGGCTGAAACCGCGAGGATCGGCACGCCACAATTCACACAAGCTGTTTTCGAATGTGCCCCCAGTAGGCAGTCCCGGCGTATCCGCACGCACCGGTACTGGTCGTGATCCCCATGATTTGATACACCTTGCCATGAGAAATTTTCACGTTCACGGCTGGATTCAGCAGGTCAGGGGAACTCATGACACACTTAAGCGATTCCCCAGCGGAGAGGATCGGCCACATGCATGCCAACCGCAGCCGGGTTTCACGGCGCGGAATCGACATCGTATACAGCCACCCTTGGTCGAGATGCTCCACAGCAAGCCGGACTATCTTCCTGAGCACGGGTTTAAGCCGGGGTAGATTTCCATGATCCAATAGATCGTGCGGTTTCAACCCCGCGTCCGCCAGCATCACTTCTGGAATGTAACAACGTCCCCGCTGTATGTCATGAGCGATGTCCTTGACGATATTCGTCAGCTGTAACCCCTTTCCGAATCGCACCCCAACCTCCGACATCCGTTGCACGTCCCAGCGTGCCAATGCTTGACGATGGGCGCACATCAGATCGGTCCAAAACTCGCCGACGCACCCCGCCACATGGTACGTGTAGCGATCCAAGTCATCGAGAGTCTTGAGCGCAGTAAGATCTTTGGCAGAAGTTCCAGGGAACGTGCTCAAATCCATTTCCATTCCCTGGGTCAGTGTCGTCATGACTCTCTGAATCCGGCACCTATCCTCCGGCGAACAGGCGAGAAGAAGTCGGAAGCACTCATCCAACCGCTCAAGCAAAATTCGTTCAGCTGAAACTTGTTGGATCGGCCCCACGGCCTGCTGAATCGCACGAATCTGATCCCAGTCGACCTCCTCACGAAGAACCTGTTCTCTGAGACGGTTGAGGAAGCTTGAACGACTCGGCCGATCGATCAGTTCAGTATCGGCGATCGTGTCGGCAGCTCGAGCGAACAGATAGGCGAGTCCCACCTGATCGCGCACATCGACCGGAATAACCGCTAAGGTTGTATAAAAGAGCCGCGAGACTTTCTTGAGCAGGTCCTGCAATAGTGTGCGCTTGGAAGAACTGGTCATCGGAGCTGGCTCCCTCATCTTACTTCCCTTGTTCCACTAAAGTGACCGCAGCTCAACGAATCGCATCCAATTACCCAGAAGATGCCATGAAACGGTTTTGGCCTGATTCCCCTAAGATACTGGTTTCTAACAGGAATGCCGGGAGACGGTCAACATTATCCAGACGCTTCAGTGAGTGCTACCATCTTGACTTTGCCCCATGCGGTCTTATGTCAGAATGGCCAAGGTACCGGGTTATTGGCAATGTATCCCAAGTACTGAAGTTGTGTATAATGAGCGGTGAAGTGTGGCTGTACGTCTCATGTGAGGCGAATATTCGACTTGAAGGAGGCTTACGATGAAGTGGTTTAAAGGCATAGGCCTACTGCTGATCGCAAATATTCTCATCATGGTGACGCTCTCAGTTACCGTTCCTATCGTCATCAATGTGATCTTGCCGATGTTCGGAATCGATGTCCGTGGTTCCGTCGATCTGACATCACTCGTATGGGCCGCGATGTTCGGCTTCGGCGGAGCATTCATCAGCTTGGCATTTTCAAAGCAAATGGCGCGGGCCATGCTGAGCTGTCAGCAGATTACTCAACCTCGTTCTCGCGCTGAACAGGTCATTTATGGTTCCGTACAGGAAATCGCGCAACGGCTCCATATCACGATGCCTGAAGTGTGGGTCTACGATTCCCCGGATCCCAATGCCTTCGCGACCGGACCCAGCAAGAACAATTCGATGGTGGCGGTATCAACCGGCTTACTGGAGAACCTCAAGGAAGACGAGGTGAAGGCTGTCCTGGCTCATGAAATGGGGCATGTGTATAACGGCGATATGTTTGCCACAACCGTCCTGGCCGGGCTGATGAATACCTTTGTCTATTACATTGCCATGTGGGTACGCCGGTTCTTTGCGGAGCGGGATCAGGCAGCGCTGGGCTTCGGTCTATCCATCGTGCTGCAGATTGTCGTGAGTATCCTGGCCTCCGTCGTCATCAGCTGGTTTTCACGCCGTCGGGAATTCGGGGCCGACGCGTTTGCAGCCAAGGTATACGGGAAGGATTCCATGATCGGAGCGCTCCGAGGGATCGATCGATGGGTCAATCGAGCTCAATTCGGATACTCAAACCAGGACGCCCTCGCCACCATGAAGATCTCCGGAAAAACCGGAGGATTCATGAGCTTGTTTTCGACGCACCCGCCGATTGAAGTGCGCATTGCCGCGCTAGAACGGCTTTAAGACGGTTTCTTGAAAAAGCAAATATGGGCGCGGTGCTCGTCAATCACCGCGCCCAATGCCGAAATTCCGTACGAGATACTTTCTTCGATTACCGGCTCGATCGAGGGATCGCCGAGAGAAACTTCATATCGATCCTGGACGTTCGTTCTTACCGGACCAGCTGTCGGCTCTCTTGGTAGAAAGATTTCTTTCCAGACTTCTTTTTCTACCCAACAGACATCCCGAAACCGCTCATAGAGTAACGTCAGTTTTTCCGGATCCGTGACCTTCATTCCCTCCCCCATCATGCACCTTCCTTCACACCCTACCTGACCACTTTCTGGTCGGATGGCAACGCAGGCACCGTCTCTCTAACCGTAAACCGCATGGTGCCGACTTGATTCACCGCATGAAACGGTTGTTGCCCCAATGGTGAAATATAGATCTTAGCCACATAATGGCCAACAGCCCATTTCACGCCCATTCTTCTCAACTCAAGATATCCATGTCGTTCATGACCCGGTACCTCCAGCACGTCTTCCCCCAACGGCTTCGCATCCAGTTTCCCGCTTGGCTGTTCCAGGTACCACTGGACTGCAAATTGGGCCGGATCCTCCAATGGAGCCACCTCAAAGACGATATAGATGGTTGGAACGTCCGGCGTGAACATCGAGCCAGGTTCGATCGCCTTTAACCGGGGATCCTGGGTAT
>CAYTAS010000148.1:0-5918 GCA_964435885.1 uncultured Nitrospira sp. | reverse complement strand
CGTCGTATGCGTATCGGCATAGACGGCGAGCGGCATCCCATAGCGCTGGAAGCTGCACGACAGCAGTATACGACGGAGTTCCGAGAGCAGGCCGTGCAGGTAGTCCTGGAACAGAAGGTACCGATTCGGGAGGCCGCCCGGCGCCTGAGCATGTCGGGCAAAACGCTCAAGAACTGGGTGGGGCGAGCCCGGCAGGGCCGGCTTGCGATAGTGGGAGCGAACCGACGCCCCGTGACGGAGCTGGAAGCGGAGTTGTCCCGGCTCAAACGCGATCTTGCCGAAGCGCGGATGGAGCGGGACATCCGAAAAAAAGCCACCGCGTACGTTGCGAAGGCGCCGCGGCCCGGTACGCGCTCATGAGAACGCTGCGTGCCCAGTATCCGTTGAGTCTGTTGTGTCGAGTGCTGGAGGTGTCCCGAAGCGGCTACTATGCCTGGTGCACCCGTCGGCCGTCGAAACGCACCCAGGAAATCGCGCGGCTAGAAGTGGCGATTCAGGCCGCGCATGTACGCACGCGGCAGGCCTATGGGCCAGAGCGTCTCCAAGCCGAATTGCGTGCCGACGGGTTCCCCGCTGGGATTGGCCGTATCAAGCGGTTGCGCAAGAAGCTGGGCCTCCGTTGCACGCAGGTGCGCCGGTTCACGACCACGACGGATTCGGCGCATCATCGGCGATATGATACGCGGGAGCAGGCTCGGCGAGAGATTACGGAGTACATTGAGGTGTTCGACAACCGCCAGCGGCGGCATTCCCGGCTGGGGAATCGCTCGCCAGTGGCCTTTGCCCAGCAATGGGTCCGTCCACAGCCGGCGGCGTGAGGTTGCACCTCATGGCGCCCACGCTTGACAACCGAGGTCAATTCAGCGGACGCATGAAGATCACGACCTTTCTTCATTGGAGCGTCATTCTCGCCCACCAACCGGTCATTTTTTACTATGCGCGGCATTCGGCTAGACTTGACCGGTGCGCTCAATCGTTCGGCTGAACCGGCCGAGACCGATTCATCACCTCGCGCCGGGGAGGAGCAGGCCCAATGATGAAAATGTTCTTACCGGTGGTGATCGGCATCTTCGCCCCCCCGCTGGTCTGGTTGACGTTCGGAGGACAGTTGATCTACGCCTCTCGGCTGGCCTGCCGCCGTCGATTGACCAATAAAGCGCACCTCCTCATTCGAATCCATTCAACACCGGGCACAGCGACATTGCCCTAACCACGATCGCGACAGCTTTCCTTTTCAATCGAGTCCACAGCCGCGGCCGCAGTTCTCGTCTCCATTTAGGCCGTCAGGATGCCGATGGCCGCACCCGAGATCGCCGAGCCCGCCGCCGAACATATTCTTCAGCGTCGCCGGCGGCGCGTCCGATCCGGCATCGGTCTTTGCCCGCGCCTCCGCGTTGGCACACAGATCAATCCCCGCAGAGAACGAGGACAGGATCCGGCTCAAGGGCGCCCCGCATTGCGGGCAGGCCGTCATCGGCAGTTCGTCCATCCGCTGACGGAACACAAATCGTTTCGAACAGAAGAGCGACTGCACACAATACTCAGCCACATACTCGTAAAATGGCATGCTTCACATCCTCATGGCTATGAGTCCAGTCGATACTGAATCGGCACCCGCAAGACGATCTGATGCCGGCCCAGCGCCTGCGGTAACGACAGCGGACAAGACCGCCTGATGACGTCCAACGCAGCATGGTCCAACAGCGCATGTCCGGATCCTGTTGCGATCGTCGCATCAAGCAGCCGGCCTTGTTCATCAATCACGACTCGCACGACTACGCGTCCCTCCAAACGATTCATCCGAGCCTCGGGAGGATAGTGCTTCAGCTCCGTCACGCGACTCCACAGCATCTGCATCAGCCAACCCAAATCCGGCGAGGTCTCAACCGAGCGTGCTTGCATGGCGCTTGCGGATGACAAGGCGACTGCAGTCGACGGATCCGCTGAGCCGTCGGCAGGGTGCTCAGCCGCAACAACCGATTGAACGTCGGAAGCTGGAGGTCCCTGTGTCTCGTCATCGACAGCGTTCTGAGAGTCCTCTACAGTCTGAGGAGGCGCCGCCATGTCGCTCGAGGCCAATGCTGTGGAATCGTCGGCTTCCTCCGGGGTCGGCACAGCCACCGCAACTACCGATTGGCTTTCAGCTCCTGCTTTGGAGCGAACCGAATCCCGGGTGGCTTGTTCCGCCTGAATCTCCGACTGAATAGACGGCGCCGCTGCGGCAGACTTTCGTACTGATTTCCTGACGGTTGAACCTATTCGATCGTCAATCTGTGACGATGCACCGCTTGAGGGCGTACCACGGCTGGATTCCTGTGATGAACTCACCAGCGAAACCTCCCACTGCAACATCGACGGCGGCACGATCGCCTGCTGTGAGATCAGCCACAAACTTAATCCCCAAGCTGCGACATGGATCGCGATCGACCAGCTCCAACTCAGTACCATAGTCCTGGACTCGATCATGTCAGCAGCTTTGTTCATCGTGCCGTACCATCACGTGCGGACGGCGCAACCAGCCCAGATGCCGGATACCGTCAACCCTGCCCCAAACAGACACCATAGAGACATCACCATCCGTCGGCCATCGCAATCTTGTGCGAGCCAAGGAAGATCCCATCGATGCAACAGGTTGAAAAGCAGGTGATAGAGTCGACGGCTAGAATCCAAGCATTCCACAACGGCACCGGTCCGCCCATCAACATTCACCCCGTTTGCCCTTGATCCACCAGTCTCCACCTGCAGAAAGGCGGTATCGTCAGCCTCCAAACAGCCACGGGAATCGTTTCCGCCACGCTTCGAAATAGTCAACGCGCCATCACCGAGTAGGGATCTGGCCGCTGCCTTCACCACCTCATCCTGAAATCCGTCCCGTGGAGCCCCCTCTTGAGATGGCACTGTGAGAACGGCCTGTTTCGACGGAGCCGTACGGGCTACGATGTGGACAATTCCGGCCAGCTTGGCCAGTCGAATCTCTTTGACCGGCCCGTTCACCATCATCGTCGAGAAATCCGATAGGCCCTCCATGTCGCGCAGAGTGAGCGGCCCGCCCATGAATCGCGCACGATCTTCCGCATTGACCTTTCCATCAGAGAACCAACGCCCATGATCCATCGACAGCCAGCCGCTTGCCATCCAACAGCAAGCTGAAATACCAGCGATCAAACCCAGCACTCGATGAACCCTCCACCGGACGGTGAAAAAACCAGACCATCCGTGTTTCGCCCACTCCCGACCAAGAATCAACCCTCCAGCCACCACCATCACAGTTCCTATTCCACTCAGCCACCAAACAAGCTGATCCCACCAGGCCCACTGATGGCGAAGCCACGGGAGATACCACCAGTGGAGGACCGCGCCCACCAGATTCCACCTTCGTTCCTCTGCGGTCGTGTCTTGCACCACGTCTCCGGTGAGGCTCGCGACATACAGGACAGCCCGGTCCTCCCCAGACAGCTGCACTTTCCACAAGGGACGGTACGGGTCAAATCGCTGATGAACAGTCCAGACATCGTAGTCAATCAATTCGATTGCTTCGATCGCGCCTCCACCTGCGAACGATCGTGTGACGTCTGGAATCTCTTCTCGAGTAAGAGGAAAGATTGATTCACCGTCATCAGCCATCACAGCTGTCAACGAGCCATCGAGTAATTGCGCCACGGCCACGAGGCGCTCTCCAACCATCCTGACTCGCACCGACTCAATCCCTGCCGTCCGTTCCACGTGCGCCACCACACGCGCCAACGAACCGCAGCATTCGTTCAGCGGAATCGCCCTGGCAGCCGCAAACCATTCGGTCTCCGTGAGGCTGGGATACGGCACCCACAGCAGCACCAATCCCGATAGGAACCAGAGCAGCACCGCCGGTCCCAGCACGAGGCCAAGCCGGCGATGCACCATCATCACAATCCCAATACCCGTCATCGCCTTAGAAGTTGCGGACACACTCACATTGACTCCTGTGTCGCCACGGCATCGAGATACGAGACAATACTCATGCATCAAACGGGATGCTAAAAAAGGTTGTCCAGTAAGGCCGCAGCGAGCGAAGAGGCGAGGCGTACGCGGCAGTACGTTGAGCCTCTGAACGATGCGAGAACACCGCTGGCGGACTTTTTCAGCATCCCGTTAGAAGCGCGCCGTCAGCATGACTTCCATGGTCCGTGGCGCACCGAGCAACACCTGGCTCGGATAGAACGGATCCGCCCAGATCGCATAGGTCTTGTCCGCCAGGTTCCGCCCCCGGATGGTGAGTGCAAACTGCTTATACGGAATCGTGACCCAGACATCCGCCGTGGTGTAGCTGTGCATGCGGACCGCGTTGGCATTGTCTGCGAAGCGCGGGCCCACATAGCGAAACGCCGCACCCAGGTCGAAGGGGATCACAAACGGAATCCGGTACTGACTCCAGAGATTCGCCACCGTCTGAGGGACGTTCGGCGGCCGATTGCCATCATGCGAGACCAGATTGCCACCGGCCTGTTCCGAGAAATCCTCAAACTCCGCCGACAGAAACGTCAGGTTCCCCTGGATCCGCCACGCATCGGTCGGACGCACGGCCGCGCTCAACTCGAACCCCTTCGAGGTTTGGCGCCCGACATTCTCCGCTACGAGCAACGACGTTTGCGTCAGGATATTCTTGCGGACAATATCGAAATAGGCCACGGTCCACTCGGCCCGATTGCTCCAGAGGCTCTGTTTCAGGCCCACCTCCCACTGCGCGCCGGTGGCCAGATCGAAGTTCTCCGCCGCCCGGACGAGGAAGATGTTGGTGCCGACGGGATCGGCTGCGGTTGCATAATGCCCGTACAACGTCAGCGTCGGAAGCAGGTCGTACACCGCGCCGACCCGCCAGGTCACCGGCTGGAAGTCCCGCTCGAAACTGGCCGTCTGGTTGAACACTCCGGCGTTATTGAACAGTTTCCGGTTCAGGTCGATATGGTCGAACCGCATCCCACCGACCAGTTTCAACGCATCGGTCACGCTGAATTGGTTCTCCGCGAAGATGGCGGTGGTGGTAATGGTGGTCCGCTGCTCCGCCGAGACGATCGGCCCGAAGGATCCTGACGGAAGCGCCAACGGATCGATACTGTCCCCTCCGCTGAAAAAGCTCGGGCGATTCAGGTGCAGGTGGCTGAAATCCACCCCGGCAACGAACCGATTCTTGTGGTTCAGGATCGACTCGTTGACCTGGAGCTCCAGCCGATCGCCCAGGATGTACTGATCGTGCTGGACGAAGAAGCGATCCCGATCAAGCAACTGGGTGCCGACATTGAACTGATACGTCTCGGCGTTTTGCCAATCGCGCCCCGCCCAATAGTAGTACCCTTGATTGCGGATCTGGATCGTGTCGGTCGGCTGCCAGTTCGCTTTCAGCTTGGCCCAGTAGGTCGTCGAACTCATGTTGGCATCGACCACGTTGAAGTTCTGCCGAAAGAACCGCGCATCAATGGTCTGGCCCGTTCGCGTGCTCACGACATCAGGGATCGCCGAGGCCCCGGCAAAGCTCCCTGGGACCAGCGGGGTCCCCCAATAGGGGACGCTGCGGTCATGACTGACGTCGAAGGAGGCCTCAACATTCAAGCGGGGGTTCACGTCATAGAGCAGCGCACTGGTCATGTTCCAATAGGTGTAGGGTGTGCGCTGGATGCCGCTGAAACTGTCGGAAGTCTGGTAGCTCAGATCGACGCGATAGTGGAGGTTGTCCCAGCGCAGCGGTCCGCCACTGCCGGCTGCTGCTCGAAGCGTATTGAACGTGCCGTACGAGAGCAAGGCATCCACCGTGACCTGGTCACTCCGAATCGGCCGTTTTGTGACAAAGTTGATCGCCCCGCCCAGCGCCCCCTCGCCGTACAAGACCGACGCCGGGCCCTTGAGGATTTCGATACGGTCCAGATTCCAGGTGTCGCGCGGACGCG
>CAYTAS010000147.1:0-5923 GCA_964435885.1 uncultured Nitrospira sp. | reverse complement strand
GCCAGCCGACGACAACCAATTGATTTTGTTCAACCCTTAACCGGACACCTATGATCGTCTATTTTTTTCTAATGAGGAGCCGCAGCGGCGTGCCTGTGAATCCATACGTCTCGCGCAGTTGATTCTCCAAATACCGGATGTATGCGGGCGTGATATCGTCCGGATGACCGACAAATAACGCGAAGACCGGCGGCTTGGTGGCCACCTGCGTGATAAAGGCGGACTTTGTGCCGGTCGTTGGTTTGTGCTTGCGAGCCGGTAAGGGGTGAGTGTCGAGGATCTTCTGCAGCCAGATATTCAACGCGCCGGTGGGGACACGCTTGGTAAACATGCCGTGCACGTTCTTCAGGAGCGGAAACAGGCGTTGGATGGAGTCCGGCTTGAGGGCTGAGCCATAGTGGACAGGCGCCCAGGCCAGAAAGGGAAAGCGGCGGTGGAACTCGAGTTCGTACGCTTGTCGCGCGTTCTGGTCTCCGGCCCGCAGATCCCACTTGTTGATCAGCAGAATGCAGGCGCGCCCTTGCTTGAGAATAGCCCCGGCAATCTTGGTGTCTTGTTCTGTGACGCCTTCCACTCCGTCCAAGAGCAGCACGGCAATGTCCGATCGTCCGATGGCCCGGAGCGATCGGAGGACGCTGTAGCCTTCTATTCCTCGGTCGATCTTGCCGCGCCGCCTGATGCCTGCCGTATCGGTGAAGACATAAGATTGATTCTGATGGGTCACCAGTGAATCGACCGGATCACGCGTCGTCCCCGGAACGTCGCTGACGACGACGCGCTCTTCTCCCAAGAGCGCATTCACTAGGGTGGACTTGCCGACATTCGGGCGGCCCACGACGGCCACGCGGGGGAGTTGTTGCAGCTCGTCTGACTCCTCGGTTGAGGGAAGCAGTGGATAGAGGGCGTCCAAAAGCTCCGCTACTCCGAGACCATGTTCGGCGGAGATGGGATAGAGCTCGTCGACGCCCAATTTGTAGAAATCGGCGAGCAACGGCTCGGATTTCGGCGTATCAATCTTATTGATGGCGTAGAAGAGAGGTTTCGTCACCCCACGCAAAAGCTTCACGACCTCATGGTCCGGCGGAGTCAATCCTGAGCGCCCGTCCAGGAGCGCGATCAGGATATCCGCTTCGGCAATCGCCAGTTCCGATTGTCGGCGGATCAAGGTCAACATACTGTCCGACGAGGATAGGTCCAATCCTCCCGTGTCGACCAGCCTGAACTTTCGATTGCGGTAGGCGGCGTCGGCATAGTTGCGGTCTCGGGTCACACCGGGAACATCGTCCACAATAGCGATCTTCGCGCCGAGGATCTTGTTGAACAACGTCGACTTGCCGACGTTCGGTCTGCCGATGATGGCGACGAGCGGACTGCTCGAAGGGTCAGGCGTAAGGGGTAAGGGGGTGGATGTCATGGTCGTTGTGTGAAGCATATAACGGTATCACAGGGATTTTCTGAAACACAACGTCTCGTCTTTGATGTGTCTGTTCGTTATACTTTCTTCATGACACCTGACGCCTCACACCTGACGCCTCACGCGATCGAGTGGAATGAGATCGACGATGTGCTGCTCGATATGGACGGCACGTTGCTGGATCGTCATTTCGACAACTTCTTTTTTGAAGAGGAACTCCCGCGTCGATATGCCATGCTCCGCGCCATCTCATTTCAGGAAGCCCGTGATCGGCTGATGTCGATGTACCGGTCGGTCGAAGGCGAGCTGGCCTGGACGGATCTCCATTACTGGACGAAGCAGGTCGGCATCGATGTGGTCGCGATGCATAAGGAACTCGACCACATGGTCGGCTTTCTTCCCGGTGCCGAGGAGTTTCTACGGCACCTCCGGAGGTTGGGGAAACGTGTGACTATTGTGACGAATGCCCATGCTGCCGGGGTATCGGTCAAGGTTGGCAAGACCGGGTTGGATCGATACGTGGACCGGATTGTGGACGCGTTTGAGGTCGGCTATCTCAAGATGCGACCGGAGTATTGGCCGACCTGCCGACGATTGTTGAACTTTGACCCGGCACACTCGTTATTCATGGATGACGATGAAGGCTGTCTGATGGCTGCAAAGCAATTCGGTGTGGCTCACCTGGTGCATAGCGCCAAGTCGAGTTCGCAATTGCCGCCGAACCCGCTCCCTCAGTTTTTTTCCATCACCGGGTTTGCGCCGCTGTTGAACGGGCAGTTGAGAAGCTAACCGGGACCGGCTGCCGTGCCGCGATACATTTCACCACCGATCCGTGGCACCTCCTTCATGACAAATCGATCGATCTGGGTAATCTTCAGACCGGCTTGGCTGATGAGTGCATCGATCCGGCGATTGAGGTTGCATCCGCAGCCGATGATATTCTGAAGCGGATTCAGCCGGTCCTGCCAGGCGGCAATCTTCTCGTTATTGCTGCGGCCATGTTCTAAGAAGAGAAACCTACCTCCCGGTTTGAGGACACGTTTCACTTCTTGCAGCGCGACCACCGGATCGGGAATCGTACAGAGCGTCCAGGTGCTGACGACATAATCGAAAGTCCGACCTTGGTAGGGAAGCTGTTCGGCGCTGCGATGGGTCATCTCGACGGGAAAGTGGACGTTGGCCCGCCGTTCCGCAACACGTGCGGGGAGCATCGGGGCAGGATCGACGGCATGTACTCGCGATATATTGGAACCGTAGTGAGGAAGATTGAGCCCGGTTCCAATCCCGATTTCCAACACCTCGCCGGCCACCTGACGCAGCAGGTCCCTCCGCAATCGCTGAAACTCTTCCCCGCGCATGAAGCGGTCCATGAGCCGGGGGAAAATATGTTCACAATAGAATCCCATCCGGTGGGTACTATAACAAAAGTTCCCAATCGTTCGGTTCAGGAACTTGTGACCCCCAGGGGGCTATGTTAGAGTCCTGCGACTTTTTCAAGTTTGACGCTATGAGCAGAAAATCATGAGTAAAGGATACGACCACTGCGGGATCGAGGTAAAGTGGCAACAGTATTGGGATCAGCATGCGACGTTTCGTGTCACGGAAGATCCCGGCAAGCCAAAGTTTTACTGTCTCGACATGTTTCCCTATCCCTCCGGTTCCGGTCTCCACGTCGGCCATCTGGAAGGGTACACCGCTACGGATATCGTCTCTCGGTATAAACGGATGAGGGGGTTCAATGTGCTGCATCCGATGGGCTGGGATGCCTTTGGTCTACCGGCTGAGCAGTACGCTGTAAAAACCGGAATCCATCCGGCGAAGACGACAGCCGACAATATCGCCACGTTTAAGCGCCAGATGCAGCGCGTGGGGCTCTCGTATGACTGGGAGCGGGAGCTCAGCACCACTGATCCGCAGTACTATCGTTGGACGCAGTGGATTTTTCTGAAACTCTTCGAGCGGGGGTTGGCCTATGTGGCGGAAGTACCGGTGAATTGGTGCCCGGCGCTCGGCACGGTGCTGGCGAACGAGGAAATCGTCGACGGCAAGAGTGAAGTCGGCGGCTTCGACGTGATTCGCAAGCCGATGCGTCAATGGGTACTGAAGATCACCGCCTATGCCGATCGATTGCTGGAGGACCTGAAGTTGGTCGATTGGCCCACCAGCACGTTGGAGATGCAGAGAAATTGGATCGGTCGTTCGATCGGCGCGGAGGTGGACTTCGCGTTGGCTGATCGAAAGGGCGCGATCCGTGTCTTCACGACCAGGCCCGATACGTTGTTCGGCGCGACCTACATGGTCCTTGCACCGGAGCACCCGCTGGTCGATGCGATTGTGAGCGACGCACAGAAAGACGCCGTTCAGGCCTATCGCGAAGCATCGGCGAAGAAAAGCGATTTACAACGGCAAGAGTTGGAAAAAGAGAAGACCGGCGTGTTTACCGGCGGCTATGCCGTGAACCCCGTGAACGAAGAGCGATTGCCGATCTGGATTGCGGATTATGTCCTGATGAGCTATGGGACCGGCGCAATCATGGCCGTGCCGGCGCATGACGAGCGGGACTGGGCGTTCGCGCGACAGTACGCGCTCCCGATTCGAGAGGTCATTGGCGGAGGAAATGTCCAGGAAGCGGCCTTCACCGACACGGATCGCGGGACGGTTGTGAATTCAGCGGCCAGTGATTGCAGCTTCTCGATCAACGGTCTCAGGCCGTCCGAGGCGATTCCGAAGATCACCGATTGGCTGGCGAAACAGGGCAAAGGCACACGAGCGGTCAACTACAAGCTGCGCGATTGGCTGTTTGCCCGACAACGGTATTGGGGCGAGCCGTTCCCGATCGTGTGGGTGGATGGGGAGGCGCGCACACTTCCAGAAGAACAGTTGCCTCTGGTATTGCCTGAGACGCACAACTTTAAGCCGTCGGGGACCGGCGAAAGTCCGCTGGCCAACTTAGACCAGTGGCTGGACACCACTGATCCTACCACGGAGAAACCGGCTCGACGTGAGACCAACACGATGCCCCAGTGGGCCGGCTCCTGCTGGTATTACCTGCGATTCATCGATCCTGCGAATCCAACGCAGCTCGTTGATCCTGCGAAGGAGAAGTATTGGATGCCGGTGGACCTGTACATCGGGGGCAGCGAACATGCCGTGCTGCACCTGCTGTACTCACGGTTCTGGCACAAGGTCCTGTTCGATATCGGGGTGGTCAGCACGCCGGAACCGTTCATGAAGTTGGTGCACCAGGGCATCGTGTTGGGTGAAGACAATCAGAAGATGTCGAAATCGCGCGGCAATGTGGTCAATCCTGACGTGATGATCGATCAATTCGGCGCGGATGCCGTGCGGCTCTACGAAATGTTCATGGGACCGCTCGAAGCGATGAAGCCCTGGAGCACGAGAGGGGTCGAAGGCGTGACACGTTTTTTGGAACGGGTCTGGCGGTTGATGGTCGATGACCAAGGCCACTTGTCCAGCGCCGTCGTTTCGACTGTTGCGAGCCTCGATCATCAACGCTTGCTGCATCAGACGATCAAAAAGGTCACGGAAGATATCGAAGCCCTCCGTTTCAATACGGCAATCTCGCAGATGATGATCTTTACGAACGAGATGACAAAATCCCCGCAGCGATCACGTTCTGTGATCGAGCCGTTTGTCTTGCTGCTCTCGCCTTTTGCGCCGCACGTCGCCGAGGAGCTCTGGAGTGTGCTCGGGCATCACCCCAGTGTCTCGCAACAGCCGTGGCCGACGTTCGATCCGGCGATGACGGTAAGCGAGCGCGTGACCATTCCCGTTCAGGTCAACGGCAGGCTGCGGGCCAAAATCGAGGTGCCGATCGACGCGGTTCGCGACGACGTCGAACGGCTGGCCCGTACGGAAGCGGCGGAGTGGCTCCAGAGAAAAGAGCCGAAGAAGGTGATTTACGTCGAGAAGAAATTGCTTAACTTCGTGATCTGATGCAACGCGGGGAGCATGACGTGTGGGAAAAGCGGGACGTCAAAGAAGGACGTATCTTGGGCGATCGGCGGTGGTCGTGTCGCGCGAGCCTCGCATGTCTCGTGGCGGCGAGCCTTGCGCTCGTCGCCTGCGGCTATCAGTTTCGGGTGGAGGGTGCCGGCCCGACCATCGGAGGGGCCGTCGTCTCGACATCGTCCGAACCACCGCCACGCCTCGTCATCCGGACGTTGGTCAACAACAGCTTCGAGCCGAACCTCGAAATGCGATACACCGATTACTTTCGCAATGAATTTTCCGCCGGCAGCGGGGCGCAGGTCGTCCCCGAGTCCGAAGCCGCCGATCTCGTGCTGACCGGGCAGATCCTGTCGGTCATCGTGCCGACGCTGAGTTTTTCTCAGACGGCGACGTTAGAGAGTCGAACCGAGGTGGTCGTCCAGGTTCTGGTAGAAGATGTCCGGTCCAGAAAAGTGGTCTGGAGGCAGCTGGCAAAAGGAGCCTCGGAGTTCTTTGTGACGCCCGACCTCCAATTCAATCGCGCGCTGCAAAACCGGG
>CAYTAS010000146.1:0-6100 GCA_964435885.1 uncultured Nitrospira sp. | reverse complement strand
GCGGAATCTGTGCGGCAAACCGGGAGCCGTCGAGGGGAAACTCCCCGTCGAGGTAGGGAGACTGGCGGGTGATTTCTTTGCGATGAAACCCCGCCACGGTTTTGATGATGGCTTCCGCACGAGCAGCGGGAAACGTCCCAATACAGGCCATCGCCTGCCCGAGCCGTTCACACCAGAGCCGCCCATCCGCGTTCAGCATGACTTCTACGGTTTGCGGGTCCTGGAGGGTGTGGAGGAGTGGAGTCCCCATATCTCGTTCAATCATTCTGCGGGCGCGCGCGCTCGTCGAGGGTTCGTCATCCATGCGAGTCCTTGCAGGAACCAGCGGCGCGGCACCGCTTGCCCAACCGCATACGTATTATACCTAGTATGTAGTTCCTACTCACTTTTCGGTTGCACTAGTACGGGAATGTGTCTCGCCTGTCAAGATGATAGTCCTGCATGAGCGATAATTAATGCTGCAGTGTAGAGCCGTGTAGGGGCAGGCCTCTCCAGAAAGGCCGTATTTCTGGAGCAGTGTAGGCGATGGAGGACAGTGACACGGACGGGTTACTTCTGTCGCGCTTTGGACATGTTCACGATCATGATCGGCGCGTGGGCGATGTCATAGGCGATATGGGCCGCCGCGCCCAGGTTCACAAGGACGCAAGCAATAGTCATTTTCGTGCAAGAACGGAATGCAACAGAGGGAAACGAACACAGCGCGCTCGCCTCGGCGGCACGTTACCCGCAGCCCGGCCATGTTTCGGTCCGACCGCCGAGGCTGAGGACTCCGTCTCCGAGGAGGTAAGCGTCATGCGAGTATGGTTCGATCGACTGTTCACACGATGGAGGCGGTTCCTCCGGTGGTTGAGCCAGATGTTCCAACACCGCATCCGTCACCGCCGAAGGGACCACCATCATCTGCTCCCAGCATCTCGTCGCGTCTGTGCCCCACCGAAGCCGAAGTGGGTGAAGCAGGAGGTGATCACAACCAAAGCCGTCCTGCCGCACGCGGGCTGTCGGACGATTGCGCATTGCTTCAATCGGCGGTGGAAATCCCGGAGACAAATGCCCGTGAGTAAGACCTATGTCGCGGACACGTGTCGAAAACATCAGTGCCTGATATATGAAGCCCGGTGGAGGCTGAAGCATCGCGTGCCCCGCCCGATGCGGCGCAATCGGATCTGGCGCTGTGATCTGCTCACCAAGACGGATCAGCAGGGGCACCCGCATGTGGTATTGGCGATCGTCGATCACGCGAGTCGGGCCTGCCTGCGGTTGCAATCCCTGACAGACAAGTCTTCGCTTCGACTACTCCACGAACTGGTGCAGGCGGCGAAATACTACGGTCGGCCACAATTCGTGAGAACGGACAACGAAACGGTCTTCGTATCACAGTGGTTTCGATGGGGCATTTGGATGCTGGGCATCCGGCATCAGCGAACCGAGCCTGGCTGTCCCTGGCAGAATGGACGAGTTGAGCGGTTCATCGGGACCGCGAAGCGGGCGTTGACAACGGAGCCGATTGCGGACAGCGAGGAATTTGGCGCCACGTTACGAAACTTGCGCGGCTGGTACAACCACGATCGTCCGCACGATCACTTGCAGGGGCGGACCCCGGCGGAAGTCTGGGCCGGCATTGATGTCTTCGCGCCACGAGTGCAGACCGAGACGGGGATCCCGCGGCAGGAGTCTGGCTGAAGAGAGCCCTTACTGGGAGTAACTGTGTGCGAGAGGATCGTGTCCGTGGGGATCGCGGACACCTCTGCTCGAAACGAGGGGGATGAGCGCAAAGAAGATGTCGAAACCGAAGAAAATCGGTCAGAAGCAAGCAGAAATCAACTCGCGATGAGACGCTGAGGCAAAATTCGTCAGGACATGAGGGAGCGACTGACCACTGAAACCCTCACTGTCCGCCCAGACGGGACACTGTGCATGGAACGAATCGTGTGTGTCCTAACCGAGTTTTCCGTTCCATTGATCTTCAACACCCAGGATCAGTATGGAGGAACACATCTCCTACCATCGGGATCCCTTCGGCACATTCTCCGGCGGAATAAAGACGGCCAATGCCAGGACAGTCGTCCACTTTCCCTTTTTCCCAACAGCTGACTGGGTAATATTCAGGGTCCGCACGATTTTCCCACCCATCTTAAAGACCTGTTCACGCTCTTTCCATGCGACGTTCGGATCGAATTCTACGCCTAACGTCGTTGCGAGCATCTGCGCCGCCAAATCTTCCGTGTATTCACCCGTCTCCTCATCCGTTTCGCCATGGGCATGGTGTTCTGATAAGTATCCGTACGTGCCGATGTTCGTGGGCTTGGCCAGGCCGACTGATGCCGAAACCAGCTGGTTCCGTTCGTTGGTTTCAGAACGAGCCATAACGCAAAACGTAATTTCTCCCGGCTTCAACAATTTCTCACCTCGTTTCCGAGGAATGACTTTGCAATGGGGTGGCAAGATGGATGACACACTGACGAGGTTGCAATAGGCGACACCTGCACTGCGCAATGCCTCTTCAAACGAGGCCAGCTTTTCTTTGTGTACTCCGACTCCCCTTGTCAGAAACATGTGCGTAGGTACCATCATCCCCCTCTTTCGTCCCGTTAATTGGTTATGCCGGTTATCAGCTTCACACACCACCTGCTGTTCTACTGCCTGCCATGATCAACGCATTGAATCGGTTGAAGTATCGGGCGTTGTAGCATCAAATTGATGAGGCATCGCAATATCTCGCTGACAGCTTTGTACGAACCATTCGGCTCGGTCGGATTGAGGATCAACATGTGCAGCTCAATCATCTGCCAATCACCTCTTGAACTCTCACCGCATTGAAGAAGAGTTATTTGTGCGGATAAACTGGTATTTCTTTTCCAAGCGTTGAAAGCTGGTCCGACTGAGGAACGAGGGGTTCCCAGTTGGTGGAGGGGGCAGCCCCCGCCTCGCCGGTTTGCTCGGCTTCTTTTTCCTTCGCAAGCAGTTCCACTTCCTGAATCAGCGTATCCATCAACTCATCCATCGGAACTTTTCGGACGAGCTTGCCCTTCTTAAACAGGATGCCCTTGCCCTCACCACCAGCAATCCCAATGTCGGCCTCTTTCCCCTCTCCGATCCCATTCACCACACACCCCAGCACCGACACGTTCAATGGGGTTTTGATGTGCCCGAGTTTCTTTTCCAATTCATTCGCCATCCGAACCACGTCGATCTCGACCCGGCCACAGGTCGGACAGGCAATGATATTGATACCGCGATGACGGAGCTCGAGCGATTTCAAAATTTCGAATCCGACTTTCACTTCTTCCACCGGATCGGCAGCCAGCGACACCCGCAACGTATCGCCGATGCCCTGTGCCAGCAGATACCCAAGCCCCATGGCCGACTTCACCGCGCCGGTCATCGCGGTCCCTGCTTCAGTGATTCCAATGTGGAGCGGATAGTCTGACTGGTGGGCAAACAGCCAATAGGCATCGATGGCATGGTGTACATCGGAAGCCTTAAGCGATACCTTCATATTGGTAAAACCCACGTCTTCGAGCGCATGCACCGCATTGAGTGCCGACTCGGAGAGCGCTTCCGGCGAAGGCCACCCATACTTATCTAACAACGGACGCTCCAGCGATCCTCCGTTGACCCCGACTCGAATCGGGATCCCTCGATCATTCACGACCTTGATCACTTCTTCAACTTTCCACCAGGCACCAATATTCCCAGGGTTGATACGGACACAATCGACAACCTGTGCGGCTTTCAAGGCCAGGCGATAATCGAAATGGATATCCGCGATCAGCGGCACCGTCATGGCCGCTTTGATCTTCGGCAACGCTGCCGCAGCCTCCTCATCCGGCACCGCTACCCGAATGAGTTCACACCCAGCAGTCTCCAGTCGTCGAATCTCTTCGACGGTCTTGTCGATGTCCCCTGTATCCGTCGAACACATCGACTGCACGGACACCGGAGCGTCCCCGCCAATCTTTACCTGACCAACTTGAATCTGCCGCGTCTTTCGTCTCGTGATGTGCATCGCCCGAAACCGCTTCACTCCTTACTGTTTACTTTTCACCTTTCACATTTTACTTCTTGGATCAGCTCCCCTGCTCATCTCCATGCGGAAGATGATCGGCCAGCGCGGCGCCGGCGAACTGAGGTTTCGTCGATGGAGCGGTGCCGATGAGTTCCTTCACACTCTGGTAGATTCCCTCCGCCGTCAAACCGTATCGCTCTCGCAACAGATCCTGTGGGCCCTGTTCGATGTACCAGTCAGGGAGACCCACAATTTTTGTTTTGACGTTCGTCACGCCGGCCTCCGAAAGGGTTTCCAGCACTGCGGAACCGAATCCACCGGTTCGACAACCTTCCTCCACAGTGACCACATAGCGAACGCGTTTTGCGACTTCAGCAATCAGCCCTTGATCCAGCGGCTTGATGAATCTCCCATTCACCACCGCCGTCGACACACCTTCTTCGCTCAACCGCTTGGCGGCTTCGACTGATTGCCATACCGATACCCCAATCGCAATGATGGCGACATCCGTGCCATCCTTTAATAACTCACTTTTCCCAATCGGCAATGCGTGCGGAGCCGCATCCATTTTAACTCCAAGGCTCACACCACGTGGATACCGCACGGAAATCGGACCATCATATTCCAAGCAGGTTTTCATCATGTGCTGGAGTTCGTTTTCATCTTTCGGAGCCATGACCACCATATTGGGAACATGGCGGAGATACGCGTAGTCAAAAGCACCGTGATGGGTGGTCCCATCTTCAGCGACAAGCCCGCCCCGATCGATGCAGAAGGCGACCGGGAGATTCTGTGTTGCCACGTCATGAACAACCTGATCATAGGCCCGTTGTAAGAACGTCGCGTACATAGCCACAAACGGCTTGATCCCCTGCGTAGCAAGTCCTGCCGCAAACGTCACAGCATGCTGTTCAGCAATACCGACGTCATACAGACGGTCCGGGAATTCTTTTTCGAATGCTGTCAGCCCGGTGCCTTCACACATCGCCGCCGTAATCGCCACGATGCGCTTGTCCTTACGGGCCAACTTGACGAGCGAATCCATGGCGATCGCCGTATAGGACGGGCGGGCAGCTTTCTTCGCCGGGACCCCGGTCTCTCGCACAAACGGTGGACAGGCATGGAACCACACCGGATTCTTCATGGCCGGCTCGTAGCCGAGCCCCTTCTTCGTAATGATATGCAGCAGGACCGGCCCCTTCATCTTCAACACATTCTCGATCGTCGGGAGGAGGTGCTCAAAATTGTGGCCATCAATCGGGCCACTGTACTGGAATCCCAGCTCTTCAAAAAGCAGTCCCGGTAGAATCGCCCCTTTGGCCAGCTCTTCGGCTCGGCGAGCCAGCTTTTGCATATCGGACCCGATATGCGGGATCTTGCGTAACAACTGCCCGGTCTCCTCGCGCATTTTCCCGTAGAACTCACCCGTGATCGTCCGACTGAGATACGCGGAAATGGCTCCGACGTTCTTCGAGATCGACATCTGGTTATCGTTCAGAATAACCAAGAAGTCTTTCCCAAGTCCTCCGGCATGATGCAGCCCTTCCAGCGTCATCCCCGCCGTCATCGCACCATCACCAACCACACAGACCACCTTATGCTTTTGTTTCAGCTGTTCTCGGGCCTCGACCATGCCGAAGGCCGCTGAGACACCGGTCCCTGCATGTCCGGCATTGAATGTATCGTAGTCACTCTCTTCCCGCTTACAAAACCCGCTTAAACCACCGTACTGGCGAAGGGTATGGAACTGCTCCCGCCGACCGGTGAGGAGTTTGTGCGCATACGACTGGTTACTGGTGTCCCAGACAATTTTGTCGGTCGGCGTATCCAAGAGGTATTGCAAGGCGACCGTGAGCTCGACGACACCCAAATTCGAGGCCAGATGCCCTCCCACATTCGAGACTGTTCCGATAATCTGCTCACGAATCTCCTGACAAAGGGCCGGAAACCGGTCGGGAGATAACCGCTTCAGATCAGCCGGACTATGGATCGTCTTGAGTATGGACATAAGTAGGTCTCCTCCTTGAGCCCCGCATCAGAGGTTATACTGTAGTCCGTTGAAATTTGACGAGTGGCTCCGCCGTGGGATAC
>CAYTAS010000145.1:0-6209 GCA_964435885.1 uncultured Nitrospira sp. | reverse complement strand
CAGGGACCAATCCTTCCGCAATTGCCATATCTGGCCCGACTTTGTAAGGGTGGTTCGCACAGAACGAGCGAGCTGCCGCTCAACCGGCCAGGCGGTTTCTCAACCGTTCGGTCATTCTCGATGCGTCATCGGATAGCCGATCCCTCAGCAGGTGTTCGAGCTGGTTGGCGGGAACGGGTTTGCTGAAGAGATAGCCTTGATAGGCTTCACAGCCATGCTACGAAGAAAGGCAAGCTGATCTCTGGTCTCGACTCCCTCCGCGACAATATGCAGCTTGAGGGCACGGCCCATCCCGGTGATGGCGCGCATGATTGGGGAATCCACCTTGCCGAGCTTCAGATCCTTGACGAACGCTTGATCGATTGTGATCGTGTCCATGCGAATCCGCTGGAGATACGCGAGGGAAGAATAGTCCGTAACAGAATCCTCGGGTTTAGACAGATTGGCCAGGAATACAGCAAACTGACCATCGGCAAGACGTGCCAGAACCGATTCCGTTCCAGCACAATGTGTCTCGATGATCGCCGGTATCGACAGCAAGCATAATATGCCAGTCAGTGGTCGTAGAAGGAGAGTCGTGGTCAGGAAGCACGCGAGGGGGCTTTTTCTTGCGCAATTTCAGTTTGGCAAGATTCATGATCTCAACCTCGGCCGCACAGTTCATTCGGTAGTACTGATACGGACTCTCCCAACGGTCCAGCATGGTGCTGCGCCCAATTTGCGCCAGAGTATCCGGGTATCCTCCTCCACCAAGTGTGAATCCCTTGATCCCCTTGGCGAGGGTATAGAGTTCCGACACGGCCCTGGCCACACGTGCCTTATCGAAAAAGTCGATGTAGTTGGGAATCGCGAGTGATGCCAAGATCCCGACAATCGACAGCGCGAGCATCAGCTCAATGAGAGCACCCCCCCTTGTATTGCCGGTGTTGCGTCCCCGCATCGGCGCGGCAAGGTAGTGTTCTTTTGAGATAGGCAAGACCCTTCTAGTTTCCATGGTGTGGCTCTCGATAGGCATCCTATCGCGTTGTACCTATTGGTCAATGACTTCCTCACTTCCGGCACGGTCCTAAACGGTAGAAAGGGGGGCACCCGGCATCGCGGCGCCGTGAGCCACGCCATCATGAGCGCGGACCGCATCATCGCCCACGCCGGCGTCAACGTCATGAGCGACATGTTTATTACTATCCTGCTCGACGTCAGAATAGGGTGCAGATTCTCTACCGCTCAGCACTTCCGTGCAGCCCTTCCGTGGAGCACTCAGTCCTCAGCACTTCTTTGGCCTCCCATCCCCCTCACAGGCGAGATGAATTCTTAAAGGGAAAAGGGTATCCTTCGCGGAAAATCGTCCATATCTGACAATACATCTGAGAGAATGGGTCCCAGGCAACAGGGGCTGATCTCAACCGCAAGGGAATCAATGGCTAAAAAAGAGAAGTCTGGTTCAAAGTCTGATACCGGTGCGAACCTGGGCTTCGAGGCTAAGCTCTGGCAGATGGCTGACGGACTCCGCAACAACATGGACGCGGCGGAGTACAAGCACGTCGTTCTGGGCCTAATCTTTCTTAAATACATCTCGGATGCATTTGAAGCCAAACACGCCGAACTCGAAGCGCAGAGGAACCAAGGCGCTGATCCGGAAGATCCTGACGAGTACAAGGCCGCGAGGATCTTCTGGGTGCCAAAAGAAGCGCGCTGGTCCCATCTGAAGGCCAAGGCTCCACAGCCGACCATTGGCACGATTGTCGATGATGCGATGACGGCA
Source organism: uncultured Nitrospira sp. (assembly GCA_964435885.1). GTDB lineage: Bacteria > Nitrospirota > Nitrospiria > Nitrospirales > Nitrospiraceae > Nitrospira_D. The sequence goes on along the minus strand of CAYTAS010000145.1, from coordinate 4,447 downwards.
ATTGAGCGGGATAATCCATCGCTGAAGGGAGTCCTCCCAAAAGACTATGCCCGTCCTGGCCTCGACAAGCAGCGGCTTGGGCAACTTATCAATTTGGTGAGCGACATCGCATTGGGCGCTCCAGCCGACCGTGCGAAGGACACACTTGGCCGCGTCTACGAGTACTTTCTCTCGCAGTTCGCCAGCGCTGAGGGAAAGAAGGGCGGACAGTTCTACACGCCGTCCCGCGTCGTGCGAGTCCTCGTCGAAATGCTTGCACCCTACAAGGGCCGAGTCTATGACCCTTGCTGTGGCTCAGGTGGCATGTTCGTGAGCAGTGAAAAATTTATCGAAGCTCATAGCGGCAAGCTCGGCGACATCTCCATCTACGGACAGGAATCGAACTACACAACCTGGCGACTCGCCAAGATGAACCTCGCCATTCGCGGCATCGACGCGCAGATCGCGCACGGTGATACCTTCCACAATGATAAACACCCGGACCTCAAGGCCGATTATGTCCTGGCGAATCCACCCTTCAACGACAGCGACTGGCGCGGCGAACTGTTGAAGGACGATAAGCGCTGGGTCTATGGAGTACCGCCGGCCGGTAATGCCAATTTCGCGTGGGTGCAGCATTTCATCCATCACCTTGCGCCGACCGGGATCGCGGGGTTTGTGTTGGCGAATGGCTCCATGTCGTCCAACCAATCCAACGAGGGAGAAATTCGGAAGAACATCATCGAAGCGGACCTTGTCGATTGTATGGTGGCGCTGCCAGGACAATTGTTCTACTCCACACAGATTCCGGTCTGCCTCTGGTTTCTCGCTCGGAACAAGAAGAATGGAACTCGTTCGACAGGCTTAGGGCAGGGCTTCCGTGATCGTCGCGGCGAGACGTTGTTTATCGATGCTCGCAAGATGGGAACCTTGATTGATCGGGTGCATCGGGAGCTGACCGACGAAGATGTAGCAAAGATCGCCGGCACCTACCATGCCTGGCGTGGGGATAAAGGCGCTGGCCACTACGAAGACGTGGCTGGCTTTTGCAAAACTGCAAAACTCGAAGATATCCGCAAGCACGGCCATGTGCTGACCCCCGGCCGCTATGTCGGCGCGGAAGCCGTCGAGGACGACGGAGAGCCATTCGATGAAAAGATGAAGCGGCTCACGGCCACGCTACGCGAGCAACAGAAGGAATCTGCGAAACTTGATACCGCCATCGCCGCAAATTTGAAGGAATTGGGGTATGGGTAAGGATTTCGACATCGCGCTCTTGCGTGCGGCAGTGGTCGAGGGCCGCATCCAGTGGCATCTCCATGCGTTGGAGCGTTTTCTGGAGCGGGGGATTTCCCGTGCCGAGGTCATAAACGCGATGCTGCATGGCGAGGTCATCGAGGTCTATACAACGGATCGTCCCTATCCTAGCGGTCTCATTCTGCACCGTGAGACGGAACCGGTGCATGTCGTGGCCGCCGCCGAATCTGCTGGCTCGGTATGCCATGTCATCACGGCCTACCGTCCGGACCTTGAGCACTTTGAAGCGGATTACAAGACCAGGAGGAAAAAGCTATGAGTGGACATGTCGGACGGTGTCCCCTGTGCGGAGGCGAGAAACAACCAGGGACGACGACCTTTGCCGTGGATTTGAAATTTGGCGTGGTGGTTGTACGAGATGTTCCTGCATTCGTCTGCGGCCAATGCGGCGATGCCTGGATTGACGATCCGGTAGCGGCGAAGCTGGACCGCATCGTGTCAAATGCGCATGGCAAGCACGCAGTGGTGGAAGTCACGCAGTGGCAACAGGTCGCCTAGGATCGAGAGTGGACAGTGTGGGAATGACCGATGAGATAGACCTCACAGCAGAGCAGCGCACCACGCTGAGCGATCTCTTGCGCCAATTTCTTCCCGGCGTCGCAGTGTGGGCCTATGGCTCACGCGTGAAATGGACCGCCCGTCCTAACTCCGACCTCGATCTCGTCGCTTTCCCCACCCCCACGCAACGCCCTCAGGTAGCAGAACTCAAGGCCGCCCTTGCCGAAAGCAATCTGCCCTTTCCGGTGGACCTCCATGTCTGGGACGACGTGCCGGAACGGTTCCGCGAGATTATCCGCAAGGAATATGTGGTGGTGCAGGAGGGTAAGGAGCAGGTAAGCGGTTCGAATATGGCGGGCTGGAAAGACATCACGCTCGGTGATTTCGTGGCGCTTCAACGTGGGCATGATCTAACAGAGCCAGAACGCAGACCAGGCAACATCCCGGTGATGGGTTCAGCCGGACAAAATGGTTTTCATGATACTGCCCTGGCTATAAGGCCCTGGTATCGTCATCGGGCGAAGTGGTGCGTCGTTTGGGCAAGTTCACTTCTGCACGACTGATTACTGGCCACACAACACTGGGCTCTATGTAACCGACTTCAAAGGAAATGACCCTCGCTTCGCATATTATTTTCTTAAGGTTCTCGACCTCGACCGATATAACTCCGGTAGCGCGCAGCCGTCGTTGAATCGAAATTTCATCTACCCGATTCCGATTTGTGTGCCGGAGCCTGCTGAACAAAAAGCTATTGCTCACACCCTTGGCACGCTGGACGACAAGATCGAGCTGAATCGGCGGATGAATGAGACGCTGGAGGCGATGGCGCGGGCGCTCTTCAAGTCGTGGTTCATTGATTTCGATCCTGTGCGGCGTAATGCCGCCCGTGCTCGAAATCAACCCTCACCCCCAACCCCTCTCCCAAAGGGCGAGGGGAGCAATCATTATCGTGGTGGGTATGATTTTGCAGGGCTGGTTGAGACGGTGCGAGCCTTGCGAAAGGCGCAGACTCCGGCGGAAGACTTGTTCTGGGAGCTGGTGCGCGACAGACAATTCATAGGTCTGAAGTTTCGGCGTCAGCACCAACTCGGCGACTATATCGCTGACTTTTATTGTCATGCGCATCGTCCTGTCATCGAATTGGATGGAGATATCCATTCCGAAAAGCGAAAAAAAGATCACAAGCGTGATGCCTGGATGGAAGCGCAAGGATTCACCGTGCTTCGATTCCGCAACGAACAACTGCTCGAGGACCCAGAATCCGTTCTTACTGCCATTGCCGAGATCATTCGGCCTGCGCCTATACCCCCCCTCCCACTGGGAGAGGGCCCGGGTGAGGGTGTGGTCGAACGCATGGCTTTCGACCACTTGTTCCCGGGTTCCTTTGAGGACTCGGAGCTGGGGGAGATTCCAAAGGGGTGGGCGGTTAAGTCTCTAAGCGATCTCACAAGCTATCACTCACGTGGCATTGGTCCGTCTTATATCGATGAAGGTGGTGTATGTGTGTTGAATCAGAAGTGCATCCGCGGCCGGCGCGTCAATTTTTCAGAATCACGGCGCCATGACTCAACTAAGAGGTCCATTGAGGGGCGAGAGTTGCGCGCTCTCGATATTCTTGTGAACTCAACGGGTGTCGGAACTCTCGGACGAGTCGCACAGGTCTGGTATCTGCCCGAGACGGCGATTGTCGACTCACATGTGACGGTCGTTCGCGCGGCAGATGATGTCGACCCGTGGTTCCTTGGAGTAGGGCTGCTGTATCGCGAGGGAGAAATTGAAGAGCTAGGCGAAGGCTCAACAGGACAAACTGAATTGAGTCGCACTAGGCTTGGAGCCCTAGCTTGTTTGGTGCCACCAGTTTGCCTTCAAGGTGCATTTGGAAAGATTGCCAGTCAGTTACTCCTGCGTATTGCTGAGAACCACCGCGAATCACTCGTGCTTGAGGCAGTGCGCGACTCGTTGCTGCCCAAGCTCATCTCCGGCGAGTTGCGCGTAATAGACGCGGACCGGATAGCGGAGATTGTCTGATGAATCACCTTCGGCGACTCGGCAACAGCATTTCGATCCCGATCCCGGCGGACGAGAATGCGTTCACGGGACGCGAGTGCCCGGAGCCGGACTGTGAAGGGTATTTCAAGATTGAACTTGGTACTGGTCTAAAGGGCGAAGGGCTCCCGTGTCACTGCCCGTACTGTGGTCACATCGCTGGGCACGATCAATTCTGGACCAAGGAGCAGATCGAATACGCCAAGTCGGTAGCAATGCGGAAGATCACAGACGCGATTCACAAAGACCTCAAGAGCCTGGAGTTTGACCACAAGCCGAAAGGTGCGTTCGGTATAGGTATCTCGATGAAGGTCAAGCGGGGTCACCCGACACCTATTCATCACTACAGGGAGAAGATGCTCGAAACCGAGATCGTCTGCGTCAACTGTACTCTCCGTTACTCGGTTTACGGTGTCTTCGCCTTCTGCCCTGACTGTGGCCAACACAACTCGTTGCAGATTCTCGGAAAGAACCTCGAAGTGGTCAGAAAGATGTTGGACCTGGCAACGGGGAAGGAGAAAGAGCTTACTGAAAAGCTCATTGAGAACGCCTTAGCCGAGATTATTCATGATGAGCCCAACAAAACCGTTCGAGGCACCTCTGGAGT
>CAYTAS010000144.1:0-6285 GCA_964435885.1 uncultured Nitrospira sp. | reverse complement strand
GAAAAACCCGGACAGATCATGTGCTCCATACACCGGACAACTTAACTTGCTATCTGCACCCCTGTGGAGGTACCTGATTTTCCAGCTAAGGACATAACCGGAGCATAGGGTGATATTCGGTCTCTTGGAAATGCAGCGATCCCGTGATACGCTGCCCGACCGACGCGACCATTGCCTGATTGATATCATTTGTCTCGAAACGAGCGAGAGGGTTGATCACTCCATGACCATCCAGAATTGGCTACAACCGACCGATGACTTTCTTCCTCGACATCTAGGACCTTCAGAAGCCGATCTTCAAGAAATGCTCGCGACGTTAGGCCTGCGTACCCTCAACACGTTGACCGATGCAGCCGTTCCCGCTGATATTCGGCTCGATCGACTCCTTGACATTCCGATCGGCGAAGGTGAGCAGGCCGTCTTCGCACGGCTGAAAGCGATCGCATCCCAGAATAAGGTCTACCGGTCGCTGATCGGCATGGGTTACTACGACTGCGTCATTCCTGGGGTCATCCAACGCAACATACTCGACAACCCGGCATGGTATACGCAATACACTCCCTATCAAGCCGAGATTTCACAGGGCCGCCTGGAAGCGCTCGTAAACTTTCAGACGATGGTCGCCGACCTCACCGGATTGCCGCTGGCGAATGCCTCGCTCTTGGATGAAGCGACTGCTGCAGCTGAAGCGATGGCAATGTGTTACACGATCGCTCGCAACGCGGGTCCGGAAAGGAGAGAGTTTTTCGTTTCACACGACTGTCATCCGCAGACCTTGGCGGTGTTGCAGACCAGAGCGGAACCTCTCGGAATCGTCATCACAACCGGCGTCGCGGCGTCGGGTGATTGGCTGCGCCCGCAATTTTGCGGCATGCTGCTGCAATATCCCGCGACCGACGGGTATGTGGGCGACTTCAGCGCCTTGGTGGCGCGCGCCCATGAGGCCGGCGTGCTGGTGGTGGTGGCCACCGATCTTCTCGCCCTCGCGGTGCTTCGCTCGCCCGGAGAATTCGGAGCTGATATCGCCGTCGGTTCGACACAACGGTTCGGCGTGCCGATGGGCTTCGGTGGGCCTCACGCGGCGTTTGTGGCCACAAAGGAGGACTATAAACGGCAGGTGCCGGGTCGTTTGGTCGGGGTTTCCAAAGATGTGACGGGTAAACCGGCTATACGGCTCTCGCTCCAAACTCGTGAACAACACATTCGCCGAGAGAAAGCGACGAGCAACATCTGTACGGCTCAAGTCTTACTCGCTGTAATGGCTGGCATGTTTGCGGTCTATCACGGTCCGGACGGGCTTCGACGTATTGCCACACGTGTCCATGGCCTGACGTTGCTCTTGGCTGAAGGACTTCGTCGGCTTGGGTTCGACGTTCTCCCGAAAGTGTTTTTTGATACGATCCGAATTCCGGTCTCCAAGGCCCATGCGGAGCAAATTACGGGGCGCGCCAATGAACAGGGCATCAATTTCAGGCGCTATGAAGACGGCTCGATCGGAGTTTCGCTCGATGAAGTCAGTTCCCAAGATGAGGTTGATCGTCTCTTACATATCTTCGTCGGTCATGACCAATTACCGTTCCGCCTCTCCGACCTCGCGGGGACCATCGATCCCAACTACCCGCCCTCGTTGGCCAGGACGAGCCCGTACCTGACGCACGAGGTGTTCCATCGATATCACTCCGAACATGAGATGCTTCGCTACCTGCACAGATTGCAGGCCAAGGATTTGTCGCTCGTGCATTCCATGATTCCATTGGGATCCTGCACGATGAAACTCAATGCCACGGCGGAGATGGTACCTGTGACGTGGCCGGAGTTTGCTCGTCTGCATCCGTTCGCCCCGGTTGAGCAAACACCTGGCTATCGTACCCTGTTCCAACAACTTGAAACGTGGTTGGCTGAGATCGCGGGGTTCGCAGCATTTTCGCTCCAACCAAATGCAGGATCTCAGGGCGAATACTCGGGGCTCATGGTCATACGGGCGTACCATCGGTCGAAGGGCGACTCTCACCGGGACGTCTGTTTGATTCCGGTGTCGGCCCACGGGACGAATCCGGCCACTGCCGCCATGGTCGGCATGACCGTTGTCGTCGTGGCCTGTGATCGGCAGGGAAACGTCGACGTCGCCGATCTGGAATCGAAGGCGACCCAATATCGAGATCGGCTCTCCGCCCTGATGCTCACGTATCCCTCCACCCACGGGGTGTTTGAGGCCAGCGTGAAGCGTATTTGCCGAATCGTGCATACCCACGGCGGGCAAGTGTATATCGACGGGGCCAACATGAACGCCATGGTCGGCCTCTGCCGTCTCGGCGACATCGGGGCCGACGTTTGCCATCTCAATCTCCATAAGACATTCTGCATCCCACATGGAGGTGGAGGACCAGGGGTAGGACCGATCGGTGTGGCGCGGCACCTCGTGCCGTTTCTGCCAGGGCATCCTGTCGTCAAGGTCGGTGGATCACATGCCATCGGTGCCGTGTCGGCCGCTCCGTACGGGAGTCCGACCATTCTGCCGATTTCCTGGGTGTACATCGCCATGATGGGTCGCGATGGATTGACCAAAGCCACGCAGGTGGCGATCCTGAATGCCAACTACATGGCCAAGCGGCTGGAGAAGCATTACCCCATTCTGTACCGCGGAGATTCCGGACTGGTCGCTCATGAGTTCATTCTGGACCTCCGTGAGTTCAAGGAGAGCGCCGGAGTTGAGGCGATGGATGTGGCCAAGCGATTGATGGACTACGGCTTTCACGCGCCGACCGTGTCGTTCCCTGTAGCCGGGACGCTCATGATCGAACCGACGGAAAGTGAATCCAAGAGCGAGCTCGATCGCTTCTGCGAAGCGCTGATCCTGATCCGTGCCGAGATTCAGGAAATCGTCGATGGACGCCAACCTCGGACGAACAATCTGCTCAAGAACGCCCCGCACCCCGCTGCTATTGTGACGGCGACGGAGTGGAGTCGTCCCTACAGCCGTGAACAAGCGGCATTTCCCGCGCCTTGGGTGAAGCACAGCAAGTTTTGGCCGAGCGTGAGCCGCATTGATGAGGCCTACGGCGATCGCCATCTCGTGTGCAGCTGTCCGCCCATCGAAAGCTATCAGTCTTAGCCGGAGCTCTCAGCCGATAGATTGCTTCGACCACGGACCAGGTGCTCCTTTCCTGACTTTCATCGCCGGCAGTACAGTACCGGTAGCCTAATTGCGAAGGAGGTGTTGGCATGGCCGATATAGGACGTCGTGGATTTTTGGTGCGAACAGGCTTGGCCTTGAGTGCCGCGGTGCTGGCTAATGCGTCATCGCGCGCCTTGGCCGATCAGCCGACCTCGGCATACTGGTTCACAACTTGGGAAGACCTCCGAACACAGTTTCGCCTGTCGTCCCAGCTGATCCATCTGGCCGCGTTCTTTCTTGCATCCCATCCCACGCCGGTACGATCAGCAATCGAACGGCACCGCGCCGGTCTCGATGCCGATCCCATCGGCTATTGGTTTGAACATGAGGAGAAGCAGGAGGCGAAGGTCCTGCAGACGGCAGCCCACTATTTGGGCGCCGATCCTACGGATATTGCCTTGACCGACAGCACGACCATGGGACTCGGCCTGCTCTATGGGGGATTACAACTTCGCAGCGGGCAGGAAATCCTCACCACGACACACGATCACTATTCCACCGAAACGTCGTTGCGCCTTCGTGCCGAGCGCACCGGTAGTGTGGTACGTCAGATCCCCCTATTTCGTTCACTCCAAACGGTGTCGCGTGACGAAATCGTCGAGTCTTTGCGAAAGGGCATCACCCATGCTACGCGCATCGTGGCCGTTACCTGGGTCCACTCCAGTACGGGACTGAAGCTGCCGATCCACGAGATGGCGCTGGCGGTTCAGGCTGTCAATCGCTCGCGAGATGACCAGGACCGAGTCATCTTCTGCGTGGATGGACTCCACGGCTTGGGCGTGGAAGTTTTCAGCGTGAGCGATCTCGGTTGTGACTTCCTGGTCGCCGGGACCCATAAATGGATATTCGGCCCGCGAGGGACCGGGCTCGTCTGGGGCCACCCGAGCGCGTGGCCGATCACACAGGCCACGATCCCCACCTTCAGTTCCAACGCTTATGATCTCTGGATGGAGAACAAATCGTCGAAGGATCTACCGCCATCCGTCCACATGACCCCGGGAGGATTTCACTCATTCGAACATCGCTGGGCGCTGGATGAAGCCTTCATGTTTCATCATGCCATCGGCCAGTCCAGAGTGGCAGAGCGCATCTATGCATTGAGCCAGCAGTTGAAACAGGGATTAGCCTCGATGCGGCATGTGACCCTCCGCACGCCGATGTCACAGGATCTCTCGGCAGGAATCGTCTGTTTTGATGTAGACGGTATGGTGCCTCGCCAGGTTGTAGAGAAGCTCCGTAGACGGGGCATCGTCGGCAGCGTGACGCCCTACGGAACCAAGTATGTCAGGCTCGCGCCGAGTCTCATCAACTCGCCGAAGGAGATCGAAACGACGCTGGGAGAGATCAGAAAACTACGCGCGGCCTAGTCCGCCTCATCGGTCGTTCGTGTCGTTCCACTCTGCATTGAAGCTTCTCAATGGGTTTCGCTCAACCGAGCAATTGAACCCACATTGCAATTATCGAAGCATCCTGTGTCAGCTGGGAATGGAGGTGAGCCGCGACCTCCGACCGTCGTAAGTACCCTACTTCTCACCACACTTTTTGAGATTTGACTCCATGCACTGCTTCGTCAGCTCCTCGGCTTTCTTGATCTGATTCGGCGTCATGCGTGAGGCGAGATTGTCGCGATCCTTCATCAGCTCTTCTTTCGACCCTGCAGTGGAGGACTCAACCGCCACGCTATGCCACATGTGGGCTCGAACCTTGTCCTGTGGAACGCCATGTCCCTTGGCATACATCTGAGCGAGCGCGTTCTGGGCTCCTGCGTGGCCTTGCCCCGCTGCCAGGCGATGCCACTTCAAAGCCGCTTGGTAGTCATGGGCCACTCCCAGGCCACTGGCATACAGCAGCCCCAGATTGTACTGCGCCCGCACATCACCTTTTTCCGCCAACGGAGCAAAGAGGACCGCCGCCACCCTGAAGTCCCCACGCTTCAACGCTTCGTACGGCTCCTCCCCGGAGATGGCCATTGCAGTAGTCGCTCCGGTCAAGACCAACACCACCGCGAGCAGGAACGGTTTCATCGGGTACCTCTTCTTCAGTGCCGACTCCCGATGCCGACCACACGACCTACGATGGACAAGTCCATATCTTCTCGGGAGAGGGTAGGTTGTCACCAATATAACAGCAATAGACCATTCCTTGGAGGAAATACTGCGCGAGCGTCTACCTGCGGCAAGCTCTGCCCAAGGTCAGACAACGATGACACCGAGATCATCCGGCGTGCCGTTGAGGGCGAGTCGGGCCCACTACTCGCTAATAGCAATTCGCATTGGGAAGGCCTCCCCATGGTGAGGCCATGCAGTCCATTGCAGGTTGCCTGATCGGACCATCAGGTCGTCGACCCGTCTTTTTATGAAATCCCTTCTCCAGCGCGTCGTGAACAAGTGCCTCGATTTCAGTATCGGTCAGACTCCGGTACTCATCACGAAACTTGCGCTGGAGTATTGGACGGGTGGTCTCGATGTACCGCTCGTGAGCACGTCGTCGCCCCTCGCGAGCCTGTTGATACAGGGCCTTGCGTTCCTCGGTCCAAGAACTCTCAGGTTGGTCGGCAGCCTGATCGGTTCCAGATTCGGAGTCAATCACTGTCTCGAAGCGGGATGCAACACATCCGGTTAGTAGGGTGAGGATCAGAACCAGAGTAAGTCGCATGACGCACATCCGTGCTCATGAGGGCTAGACGGATCGCGGTGTTCCCTGGCCTTATGGCAGCGCGAGGCTGACCCAGTCAGTTCGCTATCCCACCGAGGAGCCGGGAACATTGCCGTCGACGATGTCTTGGCCATAGGCAATACACTGAGCCGTGGCGTCGGCCTCCGTCGCAAACCGACTGGTTTTCACAAAATGCCGACTGTCCTCGTCGTCCCCTGTCGTCCAGGAGATGAAGACGTTCAGTTCCCACTGGCCGGTATCCACGAGCTGCCGAGGGGCGGGTTGAATCGTGTAACCTTTGTAGGTTATGGGCTGAGTCATTTCTGGTGTCCAATTACCAACGGCGTTCCAGATCCACAACGTGCGCTTCGCATATATCCTGAAGTCGCTGTTCTTGGATGAAAAACTCAGCAGGAGTAATCGGTTACGTGGTTTGTTGGTGCCGAAGCCGGGAT
>CAYTAS010000143.1:0-6323 GCA_964435885.1 uncultured Nitrospira sp. | reverse complement strand
TCAGGACGTCCAGTCCCACCGAAAAGCGGGAGCGGGCGGCAATGACCGAGGTTGGTGTGCGATGGACATATTCTTGAATAAAGCGCAACGCGCTCACGGAGCTTACGCCGGTATCCGACGAACCAGGAATGAGGAGTGGGGTCCCACCGACGCTATCGAGCACGGACGTGATCTTGTTATGAAGCCGTTCGCCCGTAATGGCGATGGCGACTTCGTCTGATAAGGTTCGATAGAGCGGATGCCGAAGCGTGAAGCCGATAATTTCTGACTCGGAACTCAAGTCCAAGAAACTAAACTGATCGCTGACGACCACAAAATCATTTCGGCGATAGGAGGCCGTGAAGGTCGTGTCGTAGCGGTTGAGCGGGAGGGTATAGGCCACATCAATGACCGGATGGACTCCACGCGAGCCACCATAGGTGACGCTGAGGGGATCTCCATGGCCGGTCACATTCTGATGGGCGACCGTCATCAACCCTCGCTCAGCTCCGACAACCGGCGTCTGGTAGTTGCTGAACTCCAGCCACATCTTCCAGGGGCTCTGCTCCTTGACTCTGACGTTCAGGATGCTTTCACCACGCTGGTCCCCGGGGCGCAATTCCGCATTAATCTGATCAATGCGGGGATCTTGTTGGAGGAATTGCAACCGCGTTTGGAGCGGCTCCATCTGCAGCGGAGGGCCGGCCCCTCGCGCGATGCGGTCGCTGATATAACCTTTTCGAAACCAGTTCGTCCCTTCGACATTGATCCGTGACAGAGCCCCTTCGACGATCTGTAGCTGAATCACTCCATCGTTCACATCCTGATCGGGAATGACGGCGCCGGAGGTGATGTAGCCGTTGTTGACGCACAAGAGTGTGAGGGCGAGCCGCAGCTGCTCCAAATCTTCGGTGGTCAGGGTGCGGTTCTCATAGGGGGTGGCGACTGCCGCGATCTCCTCATCGGAGAACACGGTATTTCCGGTCACCACGATCGACTTGACGAAGACTTGTATCTGGCCGAGCTGAAGCTGAGCGCCGTCCTCGGGTTGTGTCGGAGGCACCGGTGGCAGCACGGGGCTCGGTGGAAGCATGGGGGGAGGTCTGAATTCCTTCTTCAGTGGGGGAGGGGGTTCACCGGATCGCAGTGCTGGATCGAAGATGGGAGGAGTTACTAATTGGGCAAACAGCGGTGCAGCAGTCATGGTGGCAGTCATCCCCAGGCCCGAGAGGAAGGATACGATCAAAGGGCGGCGGTTCCAACGCACCAGACGACGAGCACCGCCTATCATGAACTGCAACCTGTTGGTGCATTAGCGGCAAATGACCGAACTAAGAAACCCGGCGGCGCTAGTCGTCGAAGAGAGAGAACAGTCGGCTCATCCTTTGACATGACCAGTAGTGGCTGGGTATTCAATCCGCGGCTCCATACCATCAATCGAGACACATGGTCCGCTGGCACCTCTCCCGTCCAATGTTCCATCGCAACCGGGCTGCTGAGCCATCCGCCCGGCTCGGAGGGGAGCGCATCGCGTCCGGCAAGAATGAAGGTGCTCTGCTCGCCGCCAGCCAAAGCCACGCATCGGTTTTGTAGGAGCACTTGTGGTGGGCTCGTCTTTGACGCGAGCTGCCCAACCGTGCCGCTGAGATTCGACGTCGGGGATTGAATCGTCACTGATCCGTTCAATCCGAATTGTGACGACGCATCGACGAGGCTTCTTGGATCCGCCAGAAACAACGGCGTTGTAATCATGATATTCCCGCCGCTTCCTTGAACGGCCCGTGCGAGAACCTTGCTGTTCTGAAGGACCACCACATTCGGATCGATCGTGATATTTCCACCGTTGCCCGTACCATTTGGGGCAGAGGTACTGATAGAGCTATTTGCGAGATGGACACGATCGATGGCCTGAATATCGATATTCCCGCCGTTGGTTAGCTCGGATTCAGTCGTGATCGAGCTGTCGCGCATTTCGAGGCTTTGTCCTGCGTTGATGAAGATATTGCCTGGACCGGGGCCAAGACCTGGACTGGAGCTTGTACCGGTGCTGCTAGCTGAAATGGTAGCGCCGTTGGACATGGTAAGGGATCGAGCAGACAGATAAATCGCGCCGGCAGCGCCGGTACCTTCCGTGTTCGTGAAGATGCCGCTTCCCGGCCCATCGATTGATACCGAGGTGCCGGGGCTTCGGGGTCCTTGGATATTGATGACCCCACCAGAGCCTGATGGGATTTGTCCTTCAACTCCAATAAAACTTTTACCTGAAAGTATTCCGCCATCCGTAAGTTGCAGATTGTCTGCGAAGAGACGTAATTGACCTCCATTACCGGAACTGATGGTGCTCGTGTAAATGCCGCTGTTGAACCCATCACTATCTTTCCCAGTAATTAGAATATCAGGTGCCCTGATGATTAAGTCTGCCGAATCAGCTGATGAAAAAGTGCCTGTATTGATAAACGAACCCCCAGCAAGGCTGAGTTGACCGCTCAGGGTAATTATGGTGTTACCAGGGATTTGTGTACTCGTATTTTCGCCCGTAATTGAATTGTCGCCCCCAATTGAAGAGAAATGGCGTAAGTGAAGATTGTGAGCGGCGATCTGAATGTCTCTGAGCGTTCCAGTACCGTTGGCGGAGTTGAAGAGGTCGGAATTAACAAGAATGATATCTCCACGTGGAGCATCTACTTTGATGCTGCCTGTATTCCCGCTGCTATTTGTCTGAGCGAAGGATGATACTTTAGCTTTACCAGTAAGATTCACATTCCCATGGCTGCTATTGACTACGATGTTTCCGAGGTTCCCCGAAGAGCCTGGTGATGCATTTGTCTCGATCTGTCCAGCGTCCTTGATTTGAATAGATGAAGTGGCATTGAGAGAAATATCCCCACTTCTAGCTGCGTTACTGTTCTGCACGACGTTTGATCTAACCCCGAAGGGTCTGTCAGCCATAGGATTCATTGCCACGAAAGCGAGGCCTCTGGGTCCTCCAGAAATAGTGATGTGATCGGCGGTGATGCGGACTCCACCCGACCCATGATGCGCTCCCGGTTCCACATTGGTTTCGATCAATGCAACGTTGTCAATGACGGCGTCTTGGGCCACGTGAATATCAATGCCTGCCACCAATGGGCCAACCTTTGGACTTGTATCTGGTCCGGCAGTCTTGGTATTGGCGGAAATTGTTGAGTCATCGACGACCAGGCGACCTCCTCGGACGAGGATCGTGCCGCCACCCTCACCGCTGGTATCGATGCGCGATTGTTTCGAGATTTGGATCGTCCCCAATGTGTCGAACGACTGACCGTCGATATTAGCAGTCTGGTCCAAGGTTCCCGCTAGAATCTCTCCTTGCGAAGCGACACTGGCTATATTCACCTGACCGTTTTGTGCCGATAGTGTTCCACCAGTCATCGTCACGCCATTGGGTACGGAGACAGCGGAGCCTGTGCCCGGATCCGTAGAGGTGAACCCGTCATTCCCGCCAACGAGGGAAATCGACTGGCCAGGCTGAACGGTCAACATGCTTTCCTGAACCTTAATGGCCGCCGGATTTCTGCCAAGGAAGCCGAACGCCGCAACGGAGGCGCTAGTCAACAGGCTCGTCGCTGTCGTGTCTGCATGGAAGATTCCGGCAGGTGAGCCATTAGCCTCTGCTAAACGTAGGTAGTCCGCCGTGGTAAAGGCAACCGAACCGCCCACGTGTAAGGTCGCGTTGGGCCCGAAGACGATTCCGGCTGGATTCATCAGAAAGAGATTGGCTCCCTGGTAACTCAGGGTATCAATGGTGCCGAAGATGCTAGATGGGTTCCCACCAGTTACTCGGCTCAGAATGTTGGAGGTGGGTATCGACGGTGTGATGTTCAGAAACTGAGCTGTATCGCCACGCCCCACGTTGAATTGGTCAAAACTGTGGAAGAGGTTCGGTCCGTTACCGGGTCTGGTCCCGTCAGTAATCTGGACTGTTTGGCCTTGGGTTGTCACCGTAGTGCCAAGACTGCCGCCTCCTGTTGTAGGGGTAATGGCCGTGGTTGTTTGAGCCAGCGGGACTGGGGTCTCTAAGGCTGGCCACACAAATCCGAAGATGAGGATGGCGATAAGTTTTCTTGTACTAGTAACAGTCCGAAAAGTGTTATGACCCATCAGAGATCCTGTTTCTCACTTAACACTTCCAGCTACCATCTGGCATTCTTTTGCATCCAGTGGGGGGAATATCTTTGTCTTTCATGGCCTCTGGCCCAACATTGACAGTCACTTGTATTAGGGGTGTATTACATGCTGAGAGGACTATGAAAAACAAGAAGGAAAGTACCAATCCAGAACCGATCCAAAACCATCCGCGTTCCATTTTCATGTCCTCTCTCCTTCGCACCTGTAGGAATAAATAGCTGCTCTGCCGATTGCCTCTCAGCGTGGGCTATCGTCCATATTCTTTGCCTCGGCAGACAGCCACTTGAATATGTCATGCTCTGAATATGACTTTCCTGCTGTAAATATGTGGTCACTGACTAGGGGAATCAATCTGAGGACTCCATTGTCATCGGAACCGAGAAAAATTCGATTGAGGGCTGGAATCTTGAGAAGAATTCTGGCCTCGGATGCTACATGCGCTTCTTCCTTTACGAGTCGTTGAATAAGCTTTGGTTGGCCCCATCGAGTGAGTTGCCAGCCACCCTCATTCTGGTGCTGTCCAGTCTTATCCGATAGGTCGGGTATAGCTCGTATGGTCAACGAAGACTTCACCTGACCGTTGACTTCAACTGGGAAAAGCAGCTGATTGGTGAATCTCAAGCGGATGCGCGCGTCTTTACTCGGAGCGAAGTTACGCAGATCATTCAGGCCCACTTCTAGTATGGCGAAGGGGGTTTCTCGCACGGCTGCGCCTTTTATGCCGGTATCAAATCCGAGCTCCTGAGCATAGGTCAGTCCTCGGGTGCGGGGTTCTGCTTTTGCCTTAAACAGTGGCTGTATTGTTTCGTTCAGGGCACTCTTGGCGGTATTGATGATCGTAGTGGCGTCCCACACCGTTTTCTGCTGAGGCTTTGAGTCCAATCGGTCGACCAGTTCCTGTAGCGCATGCAGGTATTGGTCAGGGTGGATGGGTTTCCCCTGAGAGATTTCCTCATTCGGGAAAGCGAAGTTCGCGAACCCGAGCATGATCAAAACACCAAGAAATGACGGGTAGCGTGCTTTCATGGCTGATCCTTAGTATCTGGGGCGAATCTGGACCAAATGTAGATCGTGTGAAAAATCATGGTACCCATACTGTTTTCTTGGAGAATCCCCGAGGAACTCGGCAAAAGTCATTCCCTGAGGATCTTCGAGGAAGGGGTCATATATTTCTACCGACTTTGCCAATTGTGAGTTTTCTAGTTCGGGGTCGTACCCCTTCACGACCAAAGCATGCCTCCCCCCCTCACTCCACTCAATGATCGTAATAAACGGACCATTTGAGCAGAGCTCACCCTTGAGTGCATCCCAGTCTTCCAGAGCGCCATCGATCCAGCGATAGTTAAATTGGTAGTGATCGAGGACACGGTTGGGCCAGCCACCTTTGATGCAATTGGACGGCGTCTCGATAAAGTCGCTACTGAGTTGAACCCCACAACAAATCGCTCCGCTGGTCCATGGGATCAACACATTGCTCACGATGTCGCACTGCAGCGCAGTTGATTGAGGAGGTTTTTCACTTCTATTGTGGTAGTCCATCACCATTCGAGCTGACGCGGCCCAGCACCAGGCAGGTGTTTTCTGTTCTTCTTTTGAAACAACCAAAGAGCTAGGAGTACAGGACTTCTGAGCATGAAGCTTCTTTAGCTCATTAGGGGTAATTGGAGGTGTGGAAGGGCGATAGTTGCCTGTTGTTGGAGGGCCCTTAGCTGTAATGGTGACATCCACCTTCACGCATGCCCAAGTAAGTCCCAGGCACAACGCAATGCATAGCTGTAGGAAATTCTTCGTGTCTGTTTTCATATCGAATTGACCCTAATCTATTGCAACTTCACAAGTGATGGGGCTTGAAGATATAGAACTTCGTTCGGCGAAAAAGCATATAGACTTCCTTCCACTCTTCATGGCCGACATGGTGCATTTCAGCAAGCGCGGCTTGAGCGAAAGAGATAGATCCCCGGTGTCGTCGAGATCCACAGTGTGACGATTCATCAGGACTTCCTTCCCTATCTGATCCATTGCCATGTGGCTCTAGCAAGGTGTAGGCCATACTGGCAGTGCTAGGGTGACGACACCACCACATGATGGAAATACGTAGGTTCCGTGCGATGTTACCGATTCCTCAATCGAGTGGGGTCGCTACGTAGGAGGTTGAGGGAAAGGAAATGATGTGAATC
>CAYTAS010000142.1:0-6352 GCA_964435885.1 uncultured Nitrospira sp. | reverse complement strand
GCCGAAAGCGCAATTCACTGAGCAAAAAGGCTATCGGTGGTATTCGCAGAAATAGAGTGGGTTATTGGGCTAGACCCAATTTTGCTTTCCACTTCCTGACATAAGCCCAATCGACACGAAGATCATCCTGACGAATCTTAATTTTCTCAAGATCCGCCTGGTCTTGAAGCCGACCCGCAAGGGTCTTGAGTAGGATCAAATCTTCCACAGTCACAATGATCGAATCAAAGAGAGAGGTAAGCAACGACTGCAGCCGATCACGAGAAGGCTGTTCCAACAACAAAAGGATGTCGATATCTGTCGTTGCCCGTGGCTCAACCAGCGCACTGTAGGCCCAGCCTCCGGCCAGCGCATACTGAAAACCACGTCGATTGAAGTCCGTGATGAGAGTGGAGAGAGTTTGAGCTAAGAATGATTCTGCTGCCATGCTCGCTCTTTGGCGCGGCGAATCTCGCATCACTGTGACCATAGCATCGCCCTGAGGTTCATGCTGCTGGATCACCGATCGGCGCAAGTCTAGGCCGATTTCCGTCAACTCAATGGCACGGCGCAAGTTGGAGGCGATTCTCTCGTCTTCGCGTTGACTGGAACCATCTTGCATGGCCAAAGCCTCCGACAGGAACACTGGAGGAAGTGCACAAGACTCCTCTCCCTTTGGAGCAACTTCGACACGGTTCTCGCACCGACGATCCCGACGGGACGCCAAGAGTTCAATACATCGAGAATAAAGGCTATCGGTGGTATTCACAAAGATAGAAATGGGCGGCCTGTCTCTGCGCCTACTTATCAAGGAGAAAAAACGAGCGCTCCGATTCGGAATACTCTCCATACTCTTTCTCACGGCTCCAAATGCGCAGCCTTATGAAGAAAGCGAGCTTGCGGCCTAACCGCACCATTGCTTCGGCAAGCACATCCTGATCGATCATAGTCGCAGTGCCGCAGCGCGTCGAACCGCCCTTTGGGTACGACGGTGTCCAGTTGTCGGTCCACATCAGAGTTCTTGAGGCAATCTTCCCGTCGGATGCAACACAGTCGATGCTCTCATGTGCACACCGGATTTCGGTATTGGGAACTGTGTACGGGGCGGGAAGGCTCAGCCCCATGCCGAAATAGTCGATTTGCCACGTTCCAAACGGTATCGGGAGGAGGCTACTGCAGACATCGACCTCGTCACCCGTCTTACCTTCCGTGCTCGCTTCCTCGATCGTGATCTCCGCTGGCGGACCCTTGAGATCGAAAGTATCTGCGACTGACAGTTTCGGCATTTTTTCATAAAGAAAGGCACCGTCCGGCAATTCATAATCCGTCGTTACGAGATGGGCACTGAGCGTCAGATTGGCGAATTTCTGCACTGACGACGCTACTGGGGTATTTAGGGAGACAAGCCTCATCCCTTCCTCTCTTGCAGCCTGTATTAACTCACGGACAAGCGGCGCAAAATCAGATCCGGGAGCGCAGAATCTTTCAGGGAAGTCCGAGAGCCAGGCGGGCCTTCCGCTGGGTTCGACATCAAAGAGACCGCCAATCCCGTGAACAATGTCCAGGCAGTAGTTTTCTGCAATCCTCTGTGGCAAGTCCCACTCGCTCACGGCATACGCCAGAGTCCGCAGGTACGCGGAGAGATAGACCTCTCTCATCCGCTGCCAGTACTGCCCCATGATTCCGCTGCGTACATCCAGCACCTCATCAAAATAATGCGGGTAGCGCGTGCAATGCGTACCAAGCGTGTCGCGGATGATTTTCCACTCATAGGCCCACTGCTGGAGGAAGGGATAGCCGCTGACTCGTTCAAGTTTTGTCAGATTGTTGGCAAAGATCGGCGGAACATGCGCGGTCTTGTGCTCCTCAAAGTAGCTTCCCGCCTCGAAGTCAGCAGGAGCCCGACCCGAGTGTGCCGTTCCCCACCGCCCGATCCTACCTCCGAACCCATAGGTCCGCTCCAAAATCATGTCGGCAAGAACGGAAGGGCAATGAATGCGCAATGCAATTGCTAGATGCGAAGGTCTGCCACCTGGCGATGTCAGAAATATGATTGTGAGGATCTCACAGATCTCAGACTCGGTCTCGCACTGATCAAGATAGTCCAAGAGCGCTTCTGTCGTTGAAGACCGTGAGACCGGATCATTAAGAAGGTTCCGGATCTCCTTGGCCGCGCGCCAACGGGTCATTGCTACTGGCCATTTGAGCCGTTGAAAGAGGAAGGACCGTGCAACTGCGGCCGAGTTCGCTAGCGAAACCATGGTGTCTCCGGGATTGGTTGTTCGCGGACCTCTTCGACCAACGAGTTGACGAAGACAGTGGTGACTTTGTCTGCCAGTTCTATTTGACCCACGAGCACCAGGAAGCGCACCCAGTATTTGTAGCCGAGCACCAGACTGTAGCGCCGATGCCGATACAGAGGCGCTGGCACTGACGTGTCCTTTATGTACTGAAGCCAACGATCCGGATAGTACCTCGCGGCGAGCGTAATCCGCGTCATTATTTCTGTCTCAGACGTCCAGTTGCTCTGCCAACCATGACGATAAATGTGGGCTTTCACGAGCCACTTGTACGCAACATCCTTTCCCTCCACCGCAAGGCTCACATGGAAAGCTTCGTCGAGGATTTCATCGGCATCGTGGGTCGTCTCGCTCGTTTCGAAATAGGCGTGGACCGAACGCAAGGCACGCGATGTCTTGCCCTGGCCCCTCCAGTGATGTAGCCATTTCGCCACGAATTCTTTGCGGCTCCTGTAATGCACCTCAGCGGCCGCTTTTGCGACGGCAGGAAAATCCTCACAATTGAACGACGTGGGGTCAACTTTGGCAGCCTCTTTCTCCCGTTCAGATAGATCTTCTTCGGTCGTCTTGCTTCCGCCGCGAGTTTTCAGCGGGCGACCGAGAAGCGCATTCTGGTCGGCGAGAAGTGTACGGGCCGCTGGTTCATTGATCGCGCGGTCCTCAAGAACTCTCAGGGTCCGATCGTCAAGAAAGGTACGGACTAGTGCAGCACCTTCCGGCGAATCGAGATCCATTACCTTCGCGAACTCGATCAGGCACTCGTCAGCGTAGGAATAATCGTCGGTCGAGAGGTGATGTGCGTAAAGTGAGGGCAATCGCTCTGGCGCAATCTTTGCCACCACTGCAATCAGCTCAGACCTCACATAATTCGTCTCGTCGCCATCCGTAAACTCTGTGATTACATCGATTATTGGGGCCAGTTTATCCAGACGTTCTCGAGTAACAGCTGGGTCTTTCGCGCCTAATTCGACTACAGCATCGAGTACGTCCATCGCACCGAGATCTTTTCGCCAGCCGTAGCCAACAAGGCATTCGGCGGCGTGCGCCAGAAAATCGGCCTGTCTCCCGTCCTTATAGAGAAGCCCCAAATTCGCGAGTTGAGTCCAACGCTCTGCACGCTCGCTGAATTCTGTTACCTTCGCTGAGAGAACTTTTGCCAGATCGGTGAGAAGCGCCGACGCCCCGTTCTTATCAAGAAGAGGAATACGGTCGCCCACATTGCGCGTTAACCAGATCTCGTCGGACCAATGGTCGGATTGACGGGCTGTGCTCAACTCCGTAGCTGGCACCTTGGTATTGCTAGGGTCAGAAAGGCTAAGAAAATGCAGATCGACGGCAATACGTCGGAGCGCCTGAGTGAAGGCCCGATATTGTTCATATTCCTTTTCCGAAGCTGGCGGCCATTGAACTGGCTTTCTATCCGCTGTTTCTGAGTAGATAGCGGAGAAACTGTGAGCGAGCCGGCCTTCCGCAAGATCTCTTGCAATCTTCTGGAGCTTTTCCAGACCGACTGGCAACCACCCCAATTCCCCCCCGCCCCGACCACCTAGGGGATGAACTATTGAGTAATCTGTACCCTGAGCCATGAACCCTGCGTACAACGCAACCCAGAACGCATCGTAAAAGAATGATGCGATATCCGTGTCTTCACTGAATGCATACCGTTCGCGTGTTAGATCTGGAGTGACTGGAGGAATATAGACTTCCAGCTTTAAATCGCGCTCCCGCCAAAGGAACCAGCATGCAGCAAAGGCTGAGAGAGGCTCCTTTCCAGTGGAGACAAGTTCTCTGACATCAGCCCCAGCGAAACTCCCCGCCCTTATGAGGGCATCATTGATCAATCGCCGGTGATCTTTCCACTTGGTACCGACGAGTGTCTTGAGGACAAGCTGCAGTCCCTCTATATTTTGAGCATCACCTAGCAGACGGATGAGCCGGGAGACATGGGGCTCGGCTTCCCTAAATCCACGGGCATAAGTCAACGTACGCCGCACTGTTTCTTTATCCATGAGCGCACTGAGCGAGAGGAGCTGATCCGAGAGTTTCGTGAATTCATCTTCGGGGCGGTGACGCAGCACGATCCATACATTGACTCGGCGAGCCAGTTCATTGAAGCACGCTGACAATACTTGAGAGGACATATCACGGGGGCACAAGCGGCCGAGCTCTGTCACTTCGCTGTCAGTCAGGTCGTGGATATCGTCAACAAGATTCAGCATCTGCTGGCGATTGTTCGAGACCGCGAGCGCGGTCGCGCGGTAAGCGGCAAAGTCCTTGGATTGAAACTCGCGGGCGTTTAAGACTCGGATCTTAAGACTGCGAAGAGATAAGGTTTGCGGCAAGTCTCCGTCTTCAAAGGTCTTCGTTTCAGCGGCAGCTAGGATGTTTACAATCTGCTGGTCTGGCCAGCCCTTCGCAATCGATTCGACGACCCAATCCCGTGTTGCGCTCGCAAGTAAATCCTTATAGTCCCCGGCCTGCGCTTTGGCGAGCCACAACCAGCCCCACTGCCAATATTCAGGTGCGTCATTCGCAAGCCAATTGATGACCTTTGGCAGGAGCGCCTGATAGCTTTCCGCATGATCTGTCCGCTCGCGCACCCATGCGAAGATACTCGAATGGAATGGGACCATGCCGACGTTGCGCGCCTCTAGAAGGTGGACTATTTGGCTGAAGTCCCCGAGTGCCTGCCTTATACCAAGGCTTGGCCAGAAGAACTCCGATCCCGCGAGCATATGAAGGGCACTCTTAGCGTCCGCGCTGAGGCTCACCCAAAGTCCTTTATAGTATGTGCGGATATCGCCGTCCGGACAAGGGGGAAGCAAACGGATTTCGTCTGCGCATGTTGGACGGCCTTCCCGTATGACTGCTTCATATGTGTAAATTAGATGTAGGGGGTGCCCCTGACTGATATCGAAGAACGCTCGTGCGATCTCGTTAATCATTTCGACTTGCCGGTCTGGCGTCGGATCAAATCGGAGTATGAGGGTACGCGCCTTGTCCTGCTGCACCACCCATCGATGGACCGCCACCTCGTCCATGCGTGGAATCTCAATCCAGTTATCCTCATTCGCAATCGTCAGCAGCTTGACCGGCAGCTGCTCGTCGGGGACGCGCTGCGTCCCAACGATAAGACTGACATTTGGCGGTAGTGGAAGCAGTTCGTTGAAGAGATGATTGAGCTGGTCTACACGCTGCGTGTCGCGCCACACGTGATCGAGCCCATCTAGGATAATGTAGAGCCGCTGCCCTTTGGCAGCGAGGTGGGTCGCAGCAATCCCGATGTTGGACCGCAACTTGTCGACAGCTTCCAGGGCGCCGGGCATGACTTCGGGATGGCGTACACGGAGTTGATCCATCAGCGAGGTTGAAATCTCAATAAAAGAGATGCGGTTGGAACTTGAGTCCTCTGCTGACAGAAAGTAGTGATGTCGCACGAC
Source organism: uncultured Nitrospira sp. (assembly GCA_964435885.1). Taxonomy (GTDB): domain Bacteria; phylum Nitrospirota; class Nitrospiria; order Nitrospirales; family Nitrospiraceae; genus Nitrospira_D. Next base: position 633 of record CAYTAS010000142.1, on the reverse strand, counting down.
AGCCGCGCCGTCTTTTTGAAGCTCTTGCGTCAAATAGCTGAGGTAGGTACTCTTGCCACGTCCGGGCGTTCCCCAAAGAATCGTAATTGGAGTGTCATCCTTCGTGATGTGGCCACGAATGAGCATGTCAAAGCCCTCGCTCGGCGGGCCGTAGCCGTCGGGAACGATGAAGTCCTGACGGATTGGCTGCGGGCGACGCTTCGTGATGAGCTGCACAAGATGCTCCCGCAGAATACGTCCATTGGGTTCAGGCTGGTTCTTGCGAGTCGCCCAACGACGTACGCTCTCGCGCAAGAGAAGCCAGCCTGCGGAGTCCGTATCCGTAGGCACGAGCTTATCGCGCAAATAGTTTTCGTATCGGTCGAGATCCAGCAGACCTCCATAGAAGTCGAACACATGGAAGAACTTCTTGGTTTCGGCAGAGCCTCCACACGCACCCTCAACTGACTCACGAATTGTCTCCGGCAGGAGATCAGGATCGATCCGCACGCCCTTCAGGCACTTGGCGAACTCCGCAGACGGAATGCGATTTGTCTTGAGGCCCGCACTATGGATTGGACCCTGCTTGGCGATGCGGGCGAGAGACTTCGCCCACTTTTCGAGCATCGACGTCCCGTTCTGAGGCTTATCTAG
>CAYTAS010000141.1:0-6417 GCA_964435885.1 uncultured Nitrospira sp. | reverse complement strand
AAACCCGGCCATTTCTACTTTGGGAGAAAGAGGACATTTCTAAAGTGGGTTGACAGCAGGAAGCCATGAGGACACCACACCGTTCCGTGCAGTCCCTTGCGCGTTTTTCCCGCACATCGTACAGTGACTCCCCAGCAAATTCTTTCGAGGACGACGCACCTGTAACCTGTTCAGCGGCATCGCACGACATCGCAACAGCAAGAAACTTGCGGCAGAACCTTGGAATGCACTCGTCATGCTGAATCTTCTCGATCTTGAACAGGTCCTTACGGAGTTCGCTCCTGCCGTGCGCGGCGCATGGATCCAGAAAATTCATCAGCCGAGCCCCCGCTCGCTCGTCTTCGACGTTCGAGTCCCTGGGCATACACACCGATTGTTGATCTCCTGCGAGCCGAACTCTGCTCGCCTTCATGTCACCACCCGTTCCCACCTCAACCCTCCGACACCTCCGCCGTTCTGCCAATTTCTCCGAGCCCATTTCCAGGGAGCGAGAATCGACGATATTCGCCAGATATCAAATGATCGCATCGTTGAGCTAAGGCTCACCGGAAAGGAGGGCACTGGTACGATCGTATGCGAATTGACCGGCAAAACCGCTAACATGCTGGTCCTCAACACCGATCGCCAAATCGTGAGGGATCTCTCCAATCAGAGAGCCCTTGTCGGACAGCTGTATACCCCTCCAGCCACACGCGCGAGCGGACCAGCACGAGCGCCTGCTCGATTCCCCGGAATTTCCGGTTCCCAGTTCCCCATCTCGGCAGAGATCGACGCCTACTATCATGACTGGGAATCGACGCAAGCCGTTGCCCAAGCCAAAGAGGCGCGCATCCGCTTCCTCAAGAAGAGGATCAAGAAAGAACTGCGATTGATTGAGGCCTGGCGAGGAGACCTGTCGAAGGCCACCGCCTATCGAGACTATGGCCGGTATGGAGAACTGATCAAGGCGAACCTGGCTCACATCAGTAAAGGCGACGACCAGATCGAGGTCACGGACTATTTCGACGACGCCCTTCCCCGAATATCCCTCCCGCTCGATTCAACAAAATCAGCCCAAGGCAATATGGATGACTACTTTCGGAAACATCGCAAATATCTCGCCGCCGAGCGTGAGATCAAGCCGCGCATCGAGCGAGCGGAGCACCATGCAAGTCAGTTACACGACGAGCTGAAAGATGTGGAGCACGAAGCCTGGAGGCCTTCCGATCGGCCTTCTTCTCCTCAGGTGGGCAGTCCGATCACTCAAGTGCCTTCAGTAACACGCCGATCCTCGACTGATCGTCGGGGCCCGTTTCGACGATTCACCTCCGCGGACGGTTTACTGATCTTCGTCGGACGTAATGCCCGTGAGAACGATGAGCTGACGTTCGGCTTGGCGAAGAGCGAGGATCTCTGGCTGCACGCCCGTGGAACCCCTGGCTCTCATGTCATCGTGAGGCTGAACAAAGGAACCGATCCTCCACCAGAAACTCTCTGCGACGCTGCCACACTAGCTCTGCTCTACAGTGATCTAAAGAAAAGCGGCAAAGGTGAGGTCATCTATACCCGCCGTAAGTGGGTGAAGAAAGCCAAAGGCCAGGCTCCGGGTGCCGTTCTTGTCACTCAGGAGAAGTCACTGCACATTACCCTCGACAAGACCAGACTGGAGTCGCTTAAGAGCCGCGCCAGTTAGGGCTCGCCGGCACTCGTTGTCCCGAAGACTTTTCCTCTTTTCCTTGCCCATGTTAGAGTGTCCATATCATTAAGGTATTGTGTCAATTAATGAGATAGTGCCGCACCCATACCAGACCATCATCTATTCCCCGGCTATCACGAGATCTATGTGATCAAGCCAACATGAACTACGTCGCGCTTAAAATGTTGTTCGGCGATCGTGCCAAATATCTCATGCTGCTCTGCGGCTTGAGCTTTGCCGTCATGTTGATCGTTCAGCAAGGCTCCATTTTCTGGGGCCTGATGATGTGGTCCCAAGCCAATATCAGCAATCTTAGCGTCCCCATCTGGGTCACGGATCCTGGCATTGCCCAAGTCGACGAAGTCAAACCCATCGCCAGCACCGCAGTCGACCGCGTCAGAAGCGTCGACGGTGTGGAATGGGCTGTCCCCTTATACAGAGGTTTGCTGCGAGCGCGCCTTGCCAACGGGGAATATCACCAGATCACCTTAACCGGCCTCGAATCAGCGACGCTGATCGGACGCCCCGCTGAGGTTCTTGAGGGTCGTTTCGAGGACATTTTGCAGCCCGATGCCGTGGCCCTGGATCAATGGGCCGTCGAACGGATGGGAGGCCCGATGGTCGTCACGGTCGGGACCATCTTTGAATTAAACGACAAACTCGCCCGTGTTGTGGCAATTGCCAAAACCCAGAAGAGTTTCACGAATGTCCCCGTCGTGTATACCACCTACGAGCGTGCACTCCGGTATGTTCCGCGAGAACGCCGTACGCTTTCCTATGTACTGGCCAAATCCAGAGACGGAGTTCCGATTGCAGACGTTATCCAACGTATCCGTACCGAGACCGGTCTTGGCGCATTCACCGAGGAAGACTTCGGGCTCAAGACGATCATGTGGGTGCTCAAGAACACCGGGATCGGGATCAACTTCGGCACGACAATTCTGCTCGGATTCATCGTCGGGATGGCCATCGCAGGACAAACCTTTTATCTGTTCACTATCGAAAACCTTAGACAGTTCGGCGCGCTGAAGGCAATGGGGGCGTCGACGTTCACACTCGCACGAATGATCATCCTACAGGCATTTACCGTCGGGCTGACCGGCTATGGGGTCGGCGTCGGCCTTGCCACGCTGTTTGGCTTCTTGACTGCTCATGGAGGCAACCTGCCGTTTGCGGAGACATGGCAATTGCTGCTCCTGGTTCTTGTCGCATTACTCACGATCTGCACTGTGTCGGCAGCGGTCAGCATCATGAAACTCGTCCGACTGGAACCGGCGATTGTCTTTCGGTGAGAGCAATGAACGACGACTCACAACCAGCAGCAGTGCGGGCACGGAGCGTGGTGAAATCCTTCGGCAGCGGAGACACCCGGATCACCGTCCTGAAAGGCATCGATCTGGATATTTACCTCGGTGAGTTGCTGCTACTTGTTGGAGAATCAGGCGGCGGCAAGACCACCCTCCTTTCTGCCATCGCCGGGATTCTCGACATCGATGACGGCTACATCAATGTGCTTGGCGTCCCGCTCAGCGCGCTGCCATCCAGCAAGCGGACCCGGTTTCGAGGACAAACCATGGGGTTTGTCTATCAACAATTCAATTTGCTCCCCGCACTGACCGCTGCTGAGAACGTGGCCGTGCCGCTCCTCATCCAGAAGGTGCGTCGATCAGAGGCCTTACAGCGAGCGCGCACGATGTTGGCGCGTGTCGGTCTCGCCGACCGAACCGAGTTTGTTCCACAAAACCTCTCAGGCGGCCAGCAGCAACGGGTTGCCATTGCCAGGGCCTTGGTCAACGAGCCTCGCGTACTCATCTGCGACGAACCGACTGCTGCCTTGGACGGACCCAACGGGCAAAAGATCATGCAGCTGCTTCGTGAAGTGGGACGCTCACCGGACCGCTGCGTCATCGTCGTGACACATGACAGTCGTATCTTTCACTTCGGCGATCGCATGGCCAACCTCACAGATGGACGTATCGTCAACATCGAACATCTCCCACAAGAAGGAACCGCATGATCGTCCTGAAACGCATGAGCGTCTGGCTGGCTGTAGGAGGTCTCGGGTTTGCCGTATGGGTGCTCATGGGTGCAAACCGGAAAGACCCGATGCCTCAGCCGATCTCGGAACCGCCCAGGTCATCCTACCAGCACACCGTGGCGGCCTCCGGCATTATCGAAGCGGTGAATGAAAACGTCCGTATTGCGCCCCCGGTCGCAGGATTGATTACCAAGGTCTTCGTGAAAGTGGGCGAGCAGGTCACAGAACAGGCGCCGTTGTTCCAACTAGACGACCGAGAATTGCGTGCTCAACTCCTCACCCGTGAGGCCGCCATTTCCCCACTGTTGGCACAGATCGAAGAGCAGCGATACAAGGTCGGCGATCTCGAGACACAGTTTCAACGTCTTGATTCGCTATACGATGAACGGGCCGTGAGCGAGGATGATCTCAAGCGTACGTGGTACGCGCTTGAGATGGCCAAACGAGGCGCGCAGCGCCTTCAAGCCACTCTGAAGCAGGCCATGGCTCAACGTGATGAGGTCAGGATTCTGTTGGATCGACTGACCATCCGTGCTCCCAGACGAGGAACGATCTTACAAGTCAATATTCGCGCTGGAGAATATGCCACATTGGGATCGACTGAGCCCTTGATGTTGCTGGGCGAAACAGAGCAACTGCAAGTCCGTGCCGACATCGACGAAGTCAACGCCCCGCTCGTCGTTCCTCAAGCCGGCGGCACAGCCTCTATCAAGTCCCTGGCCGATCAGAAAATCGCTCTCACCTTCGTACGGATCGAACCCTATGTGATCCCTAAACAATCGCTCACGGGTGAGAACACTGAACGAGTCGACACAAGAGTGTTGCAAGTCATCTATCGATTCGAACGGCCGTCCTTCCCAGTCTATGCCGGACAGCAGGTCGACGTGTTCATTGAGCGGCACCCCCCACATACATCCGGCGAGGCACAACCGCCTCCTGTTGCCCCCACGGAGTAGTCCTCGTGAGCCACACAAGACCCACTCTGGATTCTATCGCTACACCGTTAACCTTGTTTGCCTGCGCGCGCCCATCACGATGAGAGACGAGCAGTCGCTCGAACGAGAGAGTGCCGCGTCTCTGTTCAGTAATGTGAGGCAATTGTATGGGGATGCATGATGCGAAAACTTTCGGTTTTGCTCGCGCTACTTCGAGTTCAGCACTATGATGGCAACTGGGAGGTGGACTTGGCGAGACATCAGGACAAACCATCAGTGACGGCTCTAACGACCATTTTAGTTGTGGACGACGAGGCCACGATTACCAACCTCTGCAAGACGCTACTTGAAGGAGTTGGATTTCACGTGCTGGAAGCCGAAGGTAGCTCGGAAGCGCTCAAGATCTGCGCGCAGCATCAAGGGCAGATCGACATCCTCATCACAGACCTCGTCCTGCCCCCACCAGGCTTTCAACTGGCCTCAACCTCCAATCAGTTCCCTCACGTCAATGGCCATGAACTCGCAGTCCGCGCGAGCATGATCCGGAGCGGCCTCCGCATAATTCTAATGTCTGGAAATCCTGACAAGGAACTCACTAGTCATGGAATCAAGCGAGGAACACTTCCGTTTTTAGCCAAGCCGTTTGAGCGCGACCGCCTGATCGCCCTCGTCCACAACGTGCTCGCTCAGCCTGCGCCGACTCTAGCGGCGGAAAACCGGCCACGCGCAGCCAACGATACCGATTGGTTTGGCTGAACCGCTGAGGAGACTCCGCATCCATCCAGCCGCTGACCGAGGCTTCTGAATTCCTACGCATGCTCGGTCATGAACCATCCGGCGATTGAGAGCCGCCGATGCTCACCCGCCGTGGGATCGACGCGGCAGATCCTGTGATAGCGCGGTACCGTAAACATGACGAGCGTTCCCGGGCGAGGCTCGATGCAATGGGTCAGCACTAGGTCACCGCAGTCCGAAGATGGACCTGCGCGCCTCGCATAGATGATAAGTTCTCCACCCCAATCAGGCCGCCATGCTTCGTGGACATACGTGACGATTGCGACTCGACGCCGCAGTGACTGACGACCTGCAGTAAGTCGTCCTTGATCGGTATCATTGTGAGTTAAGAGGCAATCGCCCGCCGAGTAGGAGTAGTAACTGAACCCGACATGACGTCCGATGATGTTCGGGAAAGACTCGATGTACTCTCGAATGCATGGCAGCCGCAACCGCGAGAGAAAATGCTCAGCCTCCGCCGATCCGATTTCAGCCTTTGCCCAGTTGCCTGAGTTGGGAAAGTCTTCTTGAACATTCTCCAGATCAGAAAGACTCTTCCAGGCGGCCTGGTTCATCCCTTCACGCAAGAACCGGCGCTCTTCGGCAGACCAGAAGTTTTCGACCACGAGCACCGGCCTGCTCTCCAATGAAACGGACGATAACTCGGCCACCCCAATCATTGATTCTGAGAGAGTCATACTTGGTGACCATCTAACGATGGAAATTACTCAGCATTCATCCTGGCCCAATGACGCTACCAGTCAGGTCAGAAAAAAGAAAGGGGTGCCATTCACATGGCACCCCTTTTATCTACTTACATAGGCGGTTCGTCAATTACCAGCGGTCGCGCTTGCCGCCGCCTCCGCTCCGACCTCCGCCTCCACCGAATCCACCACGGCCACCGCCACCGGTGCGCGGTTCTTGCGGCCGTGCTTCATTGACTGTAAGAGTCCGGCCACCCATCTCCGAACCGTTGAGGGCCGTAATCGCAGCTT
>CAYTAS010000140.1:0-6454 GCA_964435885.1 uncultured Nitrospira sp. | reverse complement strand
TCGTCAGCCTCGTTTAAATAAGACCAGACTGGCTTAGTCGTGTATGCTGGGGCTTCGCCAGCTGATAGGTAGTGGTCCAGAACGTACATCGTTGTGTATTGTCCGAGCAGGCGACCCTCCGGCTCGGACCAAGCGCGGGGCGAAGGTTGCCTGCCTCCTCCTTCGCTCCGCACTTTCATTGTATAGGCCGATGATTGTTGTATGCGGGCGTACTATCTGATGAAGTGAGATATGGAGTCAAAGGGGCCGACCGTCGTTGGGTATAGTACGGAACGGCCCTGATCGGAGAAATGTCCAAAGTGTTGCATCTGTGAGCAAGCGTAAGTAGACAGCAGTAGAGAGTCCATGTATATAGGCAAAGCGTGTAGAAGCGGTAGGGGGGAAGAGACGGCTGAATAGGGATGGACGGCAGGTGAAACGCTTCAACCAAACATTCCGTCATATGTCGATCGTCTGGTTCGCAGCGCTCTTGTATGCTGGGCTTGCAGCGATGAGTGTCGGATGTGCGTTTGCCCATGCCGACCGAGCTCAGAATCATCATCACCATACTCAAGACCCGTCATCCTCTCATCATGTGTTTTGTGTGTGGGCTTGCCAGGCCACGTCCGATATCGTCATGGCGACGGAGTCGCCAAAAGCGACGGTCCAGATTGTTGTTGAGTCAACGTTTGTTATTTCCAATCCACTGCTTTTGTTTTCTTGTGCCACGATATCGGATCCTCGCGCACCTCCAGGGCTCACACTTCCTGCGTGATGGACGAGGTGCAGGGAAGCAGTTCTTGCTCTTCGGCGCCTGTTCCACTGACGCACAGTCCAGTCAAGCATAATTCAAGTAACGAATAGTCCGAGTCACGCAGCCGGTGGTTCGGATGAGCGCGGGGCGCGGGTGGCCCTTCCTTGGCCTCCGCCCCGCTATTACCCGTGACGAAAAGGTATGACGATACACGTTCCCCGACAGGTGGTTGTGGTGGCCATGGCAGCGTGCCTGCTGCTGGTGTCTGTGTTGGCAGCACCAGCAACTGTTGCGCATGAATTTCAGCACGCGCACCACAAAGCCCCCACTCACTCCTCACCTCTCTGCTCGTGGTTGTGCGGAGTCGGACAGGGGCTTGGCCTGGACGGCTCTCTCTACATTCCCATCCTTTCACTGCTCGCCTTGCTCATCCTCAGTTCTCTGTCGAGGAACGAACATGCGACTCTTCTCTCCCCTCATCCCCGCGGTCCGCCGGCAGCCTATCTGAATTAAATCGATCATCTGCCTTCTCACCAGAGCAGAGACGTGGGTATTTCATTGGGCATCATCGTGCCATTTCCCGATGATGATCGATTACTATCATCCCACTCCTAGATCTGTCGGAAGGGCCGAGACACGGATTCACATCGCTGGCGTGGACGACTCAGCGACTCATCATATTGGAGGAATTGATCATGGATGCGATTCATACGTTACAGCACAAACAACTGCTTCGCGTGGACGAGGCCGCTCAAATTTTGAACGTGAGCCGCTGGACGGTCTATCGCTGGGTGGAGGCAGGACGGCTCGGTGGCACGCGTCTGGGCGTCGGAAGCTTGAGGATCTTCAGCCATACGGTGGCAGCTTTGATCGATCATCATTGTGTGGGCAATGCCCCGGCGCCGGTCGGCGCGGGAGCAACGGATTCAACTCAAGTCGGTCTTCGACTGATTCGACGGCAAGACACCGGTCACGGCAGAGTTCGGTCAAGGCAGCAGGCAGTGGTATGACCGAAAAGCTTGGCACATTTGCTCATGTGAGGGCATGTGTGCTGCTTGCCCTGCTGAGCGTGTGGGCCGCACCTGCATTGGTACAGGCATCCTGTGGCTCGGTGAGTTGTTTCGTCGTCATCGGTTCGCAACAGGCGGTCTCGCCGGCCGGTGTGTTGACGGTGAATCTCAGCTTCGCCCATACACCAAATGAGATTCCTCCCGAAGGTGCGAACACCATTCCTTTCGCCAACCAGCAGACCAAGCAATTGATCCTGGCGAATAGTCAGGTCAATCAACTCAGCACGCTGGTTCAAACAGGGGTGTTGGATCTCAATTACGGACTGACGGAACGGATCGGCCTACAAGTGCAGGTGCCCTACCGAATCGTCGATGCGATCGGACAGATCGGATCCGGCACAGTCTCCAATACGTTTGACCGCGGATTCGGAGATGTTCTTGGAAAGGTGAAGTACAACCTGTTACCCAGCTTGCGCAGCATGGTGGTCTTGGAAATGGGGGTATGGCTCCCCGTCGGCGACTACGGCTACGAGCCTATCGGCGGTCAGCTGGCCGAGTCCACACTACAGGTCGGGCGGGGGGCCTTCGGGGTTCAGCCGGGGTTTTATCAGACTTACGAGCTCATTCCCCATCGATTGAATCAATTCATATCCGGGAACATTCGATACACGTTCCGAAATTCAGATGGCTATCGGTTTGGTGAGGAGTTTTCCGTGAATGCTGGGCTCAATCTCGTGACGTTTCCCTGGTTGACCCTCACCAACCAAATCAATTTTCGCTACAAAGGCAGGGACAACATTGAAGCGGCGCTCTATGAGTTCAGGCCGGCCCCATTCAATCGAGCCGTCTTGCTTGACGGAAACATCATCGGACGTCCGGTGCCGACCACCGACCATACCTATCTCGCAGTTTCCACCGGTGCGGTGGTCAACGTCCTTGATTTTGCCCAGGTCTACTTTATCGCGCAGGTGCCGATTTATCGAGACTTCAACGGGAATCTTCAGCAAGAAGTCAGTTTTGTGGGAGGCATCACGAAATACTTTACGACTCCTTCCCTGTTTAAGCAGTGACTTGAACGAATAAAGAAGAGACCAGGTCAGGGAGCAACGCATCATGGCACACACGGCGCAGATGGATGGATGGCTTAACACGCTTCGGTGGTGGGGAATGCACGCGATGCTTCCGACGGTTCTCGTGCTCAGTGCTTGCAGTGGCGGTGAGAACGGCGATCCCCCGCCGAATACTCCCCTGTCGATCCCGATGGCCTTGGTTGTGAACCAAGGCGATACGACCATGACCACGGTTCGGCTGGACGGGCAGTCCCCTCCTGTCATCAATACCTTGTCCCTCGGCCCGACACAGGCCGACGCCATCGGCGGCATCGCGTTCTCGCTCGGCGAATGGATCTTTGTCACCAATACGGCGACCAACCAAGTCGCCACCATCGACCCGATCAGCGCGGCAGCGCCGATTCTCGAAGATTTCTTAACGGCAAACCCTTTGGACCCCAGGGTCAAGATCGGGCAACGACCGACACGCATTTACAGGGATCCGGTCGATAAGGAAGTACTGTGGACGATGAACGACGGAGATTCGGCCACCGGTCTCGACATGGTCGCCGACTGTGCTCAAGGAGGATCCGTGTCCGTCCTTCACAATTCGCACCTCGGCGTGGGGGGAGAAGTTCCGCGCGTCACGTCCATCGTGTGTCTGTCCGGAAAGGGCGCGCACTTCATCGCGTTCTCTCGGCCGCCGGTCACGGCGCAGGAACTTGCGTTTGTCTCCAGTCAAACGACAGGGCTGATCAGCATCCTGCTTCCCGTGGCAACGGCAGGGGGAGACGTCGCTTGGAGTGAGTTTTTTCAGAAAATTGACTTATGCGACAGTGCCAAGGAAGCGTCGTTGGGGCAACCAGCCTGTGACGGCAGTGCGACGACGGCGAATCGTTCACTGCCCGCCGGCATGTTTTGGTCCAAGGCGACGGGCAAGATTTATAGTCACCTTGCAGGGTACCGCTCGGTGGTGGAGATCGATCCGACATCCTTCGCCATCGTCAGGCGCATTGATGTGCCGCAATTCCAGCAAGTAGCGCTCACACCGGACGGCCGATTGCTCTTCTTGGTCGGCGAGGACAGCACCTCGGATCCAGCTAAAGTGAGCGGGCGAATTGGTTTCGTTGATCTGACTCAACCGACACTCACGCTTGTGGGCCCTCACGTCTTAGACCATGTTCGGCCCGCTCAGTTCCGCTTCACCGCTGACGGTAAACGACTCTACATGACCCAGACGAATGCCACGATAGGCCTCACGCCACAGCAATCCGGTGTGATGCTGAGGGACAAGCTGCTCGTCTTCGATGCGACCACCTGGCCGACGTCGTTTCCGCTGCTCACCGCGGTCGATCTGCCCTCCGCCGGCCCGCTTGGAGTCCATGCCCTTGATCTGTGGGTGACGGGTCCTAAAGGGGCAGGATCGGCCAGGGGCATTGTGGTGACGAATGCCCCGCACACCGGCAACGGATCGGTCTCTCTCATCGATGCCGCGAACCATACGATCACCGCGACGATTCCTGTTGGAAGGAGCCCCAAACAGGTCACGGTGTACTACGTGGGCCTGGCGGCAAGCGACAATCAGGCGACACCGACCCAATGACCGCCTGTGAGACCGACGCAGCAGTGACGTGTCCCTTTCCGGACTCTAAACCATCAGGTGAGGTCCATTGCATGCTAAGACAATCGCGGGTTGGTTGTAATCGGACGTGCCGTGCGCTTCTTGTGGCGATACTGCTTGCGTGCCTCTTCCCATCGACTCCGGTCGTTGCCGGTACGATGGATCGTTGGCAGGCATTGACGGACGAAGGAACCGTGGCTCGCGAGCAGGCCAAATACCAAGAAGCAGAACAACTATTCCTACTGGCGAATCAGCAGGCTCAAGGCTTTGGTCTTCTCGACGTTCGTCGTGCAACCTCACTGAACAATTTGGGGTTGGTATTTCATGATCAGGGGCAGCCTGAGATCGCGCAGTCCTATTATGAACAGGCATTGGTGCTCTGGGAGGAGGCGCTCGGTCCAGCGCATGAACATGCCGCGGTTGCCCTGCATAATCTAGCTGAAATCTATCTGGAGAAAGGTGAGTTTGACCGGGCGGAGACCCATTATCTCCGTTCGCTGATGATTGGAGAACACGTCTTAGGTCTCGGTCATCCGAGGTTGGCGGTAGGATACAATGGGCTAGGCATGTTGTATAGAAAGCAGGGGCGTCAGGTTCAAGCGGAAGCGAGCTTTCACTTGGCACTGGGCATGATGGCGAACTCGGATGGTGCCGAATCCGTGGAAGAGGCCACGATCGTGAACAATCTGGCGGCGCTCTATAAGGAGAAAGGGTTATATACGTTTGCGGAACCGCTGTACCAACGAGCCTTGAACCTTCGCCGGGTATTCTTGGGCGAGTGTCACCCTAGCGTCGCCATGAGTCTGAATAATTTAGCGAATCTGTACCATGCCCAAGGACTATCCGAACTTGCGGATCAACGGTATCGTGAGGCGGTCGCCGTCCTTGAGGCGGTGCCGGACTCACCTGAGAGGCTGATGGGGAGTATCCTTGGAAATTGGGCATTGCTAGCGCATGAGCGTGGTCTCTATATCGAAGCAAAGTTTCGGTACGAACGCGCACTGGTCATTCAGCATCAGACATTGGGAGATCATCACCCGATGGTCGAGGTCTTGCGTGATCGCTATACCGGTCTACTCCGGGATCTCGCGAGTGAGTACAGACGGGGTTCACTACCACGAGGGCCTCAGCCATCCGCACCCCTCGGGTCGAATGGACTTGCTCAATCGGTGGACATCGGGAATCTCCAGTGAAAAGAGAGCTGCAATGAAGCAATGGGGGGAAGCGTATGCAGCGTCGATTCGCCAAGCCCGTCTGTGTGCCTACACCGTAGGCTTTACGGCCTTGCTGTCGATCGGAGCATGCGGCGGGATATTCACCGACATCCCTGATCTGGATACATCCGATGGACGAGTATTCGCACAACGGTGCAGCGCCTGCCACGGGAAGCCGTTTGGAAGCCATGGAGTGACGCACGGGGTGCCCGATCCGCGGTTCAGAACGATGGCGGAATGGCAGGATCTCCTGCCAAAAATGGAACAGTTGATGCGCGAAAAAGGCCTTCCGCCTCTGACTGACCCTGAACGTGAGGCGATCAACCGTTACCTGAGCCGCCATGCAAAATCATAGCGCGGTGCGGTATCGTTGAGCGCTGGACATTGCGTAGGTGCTTCGTTGCTGGGACAAGGGCCACAGTGAGATGAGCAAAACCAGGATCTTCTGGTGTTGTTAGTGAGAAGGGAGGCTGGTAGCCTGCTCGGCTTGTCGCAGCAGGGTAATCAATTGTTTCTGTTGGTCACGTGCAAGGTCATGCGCACGCATCAGTCTCGCCGCCGGATCGCTCAATCGTCGATCAGAAGGGGACGCCAGCGGAGGAACCGATAATGACAGGGATGGACGTCTCTTCATTGGGTTGTAGAGAGGATCGCCGAAGAGCACCATTCGCCAACTGACATAGCGACTGGTCAAGTAATAGACTTCGACGAGGGAGTATTTCCCCGTCAACAGCAGAGTCGTAAAACGAGCCGGCTCAGGAAACGCATCCAGGTAGGGTTCGCCCACAGAGCCAAGTGTGGCTGTAATCCCTCGTTCCAAGGCATTT
>CAYTAS010000139.1:0-6605 GCA_964435885.1 uncultured Nitrospira sp. | reverse complement strand
GATGTACGATCTTGCGATCATCGACGGACAAATGCCTGAAATGGATGGGTTTGAACTGGCAAGGACGATCCGAGCAGACACACGACTGGCGACGACGAAGATCATCATGCTCACGTCCATGGGGCAAGACGAACGCTTGCTCGCATCTGAGCATGCCGGGGAGCTTAATTGTTCGATTGCAAAGCCTGTGCGGCAATCTCACCTGTACAATCGGCTCATTGAGCTGACCATGACGAGAACGGTACAGTCGGTTCCGTCTCGGTCCGGGCCGGTTGACGACTCTCCTCCGGAATACCGGAAAGCCATATCCATCTTGGTGGCTGAAGATAATCCGGTCAATCGAGAAGCTGCTGCGGAGATGCTTGAGATCGAGGGATATCAAGTTCATACCGCCTGCAACGGGCGCGAGGCGGTTGAAGCGACGGCTGGTCGGACGTTTAATCTTGTGTTAATGGATTGTCAGATGCCCGAGATGGATGGATTTGCCGCGACGGCTGCCATCAGGGCCCGTGAACGAGCTCGGAATCTGCCGCGCGTGCCGATCATTGCATTAACCGCCCATGCCATTGCGGGAGATCGGGAGCGCTGTTTGGCTCAGGATATGGACGATTACTTGAGCAAACCATTCAGGCATCCTCAACTCATTGCCATCGTGCGACGGTGGATTCCGCAAGCCGCCGTGTCTCCTCCGAATAGGCCAGTTGCTGTCGGCCATGTCGTGAGCAACGATAGCCCCATGAGTGAGCCTTCCGACTGCCTGGAAGAGCGGACCTTGCTGGATTTGCGCCGGCTTCGCCGTCCTGGTAGACCGGATATCTATGTCGATATGCTGTCTCGATACCTCGACTCTTCGAAGCAGTATATCGAAGCCATGAGACGGCATATCGACGATCAAAACGCCTCCGAGTTGTCCAAAACCGCCCATTCCCTCAAATCGAGCAGCGGGATGGTGGGCGCCAAGACATTGGCCGAGCGAATAAAAAGGCTTGAATCCATTGCCTGTTCCGGGGACTTGTCGTCGGTACCGGCGGTGTTTGCCGAGGTCGAAGCGGAATATCTTCGAGCGAAGCGAGCGATCGAAGGATTGTTGGCGAAAGAAGCCGCCTAAGTCGTTTGTGAATCTCCAGAAGCAGTCACGAAGCACACTCCTGGCATGCGAAAAGAAGACAAGAACCATTCCTCATTAGTTCTGGTTGTGGACGATGAGGAATTGGTCAGAATGTTTGCGCGCGAGGCCCTGGAACAAGCCGGATTCGAGGTCTGCGAAGCGTCGAACGGCGCGCAAGCCTTGGAACAATTTGCAGCGCGGCGTCCGGATCTTGTCGTCATGGACGTGGTGATGCCCGTGATGGATGGGTTTGCCGCCTGTACAACACTTCGTGAATCGACAGAAGGCCGACGCGTGCCGATCTTGATCATGACCGGGTTGGACGATGCCGACTCGATCGCTCGCGCGTACGAGCACGGCGCCACGGATTTCATCGCCAAGCCGATGAATGCGACGATCTTGGGCCATCGTGTGCGGTACATGTTGCGAGGGAGCGCCACGTTGAATGCCTTGCTCCGCAGTGAAGCTCGGCTTGGTTTGGCGCAGCGTATCGCCAAGATCGGCAATTGGGAATGGCATCCCTCTACGGGAAGGTTCACGGTATCGCCGGAACTCTGTCGGCTGATGGGAATTCGGCCGCAAGACTTTGGCGGAACGAAGGAAGCCTTCCTCCAAGTTGTTCATGAGGAAGATCGAGATCGTCTCGACCGCGCGCTGCAAGCGATTCTTGAATCGCGGAAGCCGTGCGATATCGACCATCGCATGATGCTGCCGAACGGGAGTGAGTTTACCGTGAACGTGCAAGCCGAGGCCGTCTTCGATGATCAGCTGAAGTCGTTGACGATTGTGGGAACGGCGAAGGACATCAGCGAACGAAAGCGTTCGGAACGGGAAATTCATCGACTGGCCTATTACGACAGCCTGACCGGGTTGCCGAATCGTGTGCTCTTCAAAGATCGCGTCACGCAAGCGCTTGCCCATGCGCGACGCTACCACACGACGCTCGCGGTCTTGTTCCTCGACTTGGACCGGTTCAAAGTCATCAACGATACGTTAGGGCACAACGTCGGTGATCTACTGTTGAAGCAGGTGGCTGATCGCTTGGCGGATTCGATCAGACACAGCGATTCCGTGGGCCGGTCCGTGGAGAAGGGCGACACGCATGAACTTGCCCGCTTGGGCGGGGATGAATTTACCGTCTTGTTGACGAACATTCGACAGGTTCAGGATGCCGGGATGGTTGCGCGACGTATCTTGGAAACCTTGGCCAGGCCTTTCTTGATCGATGGTCATGAGATCTCTGTCACCATCAGCGTGGGGATTGCGATCTTTCCGACCGATGGAGATTCGGTGGATCAACTGCTGAAGAGCTCGGATATTGCGATGTATCACGCCAAAGAGCAGGGGCGGAATAACGCGCAGTTCTACTCGGCGACCATGAATTCATTGGCCACGGAGCGACTCGAGGTGGAAAATGATTTGCGGAAGTCGTTGGAACGTCACGAGCTGCTCGTGTATTACCAGCCTCAAGTGGACATCCTGACCGATCGAATCGTGGGCGTGGAAGCGCTGGTCCGATGGCGTCATCCTCGACGGGGCATGCTGATGCCTGCCGTGTTTCTTCCTGTGGCGATCGAGGCAGGCATGATTCACAAATTGGATGAAGAAGTGTTGCGCATGGCGTGTCGTCAAAACAAAGCCTGGCAAGATGCGGGGTACGCTCCTATTCGGGTGTCGGTCAACGTGTCTAATTCATTCTTTCACGGGGCCTCGCTGACAAGCGTCATTGCAAAGGCGCTGGCGGAAACCACCCTCGATCCGGAATATCTCGAGTTGGAATTGACCGAATCGATCACGATGCGACATGTGGAAACGTCCATCACCATGTTGCAGGAGCTCAGGGCGATGGGTGTTCGCTTGTCGATCGATGACTTTGGAACCGGCTATTCTTCCTTGAGCCACCTGCAACGGTTCCCTCTGAATATGCTGAAGATCGACCAATCGTTTGTCCATGACGTCACGCGCAACGAGGCCAATGCCTCAATCACGCGAGCAATCATCTCCCTAGCGCACAGTATGAATCTCACCGTGCTGGCGGAGGGGGTAGAAACCGACGAACAGTTGGCGCTGTTGCGTGGGCAGGGTTGTGATGAAGTTCAGGGGCATTTCTTCGGCCGGCCAATGGTAGGAGAAGAGTTTGCGCGATTGCTCTCGCGTGAGGTCCCACGAAAACGCAGGAAGCGGGCCGCGTAGGAAGACCGCCGTGCTGTGAGTCGCATCAGTGAGGAGCCTGGAGCCGCTCTTCAGTTGTGTGTCACGACCATCAGATCACGCGGAGAACAATGGGGTAGATCAATGCGTCCAATCGCCCAAGTGTTACGCCGCCTTGGCCGCGCGATGCTTTGCCACCTGGCCCAAGATGTCGAGCGCGGCGATTCGGTAGGCTTCCGCATAGGTCGGAAAATTGAAGATGTTATCGATGAAGGATTCGATTGTGGCGGAACTTTGAAGGGCCAATTGTCCGATATGAACGAGTTCCGTCGCTGAATCTCCCACAATCTGTACTCCAAGGAGGCGTTCTCCTTCAGGATCAGCCACCATTTTAAGTAAACCGTGGCCTGCCCCTGATATTTGAGCGCGAGCCACTTCTTCAAACTTTGCTCGCCCAATGAGAGGTTCTTTGTATCGCTCCCGTGCGCCCTTTTCATCAAGGCCGATGCTGGCCATTTCTGGAATCGTATAGATGCCCATGGGGATTGTTGAGGCAACGTCGCCCACTGCGAGGTTCAGGGCGTGGCGGACGGCACGACGACCTTCTTCCATGGCCTTTGACGCCAGGGCAGGTGCCCCGACCATATCGCCGACGGCATAGATGTGAGAGACATTCGTCTGGCAGTATTGGTTTACAGGTATCAGGCCCTTGTCCGAAAGCATGACTCCCGCAGCGGCGACATTTAAGTCTTCGATGTTGGCTTGCCGCCCTAAGGCGACCAGCAGTTTTTCGCTTGTAATTGTCGTGCCGTCGCTGAGTTTCGTGACGACGTGTGCCACGTCGTTCCATCGCACGTCGGAAACCGTACGCCCGCCGAGGTAGCGGGCGTTCCGCTCCTCAAACCCTTGCACGAACTGTCGAACGAGTTCCCGATCCATGAATGGCAGCGGGTATTCTCCACGGTCGATCAAGGTGACTTCCACTCCCAGCAAGGCAAAGATGGATGCATACTCGCAGCCGATGACGCCGCCTCCGATCACGGTCAGCGATTGAGGCAAGTACATCATGGAAAGGAGCGAATCGCTGTCCAGAATATGCTCATGGTCGACCAGAATGTCTTTTGGAGTTCTCGGGCGTGACCCGGTCGCAACGACGATTGTGCCGGCTGTGAATTGTTGATGCGCCCCATCGACGGTTTGCATCTCGATGGTGTGGGCGTCGACGAAGCGCGCTTGTCCGTGAAACAAGGCGATGCCGTTTCGGCGGAGTTGCTTGCTCATGAACGAATCGTGTGCCTGCACGACGTCTTCCAGCCGGCTGAGAAGGGTGGCGATCTGGGTGTCCGGTTTCAAGTTGAACTGCAACGCTTCTCCTGCTCGCTTGAGCCGATCAAGGTGAAGTGCGCTTTCTCTCAACGTCTTGCTGGGAATGGTTCCACGATAGACGCAGCTCCCACCGATGCCCCGTTCGCGTTCAATGAGGGCGACTCGATTGCCGGCCTTGGCGCCCTGAACCGCAGCTTTTTGGCCGGCTGGACCGGCGCCGATCACGATGATGTCATAGGTGTTTGGTGCGCTCATAGGTTCATCGCATTCACAATGGTTAAGACCTGCTCTTTGGTTCTCAGCAGTTTATCGACGTCTTGAGGGTACAGGTTCAACTCTGCGAATACCGGATGATCGCGGAAACTGTCTTCGGGCATTTCTTCAGGCGCGAGGAGATGGCTCGCTAATCGATCCGCCACAAAGGTGAGCATGCATTCCTGGCGGAAGGCGGTAGTATGCTCGTAATCACCGTAATATTGGATCGCCTCCGCTACTTGTTTGGGCAGACTCCATTTTTCGGCGATCAGAACGCCCACACGGGTATGGTAGCCCTCGATCAACGTTTTAACGTGAGATTTGTTATTCAGTATCGTGGCCAGCGCTTTGACCCATTTGTCGCTTTGTTCTCGCGCAATCGTCGTGGTTATTCGCAGGACAACGGGTTTCCCGATTTCATGCAATAGTCCGCAGAGATAGGCGCTTTCGACATTCATACGTTTCGCCCGGGCAACTTCTTTGGCAAAGGCCCCGGTAGCCAGCGAATGCCGCCAGAGCTGTTTGACTTCATCTTCATATCCTGGCACCTGGAACGCACCGACCTTCAACGAGGCGGTAAACGCAATTTCCGACAGCAGGGTGATCCCCAACATGGCGACAGCGTGCTGGAGCGAGACGACCGGACTCCTGGGCATGTAGGCCGGCGAGTTGGCAATCTTCAACACATGAGCAGCAAGGGCTTGGTCTTGGTGAATCAACGCGGAGAGCTTCGCCGCATCGGCGGCCGGGTCTGACGCCAGTGCCATCACCTGGCTGGCGGCTTGGGGGAGGAGAGGCAGTTCAATCTCACCGGTCTCAATTTTCTGGATCAACGATTGTTCCAGCCGTTCAACTGGGGTGGTTGCCGATCCTGGTTCCGATGCCATGGAAGCAAGCTCCTCAAACGCGAGTTATCGGTTACGATTCCCTTTCTCGGTCGATCCCCGGAAAAAGTTTAGCGGTCGTGACTTTGGAGAAGTTGGCGGACTATACTTCATCGTCTTTATGGAGGGTATATGAATCGAAGCCGGCTGATCGCCGTGGTGGTCGTTGCAATAGGCTCTGGGATAGCGTCGCTGTCGAGTATGGCCGCTGATTCCACCGTGAGCGCTGAGCAGGTGGTAAAGGAAGCTCAGGAAACGATCGAGGCGACCAGGCAGTATACGGTTCAGCAAAAAGAGGCGTTCCATCAAAAGGCGCAAGAGGAACTCGCGGCTATGCAGCAGCACATTCTTGGCTTGCGGGCAAAGATCGAGAAAGCCTCGGAATCCACCCGGGCCGACCTTCAGCAGTCGCTCAACGAGTTGGAGCAGAAGAAGGAAGGGGTGAGAGCGAAGCTGGACGAATTAAAAAACGTGACTGATGCCACGTGGAACGAGGTGCGGGAACGAATGAACAGTGCCCTGGATGAATGTAAGCGATCGTACCGGAAGTTGCTCGCTCATTTACGCTGATGGCCGGATCTCAGGAGTCTGTGCAATGAAGATTGTCACACTGGCCGACTTTCAACAGTTCGGCAGTGAGAAGATGAAGAAGAACAGCGTATTCCAAACAGAAGGATTCTTCTGCGACATATATTGCTTCGAGCCTGGGCAAGACCAAAAAGGTCATGTCCATGGTCATCAAGACAAGGTGTATATTGTGTTGGAGGGACAAGGAACGTTTCAGGTCGGCACGGAACAGCGAGTCCTTGTTGCAGGGCAGGGCACAATGGCCCCAGCTGGGGAAGTGCATGGTGTGAAGAACCATACAAGCGAGCGACTCA
>CAYTAS010000138.1:0-6886 GCA_964435885.1 uncultured Nitrospira sp. | reverse complement strand
ACCGGATCAAGGGACGACGTGGCGCGCGGCTGGCAGCCATCACCTCCGGTGGAGCAATTCCCGATACGGCGAACTATGCCGTGGTCGCGGAACCGGACGGGACGGTGGTCGGATCGGTCGACGAGGACTTTGCGGTCGAAACTCTCGCCGGGGATATTATGCTGTTGGGCAACACATCATGGCGCATCAAGGGGGTTGAAGCCGGGAAGGTCCGGGTTGAAGATGCGAAGGGGGCGCCACCAAACATTCCATTTTGGCGCGGTGAGGCGCCATCACGGACAGCGGAACTGTCCGCTGAATTAGCAAGCCTTCGACAGGCGATCGCAGACAAAGCTCTTTCTTCTGGTTCTCCTATCACAGTGCTCAGTCCTCAGCACTCAGCACTACTTGAGAGCCGTCAGCTGTCAGCTATCAGCTGGCTTAAACACGAATGCGGTCTCGACGCTCGTGGTGCTCAACAAGCTATCGAGTACATCTTGGCCGGTCGATCCATCCTAGGTACGGTGCCGACTCAAGACTGCATCGTAGCAGAACGGTTTTTCGATGAGAGCGGTGGCATGCAATTGGTGATCCATGCGCCGTTCGGTGGGCGAATCAACAAGGCGTGGGGATTGGCTCTCCGGAAACGATTCTGTGTAACCTTCGACTTCGAATTGCAGGCCGCGGCCACGGATAACGGCCTGGTTATTTCCCTTGGCGAGAAACATAGTTTTCCGCTGGAGTCGGTGTTCGGCTATCTCCACTCGAACTCAGTCAGGGAAGTGCTGGTTCAGGCCGTGCTGCTGGCACCGATGTTCACCACGCGCTGGCGATGGAATGCATCGCGGTCATTGGCCCTGTTGCGGTTTTCCAACGGGAAGAAGGTTCCACCACAACTTCAGCGGATGAAATCTGAAGACTTGCTGGCCGCGATTTTCCCGGATGCTATCGCCTGCCAAGAGAATCTGACAGGAGAGCGGGCTGCGCGGCAGATTCCGGACCATCCCTTAGTCAAGGAAACACTCCGTGATTGCTTGGCTGAGGCGATGGATGTCGAAGGACTGATGGCAGTATTGCAACGGATCGAAAGAGGGCAGATCCGCTGTGTTGCGGTCGAGACACCGGCTCCGTCCGTATTCTCTCACGAAATCCTGAACGCGAATCCCTATGCCTTTCTCGATGATGCGCCGTTGGAAGAGCGTCGAGCGCGGGCGGTGGAAATGCGGCGAACCTTGCCGCCTGATATGGTGGGCGACGTTGGGGCGCTCGATCCAGAAGCCATCAACGAAGTCGTCCGTGAGTCCTGGCCGGTCGTGCGTGATGCCGACGAACTACATGACGCATTGCTCACGCTGGTCTGGGTGCCTTGCGAGACAGTGACTGAGTGGCAGCCGTTCCTGCCGGAGCTGACTCAATCGGGCCGCGCCGTCGAACTTTCGGCAAAGGGGTGGGTGGCTATAGAACATCGAGAGGGAGTAGAGCGAGTGCTGGCGGGAGAAGATGACGCGACGCTTGCCGGCATTCTACAAGGGTGGATGGAGAGTATCGGACCCACGACAGTAGAAGAGCTCGCCACACGTCTACATCTGCCGGTCGAGCCGGTCCAAGCGGCAATGGTGCAACTCGAAGCATCCGGTCAGGTTTTGCGCGGGCGGTTTCGGCATTCCTCAGCACTCAGGCCTCAGCACTCAACACTCGCGGACGCCGGTCAGCTCGAATGGTGTCATCGCCGGTTACTGGCGCGCATTCATCGACTGACCATCGGAAGGCTGCGCAAAGAGATCGAGCCGGTCACGGCAGCCGAATTCATGCGATTCTTGCTGCACTGGCAGCATGTGTTGCCAGGGTCGCGGCGGCATGGAGAATCCGGCCTCTCGCAGGTCATTCAACAACTGGCCGGAGTCGAGGCGGCAGCGTCTTCGTGGGAGTCGCAGCTGTTGAGACTGCGCATGGCCAAGTACGAGCCGGAGCTTCTGGACCGTCTTTGCCTGAGTGGAGCGGTCAGCTGGGGACGGCTCTCGCCTCATCCAACCTTGTCGCAAGGAGGACAGCTGGACCGGCGTCGCATCGTGGCCACGAGCGTTGCGTTGATCAGCGTCTTTCCCCGAGAAGACGGCGAATGGTTGATGAGTCTGTTTCACGGTGATGCGGCAACGAGCGGCACGGACCCCTACGCTCAATTGAGCTCGGTGGCCCAGGACGTTCGACGCGCGTTGGGCGAGCGCGGCGCCAGCTTTTTTGCCGATCTTGCAAAGGGCACGAACCATCTTCATGCTGAAGTCGAAGGTGCGTTGTGGGAACTGGTTGCGGCAGGGGTCGTGACGGCCGATGGATTTGATAATCTTCGCGCGCTGATGAATCCGCGTCGGCGCCGAGCCGAGGGGCGCGAACGAGTCCGTCGACCACGGCACGCGGCTGGGCGGTGGTCTCTACTTCGACAGGCTCACTCACCACTCGCCACTGACCACTCACCACTTTCAGAGAAGGTGGCTCGCCAACTGCTGCGCCGTTATGGCGTCGTGTTCCGCGACCTGCTCCAGCGGGAATCGCTGGTTCACTCGTGGCGCGATCTCTTGGTGGTGTATCGACGGCTCGAATTGCAAGGTGAAGTGCGAGGCGGACGATTTGTGACGGGATTCACCGGCGAACAATTCGCCCTTCCGGAAGCCGTAGAGACCTTGCGCGTGTTACGCAAGCGTCTTGATGTACAGACCGGGGGAGAGGTGAAGGTGTCTGCCTGCGATCCGCTGAACCTGGCCGGGATTGTGTTGCCGGGACCGCGCGTTCCCGCGGTCCCCACGAACTTCCTTGTTCTCAAAGATGGAGTAGTCGTGCGCACGGTGATCGGACGGCAGGCTGAAGGCGCGCTTTTCTCCATGGAACGCGCCGGCGCCCAGGCCGTGCGATCGCTTTCCTGATCTCAGCTATCGAACAAATGGCCTCGCCGTCTCTCGAAGCAAGGCCAAGAGTGCCGCAGGATCTTGATCGACCGTCTCGGCATAGCTCGCCTGAACAGTGGAGAAGAACACCGGCTGCCGTTCTTCGGAAACGCCCAACAGCCGGCTCACGGATGTCAGATATTCCCCTCGCCCCGCCGCCAAGTCTTGCCGAAGATTCTCTTGATTCAAGGTCACAAACGCCGTGGCCTTGAAGTCCGGCTTGATCTGGCCGTCTTCATTCCACCAGGCCGCTCCTGACGTGGTGCCGGTCACGTTGGATGTCGTATCGGTGATCTGCTTCACTGTGCTCTTGATGGTGCAGCCGCTCGCGCCAAGGATCAGACCTGCTCCGATGATCACAAGCCCTCCTAAAACATGTCGCATACCGCCTCCTTGTCCTAAAAGACTACGCAGTGTCGTTCACTATAACACACTGTTTCTTAAGTTCGGCTCCGGCAGTGCCGATAAGAGATATGACGGAGGGCTCAACTCCGGTCGGCGAAACAGGAGCCATGCATGCCGATTCAGGCACTGACGGCAGCCGATCCGCACCGCTTCTTTGATCTCCGTTCGACATCCGATGGAGGGGCGTCCAGGTTGGAGACAGCGGTCAGAGGCATGACCGTCTCCAACGAGTTTTCCGGACGCCTGAGCGTGAGGACGGCGGAAGGCGACACCATTACATTCACGGCGAACCTTGAGGCGGACTTTCGCGCCGGTCGATATCACGCTTACGGCGGCCCTAGGCAGGCGGCGGTGAGCCTCGGCGCGGGGTATGCGCAATACGGCCTTCGGCAAGAATTCAGCCTAGCCATCGACGGCGACCTCAATGAACAGGAGCGAAGCGACCTTCGCAAGCTGTTGCAAAACATCTCCGGCATCTTTCGTGGGTTTGTCGAGGGACAGGATGAAAAGGCCCTCGTGCAGGCGGCGGTACTCGCGGAACGGTTTCGCGGGTTGGGCACGCTCTCCAGCCTTGATGTGAGTCTAGAGGTCGTACGATCCGTCACCGTGGTGGCGGCATCGGCCAATACCCCGGGTGGGGCGCCTGTCACGGCGGCGGCGATCCCGCTGTTGTCCAACGGTACCACGGCGCCCACCCCGTCATTCGATTCGTCTGACGGCCATGGTCTCACTGTGTTAGGAACGGACACGCAACTTGCGACGCTCATACAACACGTCTTCGATGCCTTGAAGGAAGTAGAAACCGAATTGCAGAAATTCCAAAAGTATCTTGTAGATTTCTTCGAGAAACTGCATGAGGATCTCGCGGAAAAGCTGGAGGCGGCGGCGAAACACACAGAAGAAGAGCAAGCGCATCCGGTAGAACGAACTGCTTCAACAATTCACAACGACACTGTTTCGACGGCCTACGGATCGGTGAATCTGGATACATTGTCATTCTCCATCCAGGGGTAACTTCGTCAGCATGTGTGGCGTTGATGTCTGGATATACCGCGTACCAACATCTGGATACACCGCTTGGCTTTGCCGTCTATCCCGGCCGGTGGCATCTTGACAAAGGCATACAAGGGACAGATATTGCGGATGATTCCAGTAGGGACGCTGAGGAGCGAGCACGGGATAGACTGCGCGTTGATCGCGCGACCCTAAGCGGTTCACCTATTAGTTGGGGTTCATGAGGATGTCTTTATGATAGCTCGCACACTCGCGCTCACAATGTTCATACTCGTAATCAGCCGACCTGCGTTGGCTAAGGAGTGTTGGGCGCTAACGGACATCAAGGGACAAGTTGCCTTTTCCAAAGATTATGAATTTGAAGCAGATAAGTTTTCGAAACCTATGGTGCTTTGCTTCGAAGAAAAAACTGGAAGCGTCTCCGGTGACGACACTCAATTCGCGAGATTCGGAACATCAACCTTAGCGGGTTGGGCCTCGAACAAGGGCATCGAACTGTTTGTAGTGTATCAAGTCGACCGAGCCAATGGAAAGGTCTTGTTCACAAAGACTCGAATTGGTACAGGCACGGTGATTCCAGGCGGTCCTGATCTCGTCGGTGCTTTCGTAGGCAAAGCCGTAAGGCTGCGCGAATGAAACCCAACAAGCAGCTCGTGCCGACGCCGGGGCAGCGCGCCATGTTTCCTGGTATGTCTGAGGCTGGCGCGGCACAGCAGCACGTTCGAACTTACATGCGCCAATTCTGGAAACGCGAGAAGACAGCCCTTTCGCCCTACCTGCGCGATCCGGGTCGACTTGGAGATGTGATTGCCGCCATTCAAGCGATGGCCACATACAAGTTCTACAAGCTCTCATTCGCAGCGTGGGCTGATCGAATGTCGGCCGATGAATCTCTCGCAGAAAAGTGGAAGCAGGTGTTTCTAGAGCACCCCGAGTTCTTCCGGCTTGACTCGGCAAAAGAAAAGGCCTCACTTGTCTGGCGCCGTCAGTTTCAAAAGAGGTACGATGTCAAGGCAGAAAAGGTACTTACCAGCGCAGAGTACGACGCACTCACTAATGAACAGAAGATTCGTGTCTCTCGAGTCCCGCTGTCATCGTCTGACATAAAGGCACTGGTTGATACGGCGGTTAACTTGCATTCTAGGGCACTGGAGCACCAGAAAGACAAGCGTTGGTGGGTAGCGCTCGCAGGAGCTATCGGCGGCCTGGTCGGCTCAGTCGCAGGTGCTCTGCTCAAGTGAGCAGTGAGTTATAACCCTTCCATCGAGGGACATCACCCGGCAAGCCGGTCACCGCCTCTCATGTCAAACGTTAGGTGGACCAGCGAGCCCTTCGCGATGATGCTTCTACGAAAACCTGCATTTGAGTACCCCGCCCGGAAGGGCGGGGTTCTTTATACACGGCGACACTAGCCCGACTTTCGCTATTCGACCGTTTGCGCGTTCCAACCTCTTGATCTGCTTACGGCAGCCCCCAATAAGTCGGCACTACATCGCGTTGCCCGAAGTCGGGCTGGCGGAAGGTGGGGTGACACGAATCCGTGGGGGCGGTTGCTGGGGGAGGGTGAGCTTCAGTTGCTGGAGCAGGAGTTGTTGATCCGGATCGGGGAGGGTATAACGGGACAGCACGAACTGACGGCCATCGGTAGTGGGAAGCTGCACATCCACCATTTGAATGGCCGAGAGCTTTTCCAGGATTGCCCGAGGTGTCAGGCCCGGCCCCAGTGAACGGGCGTGGCACTTGAGGGTCACCGGCAAGCAGTGGGCGATGAAGGCCACGACGATATGGGCTTCGATGCGGTGATCGCGGTGATGGTAGATTGGCCGTAGGCTGAGATCGCTTTTGAGTTCTTTGAATGCCTGCTCAATTTCCGTCAGCTGAATATACTGCTGCCACAGCCGGGCCGGATCAGTTTCGGTCACGTTCGAGCGCAGCAGGTAACAGCCTTCCCGACGCCGGGCCTGGCGCAGCTTGTCCTTGCGCAGCGTGAATCGGAACGTCTCCGCAGTGACCGGCTGCCCTTCACGTGGAAGCTGCAGGCGCACCAAGCTATGATCCCGCCCCGCCTCTTTCTTCGCGGCTCCCACCTTCATCAGCAGGGCATCCCGGGTCAGGGTTTGGCGGTGCAGGTCCTTCAGCCGCGTCCAGAACCGTCGCCGCCGCCGCCGACGCATCGCCCGTTCTTTGTCGACCCGGCCAGCACTGCGGGCCAGCATATAGAGTTCCCCCTCCTGCTCCAGCAGTTTGACCTGGACGGTCTCCCGCGCCTGTTCCCAAGGACGCGTCAGAAAGGATTGCTCCAGCCGACTGAGCCGACCTTTGGGCGTGCCCACCAGATAGTGAATAGGTGGGGCGGACTCGCGCATCGTCTTGAGCGTGTCCTCGGTGGGGATCCCCCGATCCATGACCCAGGTGCGCTGGGCCTTGCCGTACTGACGCTCGATGGTTTCCAGGAAATCCGCCAGCGTGGTCTTGTCGCTGGTATTGCCCGGCAGGGCGTGTAAGATTAACTGTGTAACTGGTTATCATGCTTCTTCTAGAGAGGAGGG
>CAYTAS010000137.1:0-6907 GCA_964435885.1 uncultured Nitrospira sp. | reverse complement strand
TAGCTTGGAGGGAACTGAAGGGCTCGGTGGGCAACCACCGGGCCCTTCGTGTTTTCACCTCCCCTTGGAACGCCATGCGGCGACAATCTTCCAACAGCCGGAGGCGTTATCGAAATTTTATGAAGAACAGAGTCACCGAGAGGACCGATGGATTACACTGGGTTTAGCAAGTACGAGGCCAGTGTTGGTTGTGTGCCACACGTATGAGGAGACTTCGGACATGAGCGCCAAAACGCAAAACCATACAATATCAAAGAGGGTACCATGAAACGAGAATGATTTTTCACCCGCGAGCCGTGGACAATTCTCCAGGAAGGGGGCAGAGCTGAATGTTCCTATCTATGTGAATGGCCCCATGCACAAGCGTCTGGAGCGCCTGGCCAAGAAAAAGGGAGAGCCTGTGACAGATCTGGTGAATCAATTGCTCAAGAGGGACCTGGAGTTGCTGGAAAGTTTGTCGTAACTTGTATACCTCATGCTGTTTGGAAGCTCAGTGTCTTCCGGCCACCCACTCCTTCGTTAGTTGCTCTGCCTGTTCTATTTGAGCGGCTGTCATTCGCCTTGCAAGCTCATCCCGGGACTGGGTCCCCATTGTTTCTCCATTTACTCCGCCCAAGTGATACCACTTATGGGCCTGAACAATGTCTCGTGTCACTCCCTTGCCACTTTCATACATGAAGCCGAGTTTTGTGAAGGCGAGGGCATTTCCTTGTTTCGCAGCCAAGAGAAACCAGAATAAAGCTTCCTGATAATCTTCTCGGCACCCTCGTCCGTTGTAATACAATGTACCAAGGTTCACTTGTGCGTCCACATTATCTTGAAGAGCAGCCTTCTCATACCAGTGGCAGGCTCGAACATGGTCCTGGGTCCCACCCTCCCCATTATGATAGAGCTGGGCCAAGTTATACTGCGCGACGACGTGCCCTTGAGCCGCGGCCTGTTCAAAGAACTGCCGAGCCAATACATAGTCCTGTACAACCCCACGCCCCGTGAGATACAACCACCCAAGATTTGCTTGGGCTTGCACATGGCCACCTTCAGCCAAAGGCTGCCACTCTCGCACAACGGCTGCATAATCTCCTCGCTTGTACGCATCCAACCCGGACTCAAAGTCCGCCCAGACACTAGTGGAGAAACAGCTCGCCGACATCACAAAAGCCATGGTCAGGGTTGTACGCACGGAAGCTCCTTCTCCTCCCGGCCTCATAGCCTCCCAACCGGCGTCAAAGTTGTACATCCTGTGGTTGTACGATAAGATCAGCCGGTAAATGTGACGCCGTGCGGAAGAGGCCTGGAACTGTGTCTCATGAGCTGCCTACACCAGTATGAACAGCACTCAATCAGCTTACCACGCGATGCTAGAAGCGCTAGGCCAGGGAGGATGGGGGTCACCATGAGCCTGCTCATGCTGTCTGGGTGTGGGTTCGTGCTGCACGGGGGAAAACAAGACATCACCTTCGATTCAAAACCTCCCGGTGTGACCGTGACGCTCGACAACGCCACACAATTCACCACACCCCACACCATCGCGTTGACTCGGTCATCGAATCATCAGGCTCTCTTCAAAAAAGAAGGATATGAACCGCAACTCCTCTCCATCAGACACGAATTTCTCATCGGCCCCGCGATCGTCGGGAATATTCTTCCACTCTTTCCGGTCGGTTTGGCCATCGACGTGATGACAGGAGCAGCATGGGGGTTCGAACGCGACTACCTCGCTGTGGACATGACCAAATCGGGGGTGCGGCCTTGAAAACTCCCTCATGGAGTCCCCGTCGATACTGGCTTGAGAGATGCTGGCTGCTCATGGCCGGATTAGCCTCATTCGGCTGTACGGGCTCCTCGCCCTCGATTTCGCCGAACCCACAGCCACTCGAATCCACTCGAGATCATCATGGCATCCAATTCAACACGACCATCTCTCACCCTGTTCCCGTGCGGCTCGCGCCTGGATCTAAAATCGGCCTCCTCCACGAAGATCGTGATGAAGCAGATCAATTCGTGCGGGTTCCGCTCGAACACACCATCTTTTCGCTCAAAGCCTCGATCCCAAGTCTGATTGTCCTAGAACGTCGCAGCCTTGCCGATCTTGAAAAGGAATTTCTTTTCCAGGCCAGCGGAAAGGTCAAGGATCAGGAACTAGCCGAGATCGGACATTTTTTAGGCTTGGACTACGTGGTGGTCTTTGACGCGCTATACCAGGACTTGAACGAACTCTATGGGCTCCGAAACCAGATTGACACCTGGAACGTGACGCTTCCGGTGAAGATCATTGCCGTGACCACGGCCGAGGTCAAACTCCACTGTCTCGCCACGGCCAAAGCAACCGTCAGGAAACAGATGACCGCCACAGAGGTGCGACTGCTGAATCAGGAAGCGCTCAAGATGGCAACCACGCTGGTCACCCAATGTTTAGCCTCCTCACTTCAAGGTACGGCTTCATGAATCATGCGGACTCATCCTCCGCGTTTGACCTTACCAGAGCCATCACTGTATGATTTCGTCATACAGGAGGTGCTGATGAAACGTACTCGTATACCTATCACCGTGTCGCTTCCGTCGAATCTCGCCGAAAGCTTTGAACGGCTAGCCAAAGTGGAAGCCAAAAACAAGAGCCAATTATTCAGAGAAATGCTCACGGTTTATGCGCAACGAAAGCGAGAAGAGCAGTTCTACGAGTTGCAACGCCACGGCGTGAAAAAGGCCAAGAGGAAAGGGGTGCTGACCGAGGCCGACGTGGACAAGCTGGTCTTCCAAGGCCGCTGAAATGCGTGTCGTCTTCGACACCAACATCTATATCTCGGCGCTAGCCTGTCCCGCCGGCAACGCTGAAGCCGCCTACTTCCAGGCGATCAGAGGGCGGTTCGATCTCTATACCTCGGTGGCCATCCTGACCGAGACCGCCGGTGTGCTCCAGATGAAATTTGACTGGGAAGAAAGCCGGATCCGGCAGGCCGTACAGGAAATCAGTCAGGTCGCAACCGTCCTACGCCCACGCCCCACCCTTCATATTCTCAAAGATGAACCGGACAATCGCATCCTTGAATGCGCGATCGCTGCGCAAGCCCAGTGGATCGTCTCAGGAGATCGACATCTCCTGACGCTGAGACGCCACGAAAATTGTGACATCAACGCATTGGCCGACTTTCTCGCCAAACTCAATCAGTAACGCCCAGTAACGCCTTGCCGATCTTGTCATTGAAGTCCATCACCTCATTGAGGGCAGACATGATTGTGCAACATAGAGGAGAGCGACAGGCTGGCGTGCGGCCAGGGGAGAAGCGCATCATCGCCTCCCCCCAGTGGCGTTCCATGCTCCGCCTAATACGGGTAGTAATACCCGTAATACCGGTAGTAGTGAAGGCAGTTCCGGTATTGATAGTACGAATACACCAGATTATTGCAGGTCCACCCAGGTTGCCACCCGACTGGCGGCTGCGCTTGAGGTGGCGGCGTATTGTTCTTCACGGCTTGCTGGAGATAGGCATCAAGCGCAGCTCTATCACCAGCATTGAATGGCCGGTCCAACACACTTTGATTCAACTGTTTTTGCATCGCCTCCATGTCCTCTTTTTCACCCGCCTGCAGCACTCCACTCCACAGGACAAACGCAGTCGAAAAACTGAGACAGGCGACGAGAAGGGTTCGTCTCATCATCTTGCCCTCCACACAAGCCATCGAGGGACCACGCGCTTAGAACAGCCCAGAAAGTGAACGAGTCAACCCTTGCGTCAACGCCGGTGCAGCTTCTTCATAGTCCAGATTGGCCTTATTCGCCGTGCTGACCACCCGCGTCCGATACTTCTTGAACTTCGTCACCTCGGACGAGGTTTGCTGCTGTGAACCGCCCATGCCTTGAGCCAAGTTCTGCTGGCTATCTTGGCGAATAATGACGCCCTCCGGCGCTTTCTCGACGATCTGCACATCCGTGATCACGCTGAAATAGACATCTTTGACCAGCGAGCCGGTCACAAACTCCGTCGCGCCACCAGCGACGGCCCCAGCCAATCCGCCCGCAGC
Organism: uncultured Nitrospira sp.; assembly: GCA_964435885.1. Lineage (GTDB taxonomy): Bacteria > Nitrospirota > Nitrospiria > Nitrospirales > Nitrospiraceae > Nitrospira_D. Next base: position 2,887 of record CAYTAS010000137.1, on the reverse strand, counting down.
CGCACCCGTCCACCCACCGGCTGCAGCGCCGATTCCTGCACCAGCCAGTGCACCGACCGTCAGACCGCCACCATAGCCCGCTTGCAACGCTGCCTGTGCTGCCGTCGCATCGGTCTTGCCAACTTGGAGCACATTCGCCTGAAGTCGGTAATAGGCCTCCTTCGGATCTTTCGTGACTCGATAGCCCCGCTTGGTCATCGCGTCCCGAATCGGCCCTTCAATATCAAAATTGTCCTTGTCCGACGTATTGCGCGCCTCGATATACATCACTTTCTCATCTGGGCCGACCGGGTCCAAGAAAATCGTCTCGCTCATCTTGGTTTGCACATCAAGAGTCCGCTTGCTGATCATGGTCTGCGATGCCGCACAACCAGCCAAGAACATCAGCCCGACGCCCACCACAACCACTCGCCCGATGGTAAACGATGACAAACCCATGATCCTGTGCATCAAATAGCCCTCCTTGACTTGAAGTGATCGCCCATTACAGTGAATGTCCATTCAGACACACGAACAACAACGTTGCAGCTTGTATGAATGCCGTCTTACCTCTTCATTACAAGTTTTTCCCTCGACGAATGGAGAAGTCGCACAATCGCCCAATCAATGCCAGAGCCACAAGGCTCTATCATTCAGCCAAAACGGACGTAGCGCATAAATCATCGCCTGCTGAGTTCGGCGGGAGAACCCGCCGAACTCAGCAGGCCTAATCGCATAACGCAGGCGTTCCTGCTGGTGATGATGCTGGCCCCGGATCATCGAGCCAGGCATTCACTGGTGTCACTGACACATTGCATTGTGCGTCCACAACAATATTGAAGACATGCCACCAACGCTTGGTCCCCTCGCCAGATGGTGGGACAAAGACACTGGTGCTTTCGTCCCGCGTGAGTTCTACGTGTCCTGGAGACTCTGTGATACCAGGGTCAAACGTTCCAGTGAAGTTGCGCACGGCATAGACGTAGGCCCCCTGCATCAACCTGGTGATCGTCACGACTTCGGGGCCAAAACTGACCCGATCGTCGACATCGAGCTTCGCAAAAGGAAATTCGGTCAAAGAGCCCGGTGTTCGGTAATATACGTGTCCGGCATTGGGCGTAAATAAGTGGGAATCAAGATCAGATGGACTTGCACCCCAGGTCAGCTTGATATTGAAACCACCTGTGGGCGTAGTCGTGACAAGACATGGATCCAGGGCAATGTTCGATACCGCAGGGCCGGCGGTCGCTGTGTTAGTCAATTGGGTGCCAGCACGGGCTATGATCGTCGCCCTGCCGGCCTTGCGGATGGGGATCTGAAACGAGCCGTCTGTGGTCGTATAGGCTTGTGAAGAACCTGAATAGTCAATGCCGTCGCTTTCGACAAGCGCATTCGCCACAGGCTGACCAGCGGCGTTTCTGACACATCCAGTCACTATGATCGTCTCCATCACTAAATCCGCATTCCAATATCTGAGCCGGGATACGGTGCCCTCATAATAGGAATTGGAACCGTTCGTGACGCGTGTCGCCTGGCCTTCTTGTATCCAGCGTCCAGTCGATTCGTCAAAGTAGAACAGCGGAATCGTGTCTGGCACACTACCAGCCCGCGTACTGACTGGGATACGAATAGTCGATCTGCTTCCAGGTGCCAACCCGTATCGCACGTTGTTGCTATCACGAACATCGATTAGCATCGCGCCAAAACTCTGGAGTTGAGCAATACCTCCACCTGAGGTCGCAGTAAAATCTCCAGGCATGTCGCTCGTCCTGGTCGCCACATTAATAGGAGTGACTGAAACCTGAACATTTGCCGCCGGAGTCCCTCCAGTCCGCGGGAGAAGGCCGTTGGCTGGAATCACAACCAGGGCTCCAGAGGCCTGTAGGATGACGGTCCCCCCAGACCCTACATCCACATTCTCAGTGATACCAACCGGCACAAGTTGTATAGTAAGCGATGTGCTCTGCCCAGCGGTCACGCGGGCAATGCGAAAGCTCTCCGCAAAGCCATCGGCCTCTACACGCACCACTGCTCGATCACTTGCCTGCACGGAAAGTGAGTAGCTACCATCAGCTCCCGATGTGGTCTGCACCGTCCCCACCTCGATTATTGCACCTAGAATCCCGCCCGAAGAACCGTCCGAAGCAATCACACGGCCAGTAAGAATCCCGTTAGAAGGAGGTGGAGGTGGCGGCGGTGATGAAGGATCGTCTCCACCGCAGGCTGTAAGGGCCGAAACCAATAAGAGTGCGGATATCGCGAATAAAGCCTCTTTCCATGGATGTCGTGGATACTGACGGACCCTAATCATAAACAATAACCTCCCTTGGGACTGTTGAACAATAAAGAGCTCCAGAACAGGAGCGCCAAGTTTCGACATGGACGAACATACTGTTCGTTCGCTGAAGGAAAGAATTGGACGGGATCAGAGCTACAGAAGGAATCGGTAAAACCCCTACCGTTAGTGGGGGGGGTCATGATTGTCTTAAGCCGTGGAGCTATCAATTGTTTCCTGTGCTGCTCCTGAAAGCCCCTTAAACTCATTCGACATTTGTCGAAAGGTTGCCTTTTAAAAAAGCCTGCGTTGAGATTCAAAACAAAAAGGCTGCCGCAGCTACGAGCGCCTCTTGGAAGGAGCTGCGCTACTGTGCATGCTGCCGGAAACGCCTCTGCCTAATGGGTGCTTTCACTCAGAAGCCTCACTTGCTCAGCCATAGGCTAAGTACAGTCCCCCCTGCCTCAATGGCACCCTGGAAATCCGACGTTCACGATCACTGGTTATACACGGATTAAATAGAAGGGTTACCATATAGACCAATGCGTATGGGACAGTCAAGCAGATTTACCTATACATTGTACCGCTCACGATTTCTTGGACACGGTTGTTGCCGTATTGGACCTGACCTCC
>CAYTAS010000136.1:0-7067 GCA_964435885.1 uncultured Nitrospira sp. | reverse complement strand
TTGAACGCCGCGGCGATCGGCGCGATAAGTTGCGACGTGGACTCGGCAAGCGCGGCATTGGCCAGTTTAGTCAGCGTTGCTCCATCGTCGGCAGCGACGGGCTTTTCGGGGAGGAAACGCGCAAGGAACGAGGCCCTCGATACCGTGCCCGTGGTGAACAGGAAGAACCGCAGATTCGATGCGGCACGGCCATCGCTTTTGTACCGCTCTAGCCAGATGTTGACGGACTTCCAAAAGTCGGTCGACAGGTTGGTTAGTCTATCGCCGACTGCCTTGTGCTTGAGTGAGGCCAGAGACTTGCCGCCGTCGCCGTCGATGAAATCGAGGTCGTCGTCCTTTTCCAAAAAGACGGCGGTGCCCTCCGACAACTGCAACAGATGGAGCAGGGCGAGACGCGCCTGGTAGATGTACCCCAGACCTTGCTCGCCAGCTGAGTACTTGTCGGTGGTCAGCGCTGTCATCGGTCCGATCGGCACCTAATTGCTGTTACCAGTGGTCTCAAGGCTGCTCAGATCGAAGTCTGGATAGCATCGTCCTTCACACGCTCGAACCATACGGCATCGCCAACGCTGCTTACCTGCGGCATAACAATGTTTAGGCCGATCCACATAAGAGCCGGATCCGCCATTTTCTGTCCGTATAACACACCACTACGGTTCGGGAACAATACGTCATAACTGATGCCGTTTCAATGAGTTGCGACGGTGGGGCCATTGATCACGGGTTCTTATTTGAATCGGCGTAAGCCTCCCCCTTTCTGATAGCAGTCGGTCGTGTACTTCTGCTTCGGGTCAGAGACTGATGGTCGAAGAACCGGCCAAGAGCGGAAGTTCGGCACCAAGATCACCTCGCCATAAAGCGGTCCTCAGCACTGTCGCATGAACGTTCGCCATAACTTGGCCAATAGAACGGAAGCTGTCATATTCCGCCAATGACGTGATCTCTGTCCTACGTATGCCTACCCCCGGTTCTTATGACTACACGAGTAGCAATACAGTTTCCGACGACATATCATGGCGAATCACTGCTTGATAGAAGGCGGTCACGGATAAATAGGAAAAACCAGAAACACGATGCCCAGCACCAGGGCACCCGCAATCAGCCATAGAAACCCATCGCGCGTGGACTCGAACAGACTCAGAAACACTCCGGCGCAGAGGAGAAGGAGAACCATACCCATGACAGCCGGTTATTCTATCAGAGGGATCTGACAGAGCCAGGAAAACCGTGAGAGCGGAGGAAAGAGCAACGCCTCCATCATCGGCGAGAAATCCGCATCTGCTTGCATCCCTGTTCTGCGTGTATCGGCGACTACTCCGTCACCTTCTCCTGACAGGCGGTGGCACAGTCGATCCTGTCACGGTCGCTTGCTGTTAGAGACGCACACCGGCTGTACGAATCCAGTGACGTATGCCTCTCCCGATATGTTCCATGGGACATGACACGTGCCGCAGAAGGGATGTTCCCACCTAATTCTTCCAACTCCTCCTACGTGGTCCTGTTCTCGTCCTCAGCCCAGGGTACTCCGAGGCCTTTGGCTTCAATCTTAATCAGCTTCGCGAGATAGCTTCCCATATTAATCCGTTCTCCACGTGCCTTCCTTTCTTTCACTTCGCCAATCCGAAGCCAAACCCGTGGGTGAGGAACTGCCGCGATTGCTCGCTTCCACCATTTTTCCCACACGTCCGGATCTTTCCGGCGACCGGACAAACTTATAATCTCGTCTAGTAACCGTGCTGCTGAATTACTATCAGTGGCTGATGTCATGGCCGCTCCTGTACTTGGTTCCGGAAGCGCCGTGAGAAATGGATCGATTACAGGATCTGAGTCGCTATGATGCGGTTCTCCGAGTTCATACTTAGCCTGTAACTCTGGCAATTGAGCTTCCGTTTTCCACCAAGCTGACCCAGCATCCCAAATAAACAGAAAGTCTTTTTGCTCCCGTACCCCTACCGGCACAATCTGCCAATGCTCTAGGAACCCTCGCTTCAGAAGTTCACGATGGGCCTCGGCAAACTGTTCCATCACTTTCGACTTCGCCATATATCTCTTGATTTGCCAATACCCTACAAGATCGGAATATCGCTGTTCTGCATGTCCTTTTCCGAGATAGAAGAGATTATGCAGTAGCTGATGTAATAACTTTGAGAGTGACCCCTTCATCCCAGTAAATAGTGAGTGATCAATTACAAAACAATTGCCCATCAACAAACTATCGCGATACCAAGGAGCAAGTTCCACCTCATACTTATCTACCATTTCACCCTTCTTATTTGGTTGCCCTGGTAATACCACTGTTCCGAAGATCTTAAAAACAATCCCCTTGTTGCTTCGCAACCGTTTCCGATTCAAGGGACCACTCCCTCTGGTCCCCTCCCCTCCCTCAGTTTTGGTGCGACCTGCTGAAATCATGGTCCCAGCCATCCGTAAAAAGAAGCGATCGACCTCAGCATACGCAGCACCCGACGGCTCCTTCCCCGCCGCCTGCAGAATCTCTGCTCCTGAAATTCTCACAATGGGATCTAAGACTTTCTTCCGCTCAAGCTGGCTAAGCGCCCAGCGTTCAAACCCACGGAAGAGCTCAAGATCCACAGAATTCGGAAGTCCTAGATCTCCGCTCGCATAAATCACCAAGGGGATTTTTCGCAGCTCACCTCGATAGTACACCTCACGTACAACTTCCTTTTCACGAAGTCCTTCTTTCCGGTTCTTACTTTTAACTTCCCAGAGAGGAATCGACCCTAAAATATGCTCTGCAAGCAATAAGACGGGAGCATTAAGAAGAAATTCTTTTTTTTGAGAACGAGGCACAGAATGGGAGGGATTTCCTTCTGAAGATGTGACTAAATCAGCGTGTTCCATCGTAACGTAGATTAATCCTTCGTTAAGTCTCTAACGTAGTAGCTGCTTATGGCGATCTCTGATCGTTGGAGTTTCATATAGTTAGGACGGAATATCTTTCTGTCATCGATCGAACTTTCTCTCAACTATCGATCGGGTTCAGTCAACTATCGTTGATCCTCTTCGGTCAAGTATCGCCTCTTCGGTCAACTATCGAAAATTCTTCGGTCAAGTATCGAAGGCCTGTGGATAACTGAGAATATGTTCATAATCTTCTGAATATGGTCCGTACCAGAGACAGAGCCACTGTGAAAATGGCAAAAAAGAATAAAAGTCTCTTGCAATCTTTTCGATAGTTGAAAGAAGCGCAGGGTGGAAGCAACTTGAGGGCGTAATCTTTGGAAAGAATACACGCTACGCGCCTCTAAGATTACCCAACCTCGGATGTTTCGTCGGATGTTTCGATGGTATGGGCAATTTCTCTATGGCCATCCGCAGTTTTTGTTTGGGATAGACGGGCGAGGGCTTTTCGGATCGCCTGCTCTGAGCGCGCGATGTCATATTCATGGTTATCACGAAAACTGATGCGCAAGTTAAAGCCATCAGGCCGCTCTTCGTAGACAACAGATTCATACCCTTTATGCACGCGGGGCTTCCGATTGATTTCCTCTTCGAGGCGGCGAGTACTCCACTTCTCTTGCACGACCCGTTGGGCAAGTCGAAGGCACTTCTCCGACGATTTCACACTAGCCAACAGTTCCCCATGTAATGCTCCAAATTCATGCCCAGGTGCATAGAGGAGATCCTGAACCTCCTGGGAGAGATCCAACACTTTCAGCATTCGAGTAATCCTCGCGCGCGAACATTTCAGCTGCTTGGCAAGGTCCTCATGGGTTAGGCTATGCCGGTCGATCAATCGAGCAAAGGATCGTGCTTGTTCAAGGACGCCCAGGTCCTGCCGATGTATGTTATCGATGAGCGCAAGATACTCAGCGTCTTGGTCTGAATAATTGCGCACGATTGCCGGAATCGTGGCCCGGCCAAGTGCCCGGCTGGCTTCAGCCCGACGTGCCCCAGCAATAAGTTCGTACCGTCCATTCGGGGTGGAACGAACCAGAATAGGATTGATGACGCCACGCTCACGTATCGACTCCTTCAATTCATTGAGCGCCTCCTCGTCTATCCCAATGCGAGGCTGATAGGGACTGGCATCGACTCGATCGAGTGAAACTTCCGTGATTCGTTCATTTGTTCCTGCGCCAAAAACAGTGCGCATACTCTTGGCTTCCTCCTCACGGCGGCGATCATTGGCGACCGGAGATAAGGACTGATAGTGCGCGTCAGGAAGTGAATCACCGATGTCGACCGGCTCCCGATCTCGTGACTTAGGTTTCATACTGCTATCCCCTCCTCCTCGTCGTTAAGCATCCGGTTGTTTGAGGATTCCCGGCGAATGCTGACCCTCGATCAACAGCTTCATCACTTGGTAGTAATCCCAAGCGGCACGATGATCCGGTGTTAAGCGCTCCACCGGAAGTGCGAGGCGATCATAAAGCGTCTGGCCCCGCATGCCCGATTTGGCAATCGTCGCGTCGATACGAATAGGTGGGAAGATCGGATAGTATTTTTCATACTTATTCTTAATACTCGTGAGCGTCGAATCCGTTACGGCCAGACGATGATCTACAGCGACAGGCAAAATGCCGGCAATTGTGGCACGGATGTCATAGTCCTGCTTCAAGAGGCTGAGACTCTCGATGACCTGATGGGATCCGACAAAAGACATATAATCCATCGCGATAGGCACTAGGAGACTATCGACCGTGTGATACACGGATTGCAGAATCGGAGACAGGCCAGGTGGGCTGTCGATAAGGATCAAATCGTAGTGCATATCCTTGACTGGGGCAAGGGCTTCGCGCAGCTTACCGACAGTTTCCGCACGATTCCCTGACTGGATCAATTTTGTTTCCGTTTCAGTCAAGGCTTTATCACTAATAATCACATCCAACGTTCCTTTTTCTGGCCCGGTGCGCACGCCTTTGACAATCACCTCTTCAAGCTTAAACCCATTATCGAGGAGGTCGTGCAACGTGGAGTCGTGCTGGATCTTCAGGATATTTCTCAACGACCCTTGAGGATCGCTGTCAACCAGGAGGACGCGCTTTCCGTATAATGCTGCGGCATGCGCGATGTGAACGGACGTCGTAGTCTTGCCGACTCCTCCACGTTGATTATGGGGTGCTATGATCATGACTCGCCTCCCTCGTGGGTCCGTTGAATATCCCGTTGCCTAACCTGTTCCATCCCTCTCATCACTGACGGCCATACCTTTTCGCTGTTGCATTAGAATCTTGATTTTTTCTACGTCATCCTGAGTGAACATGCGATAGGAGTTTCTGGAGTTTCGTCGGGCATCTGGAATTTTTCCTTCTTTAATCCAACGTTTAAGCGTGTCGCGATGAATACCAAGGGTCTTAGCGACCTCCGTCATCGTAAGGGCACTATCTGCCCTAGCCTGTTGTTCTTCCTTCCGACGTTGCTTAGTGCGACCAGCCAAGATAGCTGGGGTCTCTTTTTGGCGTTTGTACGTCTTCATGATGGATAAAAACCTGGGGTAGAAATTGAATATGCATAACCTAGGGCAACACGCTTGTATCAAAGAGATCAGTCCTTGTCAATGCTTTATGTTGTATGTGACAGATCTAGGACGCCAATTCATGGGGTTCATCAAAACCGCCATGGTTTCTGTTACGCGCGTAACATAGTAAAAGAATAAAACAGATGTGCGTCTATCTTGTTTGAGTAAATATATATTGGTAAATAAGTGCACATCTGTTTCGTATAAGAGGATGACTAACATCAAATACATTATACGATCATTCTTTTAATTGTATGTTGTGATACCATCTGCTTTAAAATGGATCAAGCAAGATTATGTGAGTGAGTAAATGGTGTATCAATGGGGATGGGATATGAATCTAGGAGGAGATTGGTGTGCGGAAACTAGGAAGATAAATGATTGGGAGTCTTCGGATAAATAAGTGAGAAACGTGAACGATGTTACGCGCGTAACATAATAAACTTTTATTTAATAAGTACTTGTTATTTTTCTGTTTGTTATCCACGTAACATGAGGTGTAAAAAAGAAAATTACGACGACCGAGTGTATCATCTATATGCGAAGAATAGAGGAGCCTGACTCTCGGTCTGGGATTGAAGTGCCAGGTGAGTCGTTTAGGATTTCAAAACAGGATCGAAGGAAAACATACTGGGGTAGTGACGCCGAATATGATGGTACATCGTTCGACGCATGGTCTCGTACAAGATGTATTGATGGAAGGCGTCCTTGGTGACCACCATCCCGAGCGTAAGCAAATTGTCTTTGACGGTGTCCTCCACGTCAGCTCGTTCTTTCGGCTGAAGCGCAAGATAGGATTGCTCAAGCAGGGCGCGGTCATCGGCGCTCAGAGTGAGCAGGCGGTTCTCGATTGAATGGTCGATGAGCGAACGGACTTTCATCCGGCTGCGGTGCGGAGGCTTTTGGAACCTGCGTTTCTGGTAGGTGTACCATCGGACTTGATAGTGTCCAGGGCTATGGGCCCCACCCGCATCAACGACATTAACCAGATCCACAGACGGACTGCTCAACTGACGGAGTGAATGGCTGACGGTCTCCTTACTCAGGCCTGTTTTTTCGGTCAGCAGACGAATGGTGATCCGCACACGATCACGTCCACGCGCAAGCGTCTCACGCACGAGTTGGAGGAACACCCGTTGTGCCGACACGGGGAGACCAGTCAGTCCACCATCCAAGAACCGATGGAGCACCGCGATGTAGTGAAGCGGGGAGTCGCATGCGGCGCGCAGCTCCTCGAGGGACAGGGCCTCACTTTGGACATCGGTGGGTGATTCTTGGTCAATCATCCTAGTGGCTATCTCCTTGATAGATCAAAACGAGTTGAAATAGTACCAGGTAATATTACTTATACAACTATTTGTCCTAGCTCATCGTAATGGTATGGATTCTAGGACAAAGTCAGCCTCCTGTCCAGTCACATGTTTTTATAGAGACGGGGATTCACACAATCCCCGATCTCACTTGACAGAGGGTGAAGAGGGGCGTAGAAGCGGAGGACTTGGGTTTTGGAGGTAGAGGAGGGGAAGGGGGATGGGTTGCGACCTTCCCTCTCATGGTCTCCGGCCGAGCGGATCAGCACGGTCCA
>CAYTAS010000135.1:0-7129 GCA_964435885.1 uncultured Nitrospira sp. | reverse complement strand
ATGCAGGTCGAAGATGTCTATATCCAAGGCCGTCGGACCTGGGTGCGCTTGCATGAGAAAGGCGGCAAGCTCCATGCGATGCCCTGCCATCACAATCTTGATGAGTATCTTCATATCTACATCAAGACGGCCCAGTTGACCGAGGGCACCAGTCCGCTCTTTCGGACGATGCACGGCCGGACGGGGCAGCTCTCCGACAAACCGATGACCCAGCCAGATGCGTACCGCATGATTCGTCGTCGCGCGACGGACGCCGGCATTCGGACCAAGATCGGCAATCATTCCTTCCGTGCGACGGGGATTACGGAATACCTGAGGAATGGCGGCAAGCTGGAAATTGCGCAGCAGATGGCGAATCATGAAAGTGCCCGTACAACAGGCCTGTATGATCGGCGCACCGATCAGGTCTCATTGGATGAAGTCGAGCGGATTGTGATCTAACGGCAGGCGATGCGGGGATCAGCCGTGATGATGAGGCACCGCTTTGCAATACGGGGGCCTCAGTATTGATGCCGATTCCCCGCCTGGTCCACAACCTACCGTGTATGCGACGGCAGTCGGCCAAGTGCGGAAGTTCGGCACCGAGATCGCACCGCCGGAAAGCGGTCCTCAGCACATCGACGTCGTACACGGCGGCAGGAACCACGATCGGCCCGGGGTCCGGACGAAGGGGCGGGCTTCGCACACGCAACTCTCACCCGGATGGGGGAATTCATCTGTCGTTGACATGAACGAGCTGCGTGGGGGGGCATGGTAGTTGGAAGTGTGGACTATTAAGATACCAAAGCCTGACCCCATGACCCCACTCGGGCAACCCTTCAATCTGCTCGACATTGAACACGGTGTAGCCTTTCATGAAATGGATTTCGCGGTCGATATCCTCGCCAGTTGCCTCATCGGTTTCCGTGCGCGTGATGGAATTGGCATAGACGACCAGGGAGCCCTTCTCGCCTTTGCGCACATGCCCGCCAAGCTCCATGGATTGACGAAAGGTCATCCAGGTGGGGGTGGCAAAGCCTGCAGCCACGCTCGCGGACCACAACATGAGGATGTTGATGCTGGAATATGGTGTGCCGTTGTGACGCAGCGGACGGGTAATCTTTCCGGCAGCGTGATCGGCGCTCCAGGGTTTGGCCCATGGCCGGACGCCTTGCTCCAGATCGGCGACAATGCGCTCGGTGACGCGGGTGTAGATATCCTGGCGAGGGATGCTGGTGTTCATGAAGTCCTCCTTGTTGAAGTTGGTGTTTGCTCTCTCGCCGGGAACGGAGAGCAACACCAACCCGAAGGAAAAAGGAGGACGGCGCGGGGCGGCGCAGCGGGCGTGCCGGAGGGACCGGATTGCACAGGAAACTCGTGACAGCGCTTCTGAGGGGCTGGCGCGACCTGTGCGGGGCCCGAAGGCATGGAATAGCCCGCGAAGCCGCCGCGTATGAACACCGGCGCCCAAGAGCCAATCATGCAGGCATGTTCACCAAGTCAGTGAGGCTGGCCGGGAAAGAGCCGCAGCGGCCACCCCGAACGGCGGGCAAGCGCAGACGCAGGCAAAAGAATGCTTGCAGTGTGTACGCTTATACCGTACACTATGAAAAGATGGTTATTCGATCCGTGCGCCACCGGGGGCTGAAACGCCTCCTTGAGAGCGATCAGACGAGGGGGCTGCGGCCAGACCTGGTGAACCGGGTCCGCAATATCCTCACAGCCCTGATTGTGGCCGAGGATATGCAGATGTTTCGGAAAGGTGCGCCTCCAGGGTGGCGGGTGCACCAGCTTACGGGCGATCGGAAAGGCACCTGGAGCATTTCCACGTCGGGCAACTGGCGGATCACGTTTGAAGAAGAAAGCGGTTATTTGGATTTATTGGATTTGGAGGACTATCACTGATGGCACAGAAAGGAATTAAAATCGGAATGAAGCCCTCTCATCCGGGAGCTTTCATCAAAACCGAAGTGATTGACGACCTGGGATTGAGCGTCAGCAAAGCAGCTGACATTCTCGGCGTGCGCCGGGCGACGCTCTCGGACCTGCTCAATGAAAAGGCTTCCCTCACGCCGGAAATGGCGCTGCGCCTGGAGAAGGCATTTCGTCTCAGCATGGACATGCTGCTCCAGATGCAGGCCTGGTACGACGGTACCGAGATGCGCAAGCAAGCCGGTAAGATCAAGATCGAGCCCTTTGTCCCGGCCTAGCTCTCGCGTCAGAACTTCTCACTCCCCCAAGCCATACAGGTTATGTTGCCAAGCACCCCAAACTTGAGGACAAGGCTATTCGCGATAAATCCTCAGGGCAACGGCGCGTGCCGAAGTGACCTGCTCACCTAATGGTCGTCCTTGCCCGGTATAGTACCCCGGAGCTTCGATCCGTGCGTCGATGCCTATCGTTTGGCCGTCTTTGATTTCAGGAACGGCGTCCTGAGAACCCCCACATGCCGTGCGCATTTCGACCGCAATGCCTCCAGAATTATCTCGCAAGGTAAAGGCGTACGCGCCTGCACAACCACCGCCATACTTGTAACTTTGAGTGTTCTCAATCCTGTGGACTTCAGAAACAACGCCATGCAGATGGATAATCCGAAGATGATACTCTATAGTATGCTGAAGAACAGTTCCGATTTGAATGGCCTCCCCCGCCAGTGCTATGGGGGGTGCGAAGCAAAGGGCGAGCAGCACATATATTGTTTTCATGCTGATGCCTGAGATGAGTTCTGACATGGTGACGGCTTTATTTTGGCCGTCACCACGCCGTAAAGCAATTAATACTCGGTTTGTGTATGCCCCTCGCTTCGATCCTTGTTCAACGATCCACTGCTTATAAATGCCCCTGCACTATTCCGCAGTTCCCAGGTGCTTGGAGAGCCGACAGCACTGCATTTCACAAAATCAGGCCCGCCTCCGACAATTAGCACGTTTCCCGTATCCGATTGCGTCAGAGCAGTATGACATGCTCGCTGAGCGGCGAGCGATCCATTAGAGACAAATCCGCCTCCACTATTGCGAATCTCCCACGACGACGGATTTATGTTCCCCCCTGCGATGAAAACATTGGCCCCGCCCACCAGATTACAGGTCAGGCCTGAATCATGCCCAAGGAAGAATGTGCCGTTCGTCACTAACCCACCGTTTTGATCGCGAATCTCGTATGTACTCGATGCACTCATGCCACCACCTAAAAACACATTGCCTGTTGATAGTTTAACTTCGCAGTGATTCACTCGGCCCGCCCAAAGGGTGCCGGTACTGACCAGCGCTCCAGAGCCATTGCGAATCTCCCAGGTCCCAGATGATCCACCTCCGCCTGCAAGGAGGACATTCCCATTGTTGAGTCGTGTGGCCGTGTGCAGGTTTCTAGCGGTCCAAAGAGCGCCTGAACTGACCAGTGCTCCGCTTGTGTTCCGAATCTCCCACGTAGCCGAAGAAGCAGCTCCACCAGCGATAAATACGTTTCCACTGCTTAATAGAGCGCACGTATGACCAGCACTTCTGGAGGATGAGAGCGACCCGGTACTAACGAGAGCTCCGCTCGTATTGCGAAGCTCCCATGTCGAGGGATTGGCCGTTCCTCCAGCTATAAGAATATTGCCGGTCGAGAATTTGACGCCACAATGTCCGGTACGCGCAGCAGAAAGGCTTCCCGTACTCACAAGGGCCCCACTGCTGCTCCGAATCTCCCACGAATTATTGACACCGGCGGGCCCAGCACCTCCCGCCACGAATTGATTATTTCCCCAGGACTTGAGGGGGATGACCAAGAAGATGAACAGAAACCCGCCGAGAAACGTCTTGCTAATCATAAGTACCCCCCTTGGTTTAGGGTGGCTGGCATTAGTAGGGGTCATGCCGAGATAACCGAATATTCGATCAAATCCCGCAGAACTCTCTGATATTGATGAAGAGAACCCTTTCGTTCCGCCACAACAGCTCGATAGGGTTGAGCTGCGTGTAGGGGATTACGAAGCGTGTGCGGCGGTCTGCCGACGGACCTGTTGAAAGGCCTCTCGAAATGTTGGTTCAGAGAGCCACGGTTCTGGATCTCGTGCCAAATCGAGGGTGTATTCCCCAAACCGTTTGACGTGTTGAGTGCCATACGGGCTGAGGAACACCAGGTCTGCCTGGTGGGCCGGTTTGCGTTGTCCGTCCACCTGCCGCAGCGTGCGCGTCATGTCGACCGTATTTTGCAAGATGACGCAGGCCGCGATAAGATCATTGTAGCGTAAGTGCTTTTGTTGCTCATCCGGATCGTTCTCGGGAATCACGTCACCGCCAAACGACAGCCACTTGGCAAAGCCGTTGTACGCTTCAATCTTGTTCGTGTTCGCCGTCACCTCTTGGCGTAACTCGGCTTGGGAAATCCATTTCAACAGAAAGAGGGTTCGCACGGCCCGTCCCAGTTCCTGGGCAGCCAGAAAGAGCTGATTGCGCGGCCCGCCATAGCTCAGCTTCCTCAAGAGGGTGGGGGAACTGATTTGTCCGGCCTGAATCGACACCACCACCTGCATGAGTTCTTGCCAATGCGCCTCGATGCGCTCCCAGCGGATCGCCTCGCCAAAGAGCCGCTCGATGTGTTGGTAGTGCACGGCCTTGTCTGGACGATAAAACGAGAGATCTTTCCAGTTCCGAATACGGGGCATCAGCTGGATGCCGAGGAGATAGGTGAAGGCGAAGACCGTCGTCGACTGGCCTTGCGTGTCGGAATAGACGGTGTCGGGCTCCACACTCAGGCCGGCTTTGAGCAGGCCTTCAATGACATAGACCGCTTCCCAGATGCCCGGTGGGATGAAATGGCGGAAGACGGCCATATAGTTGTCCGCCACATGCCGATAGGCGACCAGACCCATTTTCCGATACCGGAAGTGGTAGCCCACGGTGAGATTATTGTCGTACAGATCGTATTGCGTCCCGTCGGCCGCAACGGTTTTGGCGTCACCCCAGACTTTTGGCAGCTCAAGCTGCAAGTAGAGTTCGGTTAATTCTCGGATGGCGGCCTCCAATTGCTCCAGACTCATGTGCTTGCGATGCACGAACGAGAGCATATGAGGCGTCACGCGGGAGGCGAAATGACGTGCGGCCTGGGTCGGCCCCAGATTGCAGCCCATCGCAAACAGCGTCTGAAGATACCGCGTGGGGGCCTGCTGGAGCTTGGGTGCGGTCCCCGACGCGGGTCCGAAGTGACGGGTAAAGTGTGTCCAGTGCTCGATGTTGGTCAGCACATCGAGCAGCTTCCGGGGTGGCAGCCGTTGGGTCAGCCAGCGCTCGAGCGCCACCGCGGAGGCGGGCATCTCGCGCGCGACAAGCCGTGTGAGCACCGGCTCCCCGCGCTCATTGATCGTGACATCATCTTTCAGTGTCGGGAGAGCGGCGTCGACTTCCGCGGCCATCGTCGTGAGTTCCTGCTTCAAGGCCTCGATCAGGCCAATGGACGTCTCCGGTAGCCCGACTTTGGCACAGTACGCGGGCAGACGCTCTTCGCAGTCTGACCACGGCAACAATTGCTGTCGGTAGTCGCCATAGGACTGCGCACCCGTGAGGGCCAGATCGCCGGCTCGTAGACTGGAGGCGAGATGGGTCAAGACACACACTTCCAACTCCCGACGCTGGATCACGGCCTGGCTCCCGCGCCCAGTTTTGACGAGCTTGCGCCACCGATCACTGGCAAACGACAGATCGACCGGCTCAGTCAGGGTGTCGGCAGACTGCCCTTCACGCGAGAGCACCGTCTGAAGCGCGGCAAGGAGCGTCAGGTCCTGAGCCGTGGACTGCAGGGGGAGCGTGCGGACGAGACGGAACAGCACGGCGCGATGTGAGCGAAAGTGCTTCCACAGCAGAGGCAGATAGTTCCCGCCACTCCAGGCACGGAGGGCCGTGCATTCTTCGCGCCAATGCTCAAGGCCCGAGGCAAGCAGCCGTCTCACCCGCTGACCGAGTTCAGCGTCTGAGGCCGCGTGCGCCACGACGCCGAGTATCGAATCGAATTTGGCTACGACCGCATGAGCTCGGTCCCGCTGACGGAGGATGAGCTCCTCCAACTCCTCCTTCGCACGCTTATGGATCGTGGCCATCTGACGGACAAACATTTCGGCGAGATCATCTCGGACACGAGCCCGTAAGTGATGAATCAAGGCCAGGATCAGCGCAGAGCGCTTGGGTGGCGAAATATGCTTGAGTTCCCCGGCATCCAACGCCATCGCATAGTTGGCAAAGTATCGGACTTTAGTCACGGGCACGCCGGCTAAGAGTTCGTCCACCTCGCCAAATTGCTCTAGCCAGGCGCCTTGTGTGATCAGGGCATCGACATTGTCGCGAGACGGTCGCTTGGGAAGTCGTTTCAGCCGATCAAAGGCACTGCGACCGCGATCAAGCTCCGTGCCAATGAGCCCGTCCAGCACTTCACGCTGAGACGCCGTCAAGCGGCTGTCGATCATGGCCACGAGGTCCATGTCTGTGGCGCTGCCCACCTCCTCCGCCACCCTGATGAGTGTCGAGTAGGCAGGCAATTCAAACCGACACCGGAGTAACTCTTCAATGACGGCATTGATGAGGTCCACTCGTTGCGTGACCACAGGAGCCGCCTCAGTGGCGGCTCGGATGGCAACACGCCGACCCTCTTTACCGTAGAAGGGAGAGACGCCGAGATAGCGACGAATGGCGGTTTGTTGGCGGTAGCGGGTTGCCGAGCTGAGTTCGAGGGGCCCGATGTGCTCAAGACCGATGACCGCTGCGATATGTCTCTGGATCTGCTCAGGGATCTCGCGTGGCTCGGGAAAGTAGTGTAACTGTTGGAAGCATTTCAAGAGCACCAGGGAGGCCTGCTGCAGCGGTTTGCCACGGGCGACAGACTGCGACCACTCCACCTCCTCACTGGAAGGGGTATAGCTTCTCGACAGGTCGCGGGCCGAGATCGTTGGCGGAAAGCGCGGATAGGCGGAGCGATCGACGGTAGCCATGATATCCTCCCTGCACGATAAAGCGAAGAAGGATACGGCCCGTCGTCACAGGAATCCACCACGGCGTTTCAGTCTTGTGATTCCAAAGGCTTTTACCCATTTGATCGAATATTCGGTTA
Organism: uncultured Nitrospira sp.; assembly: GCA_964435885.1. Taxonomy (GTDB): domain Bacteria; phylum Nitrospirota; class Nitrospiria; order Nitrospirales; family Nitrospiraceae; genus Nitrospira_D. Next base: position 70 of record CAYTAS010000135.1, on the reverse strand, counting down.
TCTCGGCATGACCCCCTTACTGCCCGGTGACCGAGATGCTCAAAGATCCCGGTCGCGTGGAGCTGGAAGG
>CAYTAS010000134.1:0-7202 GCA_964435885.1 uncultured Nitrospira sp. | reverse complement strand
CGCCAGTAATCGGTCGATTGAGGTACAGATTACCCACATCAAACTGTTCTTGGGCCATCGCAAGATTGGCAGGACTTCTGGCATAGACCCCTCCGGTCAACGCATACTCGGTGTCGTTGGCCAAGCGGATCGCATCGGCAAAACTGTCAGCCTTCATGACCGACAACACCGGTCCAAAGATTTCCTCCTGGGCCAAACGGTGATGCGGTTGGATATCGACAAACACCGTCGGCCCGACAAAATATCCCTTCTGATCTGAGGTGCGCTGCACGAGGAGCTGGCCTTCTTCGAGGCCGAGTGAAATATAGCGTTGAATAGTCGCTTGGGCTCGTGCGTCGATCACGGGCCCCACTCTGGTACCGGGTCTCGAGGGATCGCCGATGTCCAAACTCAGCACGGCCTCACGTAGGCGGGAAACAAAGGAGTCGTAGATGGTGCGATGGACGATGACTCGGGAGCAAGCCGAGCATTTTTGCCCCGCGTAGCTGGAGAATGATGCGACGACTCCGGCAATCGCTTCGTCGAGATCCGCCGTTTCATCGATGATTATGGCATTCTTCCCACCCATCTCAGCAATCACCCGCTTGACCATAGACTGTCCTGGGCCCACGTGTCCTGCCGCGGCCAAGATGTGGAGTCCTACGGTCCTCGATCCGGTAAACGCAATCGTTGCGACTTGGGAATGTGCGACGAGCGCTTGGCCGACCTCCGGCCCACCTGGGAGGCAGGCCAAACAACCGGTCGGTATACCGGCTTCGATGAAGATGTCAGTGAGCAGAGTTCCTAAACCGGGCGAGCGTTCCGATGGTTTGAATAGAACTGGATTGCCGGTCACAAGTGCCGCAGAAACCATTCCGGCTGGGATGGCGAGTGGAAAGTTCCATGGTGCGATGACGACGGTCACACCGCGCGGTGCATAGGTGCGCTGGTTGAGCTCTCCCGGACGGGTGCCTAATCGTACTGGTTTAGCCAGACGGTCCATCTCGTCTGCATAGTAGCGAAGGAAGTCGATCGCTTCAGCGACATCCGCGTCGGCCTCGCGCCAAGGCTTGCCGACTTCGAAGATCTCCCAGGCCGCAAGCTCGTAGCGACGGCGGCTCATCTCCAACGCTGCTTGACGCAGGATTTCAGATCGCGCCCCCGGAACTTTCCATCGCCACTGGTCCCGTTGTGTGAGTGCCTGTTCGATAACTCGGTCCAGATCAGATACCGCTGCGCTCTGCACCCTGGCCACGAGTTCAGTTGGTCTACAAGGATTGCGGGATTCCAGCCATGGGCCGGTCAGTCCGGTACCTGGTGCTCTGCCATGCCATTCTCGGCCCAACAGGGATTGAACCGATCCAATACTTGTCTGCATGGCTTTCCACACTGCCGTCTGGGAAAAGTCGCTGTGCGGTTCGTTGCCAAAAATTTTCCCGCCGTTCGTTGTTGTGCGTTGGAGTTGGGGCGGTGCTGTTGGGGGAGCAAGGAGCTGGGCCAATGGCTGGGACTGGACATACTCTTTCTGAAGAAACGATTCGTTCGACGTATTTTCCAAGAGCCGCCGCACCAGATAGGCCATACCGGGGAGAAGCCGACCCACAGGACTGTACAGGCGTACACGTCGGCCTAATTTGACCATGGCCTGCTGGAACGGCTCCGCCATGCCGAAGATCATTTGATACTCGCGCGCTTCTGGAGGCAGGCCCCGTGCTTCCGCATGGGCTTCGATGGCGGCTAACGTGCGAAGGTTGTGTGTGCCGAACGCGGGGCGGATGAGATCAGCCTGTTCAAACAGCATCGGAATCAATTGTTCGTACTGAATGTCGGTTTCCATCTTGTGCTCAAAAAGCGGAGGTGGCCAGCCTGCTTGCCGATATCGGACGGTGTCTGAATCCCAGTAGGCTCCTTTGACCAGTCGGATCGTCATCGGCGCCTGACGTATTCGTGCCCAGGCCACCAAATCATGAATGTCTCGTTTGGTTTCTCGGTGATAGGCCTGCAGCGCGAGTCCGGCATAGGGATAGGATCGATAGGCCGGCTCTGCGAAGAGTTGCTTAAAGATATGCAGGATCAGGTCTTTGGTCTCCGCCTGCTCCATATCGAAAATCAATCCGGCTCGCAGCGACTGCGCAAGATCCACCAGCGGACGGAGACGTGTGGCGACCGACTCGTAACTTCCATCGGGATCGATCGGGTCCAGCCGAGAGGAGAGAGCCGAAATCTTGAGCGAGAGTTGCACGCGCGGGATGGGCCCCAGGTGATCTTGTTCGAGCAAGTGATTGGAAGACCAGGTCTTCGTGGCGTGCCCCAGTTCAATTAAGGCGTTCAGACACTGGTCACGATAGCGATCAGCTTCCTGCTCGCTGATGGTGGCCTCGCCCAAGAGATCGACAGACCAGGCTCGTCCGTCTGTCCATAACTGTGACAAGGCCGGAACCGCTTCTTCAACTGAAGCACCGACAATGAATGTTTTGGCCATCTGTTCGATCTGTTTTCTGATCGACTTACCGGTGAGGCGGGCACCTACGCTTGTTGAGGCCAGGGCCTTCAATCCCCACCGAAGTCCGAACAACTCACTGCTCTCACGACCGAAGTATTCTTCGGCAAGCGAGACAACTCGTTCATCGTCCTGAATGACCGGAAGGACATCGATGAAGTGGAATAACCGGGTCTTAAACGATGCATCTTTCATTGCCAGATTGATGGCCGAATGGGACCACCAGCGGCCATCAAAAATGGAGGGTGAAAGGCCGGCCGACAGTTGCGCAAGCTGTTCTCCAATGCGGAGGATGGCAGGCTCAAGAGAAGGTGAGGTGGTCATCGATCGTCCTGAAAATAATGACTCTGTTTGGTTTCAGTATACATCCCAGACGACCAGCGGTCATCGTTCTTTGCTGTCCCAGTCGGCGCATGGACGATTGCCCGACCGGCCCATTTCATTTCACGTGGTGCATCTCTTATGATAATGGGATGATGCGTGATGACGCTTCGATGAGGGGCGTCATTGCTGAACGATGCGGTCGAACATATCTGAACTGGAGACTAGCTATGGCTGATGAACATGCCCATGGGACGCAGCAAGCCCAGGGAAAAGATAATTTGATTCCTGGTGTCAAACATGTCGTTGCGATCAGCAGTGGTAAGGGTGGAGTCGGGAAGTCCACCGTGTCGTCGAACCTGGCTTGTGCCTTGGCGCTGGCGGGTGCGAAGGTCGGTCTCTTGGACGCGGATCTCTACGGTCCTAATATCCCCATGATGATGGGGTGTACCACTGGTCCTGAACAGAAGGACGGCAAAATCATTCCTGTTGAGAACTACGGGGTAAAATTAATTTCCATGGCGTTCCTCGTGCCGGAAGAAACCGCGCTGGTCTGGCGTGGTCCGATGGTCCATCAATACCTGCAAGCTTTTTTCCGAGATGTGCTCTGGGGGGACTTGGACTATCTGCTGATCGATCTACCGCCAGGCACCGGTGATGTGCAGCTCTCTTTGTCACAAATGGTTCCGTTAGCTGGGGCGATCACCGTGACCACGCCTCAAGAAGTTGCGCTCTACGATGTTCGTAAGGGTATGGCGATGTTCCAAAAGGTCAATGTTCCGCTTCTGGGCATTGTCGAGAATATGAGCCACTTTGTGTGTGGCCACTGTGGTGAGCGGACGGAGATTTTCTCCTATGGTGGGGGCGAGCGGGCAGCAGCCAAGGTCGGTGTGCCGTTCCTTGGCCGGATCCCGATCGATCCGGCCATTCGAGATGGGGGCGATACCGGCCATCCCATCGTCGTGGCCGATCCGGCATCCCCTCAGGCTGAGGCGTTTCGGGATATTGCAAAGAAAATTATGGGAGCACTCGGTGGTGCTGAGAAAACTGGCCTGTCAGTCGATAGTTTGCTGAAGAAGATTAAGCAGCCGTTTAGTACCAATTGAGCGGTCTCATATTGGAGGGAAGGCATGGCGGAGTTCGTACGTGTTGCAGCCCTAACAGATGTACAGCTGGGGCATGGGATTGTGGCAGAAGCCAATGGGAAGACCCTGGCCGTATTCAATGTGGATGGGACGATCCATGCGATCAACAACACCTGTTGCCATCGGGAGGGGCCATTGGGCGAGGGAGAGTTGGAAGGCAACATCGTCACCTGTCCGTGGCACGGCTGGCGGTTCGATGTGACGACCGGCTCTTGCATGAATAACCCATTCTCGAAGGTGGAAGCCTACCAAGTGAAAATCGAAGGCAACGATGTGAAGGTATTACTGGATGCCTGAAGTCATACTCTAGCTATCGGCTGTTATCTCAGACGGAGGGAGAACATATGCCTGTCTCTACGAACGATCAAACAGATATCGCGGCCGCGCTCGTGCGCCTGTACGTGTTTTTAGCTCAATATCTCGATCGGTGTTTGGATGAGGCGGCTCGAAGCAGTTACCCGGATTTGGACCTTCAAAGGCACCTGGATGATACGCGACGCCAGCTCATGGAGATTCTGTCGGTGAATCCCGTCGTGAAGAGAAAGCTCGCCGAGGAGTGTGACCGAATTCTGGCGCTCGGCGCCTCCTGTCTCAAAGCCGGTGCGGCCGATTCCAAGATTCGGGAGATGATTCAAGCGGAACGGGCCATACTCAAGAACAAGACCATTGCGTTGAGTGACTTGGTTGCTGTGTATCGAGCCTTAGCATGAATGATGATGGATGGAGAAGGGCTCGATAAGCATCAGCTCGCCGGGTTGGACAACCAGGAACGGGGATTTAGCAGGCCGGTTGAGTTTGAACGGGCAGGAGAAGGCTATCGGGCTCTCTTGCGGTATGAGACCGTCCGCGTCACGACGGAGATTCATCCAACCCAGGACGACGCACTCACAATCTTGATCCAGACCTTGCAGGATCAGGGTTACCGGCAGCTCAAAACTCAAAGGAGTTTTCGCAACGGGACCTATTTAGGTTCGCAGGAACTGTGGGTAGAATATCAGGATCCTCCACAGGCTGAGCCTGAGCGACCTAGCCTTTTGGGGAAAGTTCTAAGTTGGTTCCGGTCCAACTCTTCGGATGGATCACGTTCATGAGTTTTGTCCCGTTGAGCGATCTCCGATCTTCAGCAACCAGTACGCAGCGCCTCTCAGTGACTAGCCGGCCTCGCCTTCCTTCCTGGTTTAAGGTCAGTGTGAAGACTGGATCAGACTATCTTGATATCAAACAGACGATGGAGCGGCTCAAGCTGCACACGATCTGCGAAGAGGCTCGTTGTCCAAACCGGTGGGAATGTTGGAATGCCCGTACTGCAACGTTTCTGATCCTGGGCGATATCTGTACGAGGCGATGTCATTACTGTTCAGTGGAGACAGGAAGGCCGCTCGCAGTAGATGAGAAGGAACCAGGTCGTGTTGCGGAAGCCGTGCGTGCCCTTGGTCTACGACATGCCGTGATCACATCAGTGAACCGTGACGAACTAGAGGATGGTGGGGCGTCGGTATTTGCAGAAACGATTCGACAGACCAGACGGCTGAGTCCAACCTGCACCATCGAAGTGTTGATCCCGGACTTTGAAGGCAACGAAGAGGCACTCGCGACCGTCTGTGCAGAAAGGCCGGAGATTCTGAATCACAATATTGAAACAGTAAGGCGGCTCTTCCCATCGATTCGCCCGCAAGGGAAATATCAACGGTCAATTGATTTGCTCGCGAGGGCGAAGCAGCAAGGGATGAAAACGAAGTCCGGTTTGATTCTTGGCATGGGGGAGACACTCGACGAGGCACGTGACGTGATGCGTGACCTTCGGGCAGTCAATTGCGACATCATCACGATCGGCCAATACCTCCAGCCGATGAGAGACCACCTGCCCGTCGCGCGGTTCTATGACCCATCCGAATTTGCTGCACTCAAAGAAGAAGGTCTCGCCATGGGTTTCAGCCATGTTGAATCAGGCCCACTCGTTCGTAGCTCCTACCATGCTGAGCAACAGATAGCTGGCGCATAGTTGTAGCCAAGCAAGTCTGGAAAACATTCCCGCCTCCGTCGTTGCGCCTCTGCACCGACTCTTTCGCTTGTTTGGTTGATAGCATATATGCTATTTCCTGACAGGAGAGAGAATGACGCATCCCTCAAGTAAGTCAAAACTAACCCGTTTGGTCTATGACGGCACGGTCCTCCGGATTGAGTTTTACGTTGCTCCCAATGGCACCATACCAGCAGAAGACTGGCTCGAACAGATTTCTCTTGCAGCCCAACAGAAGTTCGCCGCTTTGTTTGCACGCATGGGGGACACTGGAAAGATCTGGAATGAGCGTAAGTTTAAGCATTTGACCTCGACCGATCAGCTCTTCGAGTTTAAAGTCGAGTCTGATCGCATCCTGTGCTTCTTTTTCGTCGGTCGTCGGCTGATTTTGACGCATGGATTCAGGAAAGCCGGCGACAAAACACCAAAACGAGAAATTGATCGAGCCGAAACGTGTAAGAAAGACTTTGAAGGGAGAGTTCGATATGAAAGCTAGAGCCGTGGGAATGGGCAAAGGCTGGTTGGATAGGAAGCTCGCGAGTTCAAAATTCCGCAAAGGATTTGAAGAAGAGCTGCAAAAGCTGGCTATCGGCGAGCAGCTCGCTCGGCTGCGCCTGGAGGCAGGATTGACCCAAGCGCAAGTGGCGAAACGTACTGGCACCACAGCGTCGGCGATCAGCCGCTACGAAAATGCGGAATACGATCGCTATGAGCTCCGCACGCTGCAAAAGATTGTCCGTGCCTGCGGCGGTCGACTGGAGATTTCCTTAGAGCCAGGGCCCAAAACCCACCGAGCTGCATAGTGCATGAGTTCGTTACTCAATAATCAGGCCAGCCCCCATTGTCGCGTGCCAAGGTCGTCTTTCCTCATGACCTGTCGGTGGATTGCGTGGTGCCTGCGAGCAATGCAGCGGCGGCAGTTCGATTTTCCACCCCCAGTTTGATATAGATTCGTTCCAGATGCTTCTGAACCGTTCGGCGGATGATACCTAGAATCATGCCAATCTCCGGATTCGTCTTGCCTTGCGCGACCCAGATCAAGATTTCCGACTCCCGAGGGCTTAGCCCAAGGAACTCAAAATCTTTTGCCACAGGCGCGGTCCTACGTTCTTCCAGAATCAGTAGGTATTGTGAGCCTCTCACGATTAGTTGGATGGTCAAGCATCCTGATTCCCCTTGGATCAGAGAAGTGGCCCCGGAAATTTGAACAAGCCGTTAGGTGGAGAATCTGCTACCG
>CAYTAS010000133.1:0-7237 GCA_964435885.1 uncultured Nitrospira sp. | reverse complement strand
GCCCACCTGGTATCTCTCCACTGGGCAGGAACACACACACTTTTTCGAGTCCCTCTTCTCTTCCTGTACCCTCCTGAAACGAGACTATCCCCTTTCCTTCTCCTGTTCCTCAGCCCAACGTTGCTCGACAATGGTCGTCGCTTTCTCACGCACGCCTTCGTCTCCATCCTCCATCGCTTCGAACACCGGATCGAGCGGCGCCTTACTGTCTTTGTCCTGCCAGTGATCCAAAGCCCGATACCGTACACGGGCATCCGGGGAATTGAGATCGTTGGTGATGGTCTGAGGTATGGAAGAATCTGGAGGTGAGCGAGGATCTTCTGCCTGATCGGCCCCTGCCGCCCTACTACCTTCTCCCTCTTCAAGCATGCTTGCGGGTGCAGCCATGCCTCCGATCGGTGACGATGCGGGACTGTGCGTTCTGTCGATATGGCCGGCTGTCGCCGGAGACGATACGCCCGTCCCTCCATCAGGCCCACAACCCCCGCAGAGAAGCACCAACGCCCACGTAGCGATACTGATGGGACTTGTTCTCCAGGTTTCCGTCATGCGGTCAATCTCTACCCTCCATCGTGAACCGACATGCAAACTGGCGGTTGCCTGAAGGTTCAGCAAAATTCATTCCTGTAGCCGGCAGCTACGAGGCAACCTAATTCGTCGTTGGCGAGACAATACTTCAGCGGCCACTAGCTGCTCAGAATCTTCTGTCTGAATAAGGCTTTCGTGTCTTAAGATACCTAGAAGTCTCGGCGCTTAGACAAGGGTGAGGGGCAATGAGAATCATGTTTCAGCTCATATATGTATCCGAACAGATTCTGTATCTTATTGGATTCACCGACGGTCGTATGTGCCCGCCCTGGAAGAGCTAGTTGCATCTCACAGGGCCCCCTGTTCCCAGCGCACAAAGTAACTAGCCGCTTCGGATCGCCTCGAGATATTCAGTCGTCTATAGATTCCTCGAAGTCTTGCTTTCAGGACGCCAGGCGTCACGTTCAGCTGACAAGCAATCTCTTTGCTGCTCTTTCCCTCGGCGATGAGCGACAGCACTCGCATGTCCGATTCCGAATGCCTCCTCGATCGATTGCGTTGGAGAGGGCTCCTGTGATCTCGCATCCATTTGAGGATGTCCTGTATCAGGTGCTGATCCACGATTGCCCTTCTCGAAGCAACGACCTCGATCGCTTTCGCAATGGCCTCACTCGAGGCTTTCTTCAGCAGATACCCTTGCGCACCGGCGAGAATGGCAGCCCTGAGAAGGCACCTGTCGTCGTTGACCGTGAAGAAAAGAACCGCGACCTGCGGGTCGGACTTGCGAATAGCCCGACAGATATCAACGCCGCTCGAATATCCTACTTGAGTATCCATGACCACGACATCGACCTCACACGTTTTCAGTGAAGCGATGGCTTCATCTTTGGTGCTTGCGGTGCCGACAACCACGATGTGACGGAGCGTAGAGAGCGTGGCCTTCAACCCGTGAAGGACAAGCTCTGAATGAAGACACGCACCTCTTGTCGACGGTTACGGGATCGCTCCATACACTCCACCTCATTCGGTAAGCACTGTGCAAGTTGGCGGCCGCGTGAGGTGACCATGCGATTTTCATTCCTAGACCAGCGTTGACCGTAACCAGTAGTTTATTGACACCCATGGGAGATGCTTGAGCAAATGTATCTAATTTCATTCGGTCTCGTTTTAGATTCACTTCCAATACCTGAATTGCCATGCTGGTTCCTAACTGTTGATACCAGAATTAGATTCGCATACATTCTCTCGGGCTTGAGTTTAAATGCGGACAATTCTCCAGATATCTCGACTGGGCATAGGCGCGAATATCGCGCCGTCCAAGCCAACGTACTTGAGCTGCATGGTAATGAGGCGAGGCTTCGCCGTCGTCTTTGTGATCAGTTGCTTGAGCTACCCACTCTGTGGCTGGGCTGACCCCTCGCTCCCCATCCCCCGGACATCTTCGGCAACAGAACGGCAGATCGAGGAAGAAGCACTCTATCTGAAAGAAGAAACAGTCAGCATCGCGAGCCGGTACGAGCAGCCGATTTCCCGTGCCCCGTCGGACGTCTATGTGATCACTGACGAAGACATTCGCACATCAGGGGCAACAGACATTCCCACGCTGCTGCGCCAAGTCCCAGGCATGGAAGTGATGCAAATGAACGCTGCGGACTTCAATGTGAGCGTGCGCGGAAACAATCAGCTGAGAGCCAATAAACTCCTGGTCCTAGTTGACGGTCGTTCCATTTATATAGATCAATCTGGAAACGTCCTGTGGAAGCTTCTTCCAGTTGCTTTGTCTGAAATCAAAAGGATTGAAGTTTTGAAGGGCCCGGCATCGGCCGTCTACGGCTTCAATGCTTTCGACGGCGTAGTGAGCATCATCACCAAACCTCCGGAAGAAATGCGGGGGACTACGCTGCAAGTCGCGGGCGGTGAACTTGGGACTCTGCTCACCAATGTGGTCCAAACTGGGACCGTCGGAAACTGGGGCTACCGCCTATCGGGGGGACACGAACAGACTCAGCAATGGTCAGACCGGAATAGACAGGCTCTCAGTATTCAACAGATTGGTGGAATGGCGGAATATCGCCTTTCAGGTGATGGAAGAATCCGGGCTGAGGCAGGCTTAGGAAGAGCAAACCCCTTTATAGGAGTCATAAATGAAACTGGAATTGCTGAAGTTCATCGTAACCAGGCGCACGCACTTGTCAGTTATGAACAGAATGGCCTACTGGTACGAGGCTGGTGGTACGGGAACTTCTCGGAAGCCGACCCTCGAATATTCCCCCCGCTAGCTCCATTTCTCAGCCAAACCAATCAATCTGGGCAAACACATGAGAGCTCTTCCCGAAATAGCTATGACGTGGAGACACGCTATCGATTCAAGCCCTTTGAGTCCCTGAGCTTGAACATTGGCGCCAACTTTCGTCGCATCATAGATACATCGACGTATCTCGGCAACCGCACAACAGAGAATCGTCTAGGCCTCTATGCTCAAGGAGATTGGCTGGTGCTACCTTCCCTGGAGCTGAGTGCTGGCCTACGCTACGACCTCGATACCTTCATCACCCCCACCCTGTCGCCTCGTGGTGCGCTGGTTTATCATGTGAATCCGAACCATGCCCTTCGGCTGTCCAGTTCTATCGCCTATCGTCCCCCAACGACCACCGAGGTCGGCCTTAGTATTCTTAATCCGTTAACGCTTCCAGGATCACCACCCATAACTACCGTAGTTCTAGGTTCAACCGATGTGAGACCTGAACAAATCATCTCCTATGAAGTTGGCTATCAAGGCTGGTGGTGGGACCACCGACTGCGAACCAGATTCACTGGGTTTTATAACCACATCTCCGATCTCATCGCCTTTCGCAGCCCATCAGGCGACCCATTGGGTGTAGTACGTCCGATTAACGGAGGTGTGGCCGATGTGTACGGAGGGGAAGCCGGCGTGGAAGTCCTGATGACGTCGTGGCTTTCAGGCTTTGTCAACTATGCATATCAAGACGCCGAACAAACATTCAGTGGCTTCAGCCGGCGAGGATTTCCGCGCCACAAGATAAATGCAGGGCTCAGGGTTATCTGGCATCCATTTAGAGGGGAGATGCTCTATCATCATGTCGGCGATGCATCCTACCCCTTGGCCGATGCCTTCACGAATCTAGCTACTTCCTTTCCAGCGGGGACCAATCTGCCTCAAGAACATGTTCGCAGCTACAACTTGATCAATCTTCGACTTGGCTACCTCATCTGGCAGCAGCACTTTGGGGATAACGTACGGGAGGTAGAGCTGGCAGTTTCCGTTTTCAACGCATTGAATGACGTGCATCGGGAGCATCCCCTCGGCGACTGACTCGGAACCAGGGTGATGGGATGGTTGACCGTGAGACTCTGATCCATTCTCCAAAAACAAATCCTGCGGCCCAATAATTGCTTCCCATATCTCCTATGCGATCGACATCCTCTTCGATCATTGGCATCGTTGGCAACGAGCGTACGTATCGGCTATGATACCTAATTAGTCGATTGAATCTGGATACCCTATGTGGCTAGTTTCAGTCCTCCTCGTTCTGCTCTCGTTTACAACCCCATGGAACAAGGCTGACGCAGCCGAAATAGCCATCCTCAAGTCGGCTGACCTGCCGTACTACGACCAGGCGATTCTAGGATTCAAGGCAGGCCTACCCCCGATGACGAAGGTGAAGGAATACAACCTAGACAGTCAGCTCACACGTGGCAGAGAGGTAGGCAAGTCCTTGCGAGCCTCACCACCTGATCTTGTCTTGGCAGTCGGCCTCAAGGCAGCAATCGCCACCAAGCTAGAAATTTTCGACACTCCGGTTGTGTTCTGCATGGTTTTAAATCCCGACACACACGGCCTGCCCACCTCCAACATGGCCGGGATTGCCGTCCGGGCGCCACCGATGACTCAGCTTGCAGCACTTCACTCTCTCATGCCGAATCGACAACGCATCGGCGTGCTGTACGATGAGGAACAAACGGGGGCTTTTGTACAAGAGGCGATCAAAGTCGCGAGCCAGCAAGGCCTTGAACTCGTATCGGTCGCGGTCCGCGTCCAGGAAGACATCCCTCGTGCCGCCTCTCGGTTGCTGCCTAAGATCGACGTCTTGTGGCTTATTCAAGACCAGGTCGTTGTGTCTGAATCCTCTATACCTTTCTTCTTGGAATCGACCCTGAATGCCAAAGTGCCCATCTTTACCTTTTCGTCCACATTAGTTCAGCAGGGAGCAGTCGGCGCCTTAGTGTTGGATCCCTGGGCTGTGGGACAACAGGCAGCCCGGCTTTCACTCGCACGCCTCCGGGATGCCGGTTCATCGGCAGGCATCATTGAAGCGCCGGAACACTCGCAATGGGCACTAAACTTGCGATCTGCAGCGTATTTACACATTGCGTTGAGTCCTGAGCAGATCCGATTGGCCGGCCATGTTTTTGGTGGATCAGGGCCCATAGCGAAAAATCCCCATGCGGCTGATCTCATCCCTTAGTCTCACGAACCATGACTCATCCTGGCACACTGACTCCTCATTGGTTTTCGATGACGCTCCGAACTAAGCTCGTGTTCTGTACTGCGATCATCCTCATCATTGCATGCCTCCTGCTCGGCTGGCTGTTCATTCAACAACAGGTACGATCAACCGCCGAGAGCTCGGCGCAAAGCGGTACGCTCCTCGCACAACATCTGGCACACATGGGACGATCCAGTATTGTGGAGGGGGACATTCCTCGGCTGAACCAGCTTATTCAGGGGATTCTCGCCGTGAATCCAGTGGCGTATGTTGCGGTCATCTCTCCGACCGGTCAGCTCCAAACCGGGTTTGGGAAAGGCACATGGGAAGATCAGTTCTCCCAGCAAGCAACCGGCGAGCGACAATTTTCTGCAACGACATTGTTGCTGCCACGTCATCGTACGGGTATCACGAGCGAGCCGCTCGTCAGTGCCATCGATCTGAAGACGGAGGGCCCTGTTCTCCGACAGAAACTCGAATTGACCCCAGGCGAACTCATGAGTCTCGTGGGAGGGGCCGAGCTCCCCATCTTTTATGACATTACCGTTCACGTCCCACCCTATGCACTGGTGCCGCGCTGGGATCCTGCACTGCAGCTCACGCTCGAAGAGCGATTGGATGGGTCTGAAGATAGCATGGCGCGTACTCCCCCTGCGCCAACTCTGGTGCAGATTGGGTTATCGACATCCCGTCTTCAGCAGGGTCTGCGGCGGCTGTTATGGCAAGCGGTGATGATTACGCTGAGCACCCTGGCAGGTGGGTTGTGTATCACGGTCTTACTGGCTCGCCGCATCACTATTCCGTTACAAGGCCTCACTCTCGCAGCCACACAACTCGCCGGTGGAGAAACGGTGCCGGCCTTGGATATACGGACCCGCGATGAGATCGGCACGCTCACAGGAGTTTTCAACAACATGGCCACAAGGTTGCATGCCCGTGAGCGGGAGTTGCGTGAGTTGGCTCATACCCTTGAAGATCGCGTGAAGGCCAGAACGGAGGAGCTCGCCGCGGCCAACGCCCGATTACAAGAAATCGATCGTCGTAAATCCATTTTCGTCTCCACGGCATCGCACGAACTCCGGACACCGCTGACCTCGATGAAAGTCCATGTGGCCAACCTGCGCGATGGAATTGATGGCCCTGTCTCGGATGAGCAGCGACGATCGCTGGCGCGTGTCGAGGCCAACCTGTCGCGACTTCAGCTCCTCATCGATGATCTTCTGGATCTGTCACAGATTGAGATGGGACAAACTGCCCTACATGTGAAACCGGTCGCAGTCGGGACTGTAATCGCCAGGGCCGTCGAAGATGTCTACCCCATGGCTTCCGAACGTCGAGTGAACGTCGTGATCACGCTGGCATCCGATCTTCCCGAGGTATCGGCTGACCCCGACAAGTTGTATCAGATTACGTTGAACCTCCTCCACAATGCAGTGAAGTTTACACGTTCTGACACGACGGTCGACGTCTCGGCCGCTCCGTTGTCGGACGGCACTGTCCAAATTTCGGTGTCAGACGCAGGACCCGGGATTATGTTGGAGGATGCCGAAAAAATCTTTCAACCCTTCTATCGAGTATCCACCACAGGAAAGAAATCAAAGGGAGCGGGTCTAGGACTTGCGATTGCCAAGTTGCTCGTCGAACTACATCATGGCCGACTGTGGGTCGAGACCGTGCCTGGATGTGGCAGTCGCTTTTCGTTCACGCTGCACTCGATTCAATCCAGACGACCTGCTATGGCACAAGCTTTCCCACTCATCTCCCCCTACCCTCACACGATCCGATAGTAACCCCTAACCGAAATAGCACGAGAATAGATCGAACGCTGCCGCATGCCCGTGCCATGCCTACATAAAAGATGGCTTCGTCGATACGCCTCGCTGTTTGATGAGTCTGGTGAGGTAAGTTCGTTGCAGACCGAGTAACTCGGCCGCCTTCGTTTGATTCCATCCTGCTCGGCGCAGCGCTTCTTCGAGGATCCTTCGGCTGTAGACCTCCATCACAGCATGGTAATTCAGACTGGACTCCTCCGATACATCCGTCTCGAACGGCAACTTCCGCTGGGCCTTAATCCCGAGATGTTCGGGTTCGATGCAGTCATCGGGACAAAGTACGGTGGCCCGAGACAATACATTTTCCAGCTCGCGCACGTTTCCAGGCCAGTAGTACTCACGAATTATGTTCAGCGCATCGTGACTCAC
>CAYTAS010000132.1:0-7241 GCA_964435885.1 uncultured Nitrospira sp. | reverse complement strand
CTCCTCCCTTCAAAAGAGATCAAGAAAGTCTTGCTCATTGGTTCATGGGTTACAACTATACATATGCATTTCTGCTTGTCCAGCATAAAGGCCGAAATCGATCAGTGGCGATACTGATGTGGTTTTCACTTGCGCACATGAACACACCTCACACTACAGAACCACAGTGCTCATGCCATGGATCTGAATGCGTGTAAAGCAATCCTTGTACCCAAGATCTCGACACACGACGACGTCCGCCGTCCAAGTGAATAGGAGATCGACTGCCGTGAGATTAATATCTGTATTATGGAAAGATGCGAGGAGGTAACACGTTGATAAATAAAAGCCAGACAGAAGATGTTCACCATCTCCTGCCTGGCTTTATCAGTGCGCCGGTAGGAACTTATCGATTCGGTTGAGGCGTGTAGCGGAGATACGGCTTCACGGTTGTGAACCCTTTAGGAAACAGTTGTTGCGCTTCTGCATCACCCACAGCGGGCGTAATGATACAGTCTTCCCCATCTTTCCAGTTCGCCGGAGTGGCCACCTTGTATTTCGACGTGAGTTGCAGGGAATCGATGACCCGCAGCAGTTCCTCGAAATTTCGGCCACAAGAGGCCGGATAGGTCAGCGTCAGTTTCACTTTTTTGTCCGGACCGATGATGAAGACCGATCGCACGGTCATATTGTCGATGGCGTTGGGATGGATCATGTCATACAGCGTCGCCACCTTCTTGTCCGGATCGGCGATGATGGGATAGTTCATCGTCGTCTTTTGGGTTTCATTGATGTCATTGATCCAGCCCTTGTGAGAATCCATGGGATCCACGCTGATCGCGATCACCTTGACTCCCCGCTTCTTGAACTCCGGAGAAATCCGGGCCACGGTCCCAAGTTCCGTCGTACAGACGGGGGTATAGTCTTTCGGATGGGAGAAAAAGATTCCCCAGCTGTCGCCCAACCACTCATGAAAATTGATCGTCCCCTCTGTCGTTTCCGCCGTAAAGTTTGGGGCATCATCGCCCAATCGTATCGCCATGGCACACCTCCTTACAGAGTCGTAATGAAAGATGGTCGAATGAGAACAGGGACTAACAATACTGGCTCAAGAGAGCGGAGTGCAAGAGGCGGTCATCTGGGTACACTTAAGTTATTTTCGCGCTTGACCGATAAGGCACTCGAAGAACCCATAAGCGGGGTACGATATGGATATATCCGAGTCACTGCATACGAAGCTCCATATTTCAAAGGATCCGATGTACCTCCTGTTGCGTGAAGGCTGCATCAAGGAATTCAACGCCAAGAAGGCTTCCGGAGATAGGTGCGAGCTTCAAGGATGTGATTTACGAGGCTTGGATCTTCGAGGCCTGGAAGCTGACGGGCTGGATTTCAGCGACTGCTATTTCCGCCAATCTGATCTCCGGGGTGTCGACCTGAGCAAAGCGAAGTTGGATGGTGCCAGCATCAACGCCTGCAAAATTTCCGGTGTTCTCTTCCCTGTGGAGCTGAGCGCCTCCGAGATTGAGCTGTCGCTGCTGCACGGAACGCGGATGCGATACGGGGTGAAGTAACAGGCTGATTCGGGCGTCGCCATCCCCATCAGCCCGTGAAGCGTTCTGCGTGAAGCGTATCAACCAACGGTTTCAGTTCGAGGTTCTTGGGTTCCGCACAACTTGGAGCTTGGAACTCAGCATCACGATAGGAGCGACGCTTCACGAACGGCGTTGTTTTCAGGAGCCGGCAGACAGCGATAATTGTGTTCTCACTTTCTCATACCCGGACTCGGCTTCCCCGGCATCGATGAGCACGACTCGTTCTTCGGTGAGTACTCCACCTTCGAGCAGTCGATGACGGATCGCCTCCGCGCGCCGGCGTGCCAACGCTTCAAATTCCTTTTCAGAAACTTCGATGGCCGCCGCCAGCTTCTGTTTCATCTCTTCTACCGTCGGCTGTGTAGCCGCCGAAGACGCGGCTGCAGGATCAGAGAGAGGAAGCTTCGCATATAACTTTTCCACCAGCCGTTGCTCAACCTTCGGCGAGAGCGCGTCCTGATCGGGGTTCGTGCCACCCTGCATGGCCAAGAGCAGCGCCCGAAGCTTCATCGCCTGCAGGGCGGTTCGGTCGAGGATCGAATCAGTCGTACCTTTCACATCGAGCCGTAGACCGGCACGTTCGTCCAATGCTTTCTCCAGCGCATCCAGTTTCTTCAGTTCTTCCTCGGCAAGGGAGGCAGTCCCCGGCTGAAATTCAATAAACTCCAGGTCCTCCGCACTGCCGCCCCCCGGGATCAGTTTGCCCATGAGAGCAAACGGCGAGGCAACGACTTTGGTGAGCACGTTGAGCAGCGTCGAAATGACTACTTTACCGTACTTAAAGTCCGGATCATCAAGGTTGCCGCGAATCGGCATATCGATCTCGATCAACCCCTTACGGTCTTTGAGGAGCCCAACGATCAGCGGAACCGGCAACGAGGTTGCATCCGGGCTCTCGGTTTTCCCACCGAATGTCAGTTGATCGACCTTGACCAGATTCTCAGCTTCCAGCACCTTTTGCGAAAGCTTGTACTTTAGATCAAGCGACAGCTTTCCCTTCGAGAGTCCATACCCCACATACTTTCCGCTGTACGGGCCGGTCGGCCTCAAATCCATACCACTCAGCGTAATGACGAGATCGGTAAAGGCATCCTCGCTCAAAGGATTAATCTTTCCCACGATCTTAAACGGAGCCGTTCGTCCGACTTTTCCCGTTAGATTGACGTCCGCCTTCTTCAGCTGCTTGGACGACAGGCCTTTGATAGTGCCTCCAAACTCCGTGAGACTCGTCCTGACTCTTGGTTCGATGGATAAGTCCTGAAACGTCACGGACAACTTGGCCACCTTGACCTGATCGATTGTCACGGGGAGCGGTTCTCCTGCCTTAGCGTGTGCATGGTCACCTCCGGTCTTCTGCTGTGGCATCGGCTGATCACCAGGCGTTGGAGACGTGGCGAGGCGCGAAAGATTCAGTTGTCCCCCGGCATCGATCGCTATCTGGACAGAAGGCTCCCGCCAAATGACTTCACCGATCTTTACCGCAGTAGGCTCAACATCCAGCGCGACCTGATTCACGTGCAATGCTTTCCAGGCCACCACCTCGTCGAAAGAGTTTCGATCCGCGATCGCCAACTGATTGACCGCCAGATTGCCCTGAAATCGGAGCAGCGGTTCGTTCACGTGGTCCTGAACAACATGCGCGTTCCCGTTCAAATCAATCGCACCATCCAGCACGTCGGCATTCAGGAACCGATCGAGATATGGTTGAAATGGACGAATCTCGATATGCGCCAACTTGGCCTCGACGTCGGCTTGGAGCGGCTCAACCGCCACCTTGCCTTTCACGTCGATCGAGCCGGTCTCGTTCAATTTCAGCGACAGGTCGATCGGAAGCGGTTTCTTGAACGGAATTTGGATCTCGTTCACCGTCAGGTTCATCGCATCCACCGCGACACGTCCTGGCCGTTTCAGTGTTCGGTCTTCGAAATCAGCCCCGTAGTTTCGGAGTGCGACCTCGTCGATGGTGATCAACCACGGCTTCGCTGGTTTATCGGCCTCGGTCTTAGGAGGAGGTTCTGCACCATCTCCACCCACTGGAGTGAAGAGCGTGTGATAATTCAGCACGCCGGCAGCATCCATCCAGGCATTGAATCGAGCATCCGTTGACTGTACCTTGGCCATGTCGATCGTCTGCCGTTGCAAATCCAGCCGAATCTCCTCCACACCGAAGGACGGGATCGTCACCACCGGATCGATCCCACCCCGTTCGACGATTTCCAGATTCTCAACTGACACCTTTCCATGCTTGACCGTCACCTGAGGAGTCTGTCCGCGAAGATCGAAATGATACGATGCCGACAACCCGAGCACTCCCTGTTTGATATCGAACCGAAACATGTCGTGGACCACCTGATACAGCGTCTCCAATTTAACGCCGGACAACGTCAACTTGCCGTCGGACTCCACCGGCTCCAAGGAAATGGTCCCCTCCCACGCCAATGCTTCACCCTTGTCCAGTTCGGCCGTAAACGCGTAGGCATTATCGCTGTCTTGGCTGGGAATCGTGCTGAAGTCCCGCAGCATGATGCGAAACGGCACGACATCGATGAGAACCGGCCTCGGCTTGGAGTCATCCCGGTATTCTAGAATCCCCCGTTCGATCTCCAAGAGATCGATTTCTACGGGCATCAGTTGTTTTTGCTCGTCTGGAGATGGAGCCGGTTTCGACGCAGTCTCATCCGCCGGGGGAGCCAACGACATGAGATTCAGCTTCCCTTCAGGATTAACCCTGGCGGCCACAAACGGCATGACCAAACGAATCTCATCGAACGCGACCTTCTGGGCAAAAATCGTAACGGCTCGCAGATCGACGAGCAATTCCTCGAACCCCAGCATCGGCGTCTCGTTCTGCTCCCGCACTTCCAAGCCGTTGAGACGAAGCGCGAGCGTAAACGGATTGAACGCGGCCTCCCGCAGAACAACCGGATGCTTGATTTGCTCCGAAACCGCCGGAATACCGTAGGCTTTGATGAGGTAGGGAAGCAGCACAAATCCAATGAGCGAGTACAGCGCGATCAGTCCTGCTAGAAGGGCGATCACGACTTTGAGACGAAGCAGCCGACGCATATCGAACCGAACCTCTGAAGGTTTGAGCTGAGGACCGGAACTATAGGCGACGAGACCGTGCCATGTCCATTAGGGAAGTCCCTCTTTCCCGTGGGGATGAGCAGGACATCGACGCGTGAGTTAATGGCTCTCTTTGCGGGAGGCCGAAAGATAGCGATAACGCACCCTGCGCGTTATCTCATTGAAGGGAGTTGTCCGCGGATGAAATAAAGGGGTCGGGAGTCTTTTCACGACCCTCTCGGCCGACCGCGTGGCCGTAACGTGGATTCGAGACCGAAGCGTTTCGCGAGCCGGCGCACCCACGCTTCTTCTCCGAATGGACGCCCTCGCTGCACGCTCACGCGCACAGCCTCCAGCTCGGTGGCCGTCTGCGCACGATTGACCCGCGCGAGCCAATCTCGGGGGCGCTCCACGGGCCACTCGCTGAGCCAGGCGCGCTGGCTCGCCTCACCTTGGTGTCGACGCCAGAGGCTGCACCACGGCCAGTCCTCCGCTCGCTCGACAAGTCGCGCACGCAGGGCGTTGCGTTCGACATACCTCGCGACGGTCAAGAAGTGCTCGTCGGTCTGGACGGGAAACGACTTAAACCGCCCCTGATACACCGGCCCCGTCCCCGAGGTCTTGCGGTGCGCATGCCAGCGCTGCGTATGCGTGACGGTGATCCACCGCAACACCTCCGACAGCTCGCCATCCCGTCGCGGCCAGAGGAGGAGATGCCAATGGTTGGGCATCACACTGTAGGCAGCAATGCGGATCCGAGTTTGGGCCACCGCCTCCGCCAGAATCCGCTCAAAGGCGGCATAGTCGGCCGGCTTCTCACACAGCGGCAGCCGCCCGACTCGGCGGTTCAGCACATGATAGGCGAGATCTCCAGCAGCCAAGCGTGGACGGCGCGGCATGGGCCTTCTTGTACGCCCCGGCGCCAGGCGTGGTCAAGAAAAGACTCCCGACCCCTTTTCTGTTCTCGGCCCTAGTTGCCAGCGGCGATCCCCGTGATCCGGACGTTCTATTAACGTTTCTGTCAGACAGGGAAGGCGAAGACACTGGTGTCGGAATTGTGTCCGTTTATGAGAATGGGTCTATTTTATAAGGCGAGTGATTGGAGGAATCGGGTTGGTCAACATACTGGGCACCGACGACATACCATTCAGCATCAGAAAACCAGGCCATCTCCTCTACATCGTTTTGCTCTAGCCATGAAAAAATCCGGCCCCATTTATACTCCTGCGAACGCGTTGTTAGAGTGCATTGATGCGTCCCTCGAACTTGGCCATGCGCTTGTCGACATGGGCTCGTCGCTCAAATTCAAGGAGAAAGGCAAGCGTGCTCCGAACAACCCATATCACGGTGGCATGACTGGTCCAGCCACGCGGGAAAAGTGTTTCTGAGGAAGGAAAAAACGGGCTAAGCGTGGCTCGATGCTTTAGGAGCGCAGAGAGCTTCGCATGCTCTTCCTGCTCGCTAAACCACTCAGGCTTGAAATGAATCAATCCATTTCGAAGCTTAATTATTGCGGCGACATCCTGATACGGACTGGCACCACGGTCAAAAGCAGAACCCTCCTTTAGCAGAAGAGCGAACTCAAACTTTTCAAGAGTTGGCTTCTGCTCGTAGAGTTCCCACAGCTTGGCCATTACTTCGACTCTCAATTGCGGAAATACCCTTTCGTGGTCAATGAACAGCTCATTCGCATATGACTCTAAGGCCGCGACAGACGCAGAGACAGCGGCAGACGCGTTCGCAAAAATGTCGCGCCAGAACTCTCCAAACTCCTCACCTGAATGCTCCTGTTCTAAGGTCCCGACGCGGCGCGAAAATGAAGCGGCCGAGAGCATGTGTGGGACTGAAAGGTTAACGCGAGAGTCACCTTTTCCGTGTACGGTTGCGGAACCCGCCACAAGCGCTCCGACCGCCTCATGCACCTTTGGCGTCTCCACAATGCACTCTAACTCCTGAATCAAGCTGCGCCGTGAAGCGGCGTCGGCTTGGATGAATTGTTAGGCATCACTTGGCTTTGTTATGGGGAACCACTCAACATGCTGGCGACCAGGGTCACGAGTTTAGGGTCAGATCTTGTTGTGTGCCCCTATGTCTTCCTGCACATTCACAATGCGACTGATCGTCGAATAGTGCAGGCCCACGACTCGCCCGATTTCGGACAGGCTGTAGCCGTGTTCCTGATGGGCACGGCGAATGGCCTCATGTGCTCTCGTGGAATCTCCTTGAAGGGGCGCTTGTCCCGGAGGCCCGGCAAAAGATGTTCGACGAAGCGATCGCTGCCCAGGAGCACCTGCCCCTGGACGTGCTCCCAGGGTGCATTGCGCCGTCTTCTCCATATTCCAAGAGAGACTATGCATCAGAATCGTCAGTCGAGAGTTTTGACTATGGGGGCGAACACTCTGTGAAAGATCTCGAGCTTATCGCGTAGCCAGTCATGCTGCTGAGCCCACAGTTTGCGATCTAGAAAATTTGCATTGACTCGTGTGTAGATCCGGCACGCCGTTTTGTCTTCGGGATTATGCCACTTAAGAGGCAGCCTGAGTGTACTCAGAGGTGGCCCCGCTTGATTGGACAGATTCTGCCGGTTCATAAGTGGCGCCT
>CAYTAS010000131.1:0-7366 GCA_964435885.1 uncultured Nitrospira sp. | reverse complement strand
ACTAGAATGGCAGTCGGTGACGATCGCCCGATGTTAGAAACCAGAAGACGCGCCGTATTCGATTACTGGCGAATGTATTGTTGACCCGGCAGTTGACGGACTCGCCCCTTCAACTCCAACGACAGCAAAATCGCCGAGACTTGCGCGGCGCTCAAGCCCGTGCGTTCAATGACCGCGTCGACCGATTGCGCGTCGTAGGAGAGGGCTTCGTACACCAAGAAATCGTCCTGCTTGAGCGGCAACCGCGATTCGACCGGTGTGGCATCGAGTTTCATCTTCGCCCGTTGACGACCGTCGATTTGAGGAAGAATCTCATCAAGGATATCTTGTGCCTCCTCAATAAGCTTGGCTCCCTCCTTAATGAGACGATTCGATCCTCGGCAAGCCTCCTCCCTGATTGAGCCAGGCACCGCGAAGACCTCTCGACCTTGTTCCAATGCCAGTTTCGCCGTGATGAGTGAGCCGCTGTTGGTTGTGGCTTCGGTCACCAGCACACCCAACGACAGTCCGCTGATGATCCGATTCCTTCGTGGAAAGTGATGACTGTGCGGAACCGCACCGATCGGCAGCTCCGAGATGACGGCGCCATGCGACTCAATGCTCCGTCGCAGCTCGTGGTGCTCTGAAGGATAGGTTCGGTCGATGCCGCACCCCAGCACGGCAATCGTGCGCCCCTTTCCCGCCAGCGCCCCTCGATGCGCGGCCGCATCGATCCCGCGCGCCAGGCCGCTGACGACCGTCACTCCACGTTCCGACAGCGCTTTGGCAATCTCCTCCGTGAGAATCCTCCCGATGGCCGTCCCCCTCCGTCCGCCCACAATGGCCACGGCGACATCATCCTGTGGCGTGATCGTACCGCTCATGTACAACAACGGCGGGGGATCGGGAATGGCCCGGAGCCGAGACGGGTAGGAATGGTCGAAAAGCGTGACCGTTCGGATCTTGAGGCGCTCGATGGTTTTCACTTGGCGATCAATCTGGCGCCGGACGTTCGTGTCAGGACCACGCCGTATGGATTCAGCTAACTCCTGGCTGCAACCGGCGCGCATCAACTCGTCATGATTGGCCCCATGAACGGCATCGGTCGAGCCAAACGCGTGAGTGAGTTTGACAAACGTGCGATCGCCGACCCCATCAATCGATTGAAGCGTGAGCCATGATGTCAATGCCGCGTCGTCCATCTGAGTCTCGCGGAAGTCCAACTATCAGGGAGTCGTCTCAGTCGAAAGATGCCATACGATGAGCCGCGCTCTCGGCTGGAACGGACGGCTGGTGCGGCGCGATTCTAGAGCACGACCAGATCGTACTGCTCAAGATGTAACTGGCTATCCGGGGTGATGATGATCTTCGCCGAACAATCCCGTTCCAACACTTCGATTCCATGACGCTCTTCATCTTGGAGCAAGTCGGCCACCGTCGGATGGGCTCCCACCACGATTCGTTGTTGATCTGACGCAGGCTCGATCCGCCGGATCTCGCGAAAGATTTCATACGCCACCGTGGTCGGAGATTTCGTATATCCGCGGCCTTCGCAATAGCGACAAGGCTCCGACAGCGAGCGCAAGAGATCTTCCCGAACACGCTCGCGGGAAATCTCGATCAACCCGAGATCCGAAATTCTCGAGATTCTCGTCCGCGCTTTGTCCGCCGCCATCGCATCCACCAAGGCATGGTACACCTTATCCCGATTCTTCTCTCGCTCCATGTCGATGAAGTCGACGATGATGATCCCGCCGATTCCACGCAACTTCAGCTGATACGCCACTTCTTTCGCCGCTTCGAGGTTATTGCGCAGGATGGTTTCTTCCTGATCGCGTTTCCCCACAAAACGTCCTGTATTGACGTCGATCACGGTCATGGCCTCGGTATGATCGATGACCAGGTACCCGCCCGACTTGAGCCACACTTTTCGACTCAAGGCGCGCGCAATTTCCTGCTCGACTCCCAGATGATCGAACAGCGACTCGTCCTTGTCGTAGAAATGAATCCGTGCCGTTTGTTCGGGAGAAAAGCGCTGCACAAATCCCCGAATGGCCTCGTATTCCTCTCGTGAATCGATCCAGAGCCGATCAACCTTCTTCCCAAACAAGTCCCTGACGACTCGGAAGCTGAGGCTCAAATCCGAATGCAGCAAGGCGGGAGCGGGTAACTGTTCCCGTTTCGTCAAGACGTCCTGCCAGAGGACGTGCAGAAAATCGACGTCGGACTTCAGTTCATCCTCTTTGACGCCCTCGCTGACGGTTCGGACGATATACCCACAACCCTGGCGCCGAACGCGACGCATAATCTCCTTCAGCCTGGCCCGTTCCTCGTCCCGCGGAATACGACGTGACACGCCGATATGATCGACGCTCGGCATGAAGACGAGGTAGCGTCCCGGTAGCGAGACATAGGTCGTGACTCGGGAACCCTTAGTACCGATCGGGCCCTTCGAGATCTGCACCATCAATTCCTGGCCCTCGCTCAGAAGCTGCTCGATCGGCTTCGCGCTCTGGCGCTTGGGCCTGAGCATGTCCGAATCCTTTTCGTCTTCCTCAGCGTCGACCACCATGTCGCCTGGTTTCGCATCTTCCAGCAGATCGGAGACATGCATAAACGCGGCTTTTTCGAGGCCGATATCTACGAACGCGGCTTGCATCCCCGGCAAGACCTTAGCGACTCGCCCCTTATAAATATTTCCGACAAAATCCTTGTGCTTGGCGCGGTCTCCGAATAAATCAGTGACCACCCCGCCATCGAGAACCGCCACGCGAGTTTCCTCGCGCGCGACTGTGATCGCAATCTCAACTCCCATACTGACTCCTTTGATTTGAAACCCTCGGGGTTATCGGGGGAGCGCTGGACGCGAGCTGATGCCCAGGCCCTGAGTTCATGCCACCCCTGCCTCCGTGGGTTTTCGGTAATATCTCCTTCGAAAAACCGATGCCCGTGGCTCTGATCCTTCGGTGTTCATTCAATAAAACAGGCTTAGTCGCTTTCTTTTGACATTCAGCAACAAGCCCAATGACGCCATGGTCATGATGGTGGCGCTTCCACCATAACTCACCAAGGGCAAGGGAATGCCGACGATCGGAAACATACCGGCCGTCATGCCGATATTGACCACGACACAGAAGCACAGCATGGCCACGATACCGGCAGCAAGCAACGCGCCAAGCTGATCTTTCGCTTTGGACGCAATCTCCAACGAGAGCCAGATCAATCCCACAAACAGCCCTAAGAGGACCACGACACCCAGAAATCCCCATTCTTCCGCAAAGACGGCAAACACGAAATCGGTATGCCCTTCCGGCAAAAACTTGAGCTGGCTCTGCGTCCCGCCATGGAGCCCTTTGCCTAGAAGCTCACCGGAGCCGATGGCGATCTTTGATTGCAAGGCATGATAGCCCTTTCCGCCCGGGTCATAGCCTGGGTCGACGAACGCCATAATGCGCTGTCGCTGATAATCATGCAAGGACCCCCAGACCCCTTCCCAGGCAAACGGGAACAGCATGATCCCAAATAGTAGAATAAATCCAATAGCTTGAGAGCGGACGCCGACCATCAGGAGCATCGCTGCATAGATTGCCACAAAGCTCAGTCCACTCCCAAGATCAGGTTGCTTCAGGATGAGGAGCAGGCCGGGCAACACCAAGAGTCCAGGCACGATGACACGCTGCAGCCATCCCACGCGTGGGGCTTTCGAATAATAGTGCGCCAAGACCAACACGAGAATGAGCTTGGCGAACTCAGAGGGCTGGAAACTGAACGACCCCATCGCGATCCATCGTTGTGCTCCTTTGCTCGTTCGCCCCTCGAAGAGGACGAAGACCAGCATCAGGAGAATCACCGCATAAGCTGGATACGCGAACCTCGCAAGATGATGGTAATCCGACGCCCACATGATCACAAAGGCCGCCGCACCTAAACCGATCCACATCAGCTGTTTTAGATAATAGGGGGTGATCCCGTTTTGCTGCCCCTGGGTCACGCTATAAATAGACAGCACACCGATCGCCAGAATAGCCACTATGAGGCCGATGTAGCGAATATCGAACCCGTCGAGGCCGCGATGCTCAGTCAATCGATCAATCATGAGTCTTTGAAGGATCTCCCGTCATAGCGGTTTACCCCTCCCACTTCCGATGTGACGACAGGAGCCTGTGGGGCTAGTTTCATGTAGGTTTCAATGACTTCTTTCGCGAGCGGTGCCGCCGCGGACCCACCATGTCCCATATGCTCGGCCAACACCACCACCGCGATCTTAGGGGTTTCCACCGGCGCAAAGGCCACGAACCAGGCGTGATCGCGGAATTTTTTGGGAATACTTTCTTCAGGCCCGGTTCGAAGCGCCGTCACTTGCGCCGTCCCCGTCTTCCCGCCTATCGTGACGATCGGTGACTTCGCTCTCGTCGCGGTTCCCTTCGTGACGACAGCGGCCAAGGCATCCTTGATGATACGGAACGTCTCCGGTTTGGCATTGACCTTCCCACGAGGAACGGCCGGCAACTCTTGGAGATTCCCCGTCGCTCGATCCATGACCGCTTGCACCAGACGGGGACGATAATGAACGCCGTCGTTGGCGACCGTGCCGATCATGCTGGCCATCTGTAACGGGGTCACCGTCACAAAGCCCTGTCCGATGGCCGCCGAAATGGTTTCGCCCGGCAACCATTGTTCGCGCTTGACCTTTTGTTTCCATGCAGGGGTCGGCATGATCCCGGATCGTTCCGACGGCAACTCCACCCCCGTCGGCCGCCCAAGCCCAAAATCCTTTCCAAACTCCGCGATTACATCGATACCCATGCGCTGGCCGATCGAGTAGAAGTACACGTCGCATGAATGGACCAGCGCCTCATGGAGATCGACGTACCCATGCCCGCCGGTTTTCCAGTCCCGGTAAAGTCGTTTACCGAACTGATACCCGCCTGTGCAATGGACGGTACTGGACGGCGACATGGTCTTGGTTTCCAGTGCAGCAACGGCCATTGGGATCTTGAAGGTGGAGCCTGGAGGATACTGCCCTTGTGATGCACGATTATTCAGTGGACGCCCTTCGTCCTGCACGATTTCAACCCATTGTTTCGCCGTCAATTCTCGCGAGAGAATGTTGGGATCAAAGGCGGGCCGACTGGCCATGGCAAGGATGTCACCGTTGTTCGGATCAAGCGCGACAATGGCGCCCTGCTCTTCACCCAGCAGATCCTCGGCCAGCTTCTGGAGTCGCACGTCGATGGTGAGATGGAGGTCGTTCCCCGCCTGCGGTTTTTCAACCACCGAAGATTTCTTTTCATGCCCCAGCGCATCGACTTCCACGTTCTTCTGACCGGCCATGCCCCGCATATGTCGATCATACGACTTTTCAATGCCGTATTGCCCCACAATGCTGCCTTGGTGGAGGTCGGCGAATTCGGGTTTCTCAAGCTGGTCCGCTGAAATTTCCCCGACGTAACCCAGCAGGTGTGACGCAAGCAGACCGCCTGGATAGTTGCGCTGCGACTCGACCTGTATCATGACGCCGGGCATGTCGAGACGGCGGGATTCAATGAGGGTGGCATCCCGCAGGGTCATCCGGTCTTTGATTTTGCGAGGAAGCAGCTTACTGCCTCTGATCGCCAACTTTTTTCTCACGAGGGTAGGATCCAAGCCCAGCAACTCGCTGAGCTGTTGGATCAAGACCTCGCGGTCCTTCACATCTTCCAGCGTCACATAGAGACTGAAGCTTGACACATTATTGGCGAGAAGGACCCCGTTCCGATCGTAGATCAGACCACGAGCCGGCTCCAGCAGGACCTGCCTGGTACGATTATTTTCCGATAAGTCTCGATAATACGGCCCTTCAAGAATTTGCAGATGCCAGAGTCGAAGGCCTAGCAGACCTACCACCAGCAACAGGCCCACACGCAACGCAAACAGCCTGCGGTGGAGGTCGCCAAACTCTGTCTCGGGATAATTCGTCGACAACATGCGGAAATCCTAGATCCGATACTCGGATACCCACTGCTCAAGATTAAAACAACTGCTGATTAGCCAATAAACAGATCCGCCGATGATCGAATCAAGGGCGGCTTGAGGCAGTACCACTGCCCAGAGAGCCCACCATACATCCTGCTGCATACTCAGCCGAAACACGAACGGGGTGATGAGCCCCACAGTACAAGAGATGATGAATAACCCTAACACCAGCACGAGAGGTGTCAGATACGCCACTTGCCGACCGGCGAGACCCGCGATGAATCCAACGCCCCCTTTGATGATGGCCGCTGAAAGGAGGTCTTGAGCTGAGAATAGACTCATCGCCCAGCCCAACACCAGACCGAACAGCAGGCCCTCCAGTTCCCCGCCAAACAGTCCGATGAGACACACCGCCACAAATCCGAGATCCGGCTTCACCCCCCATAGGCTGACATACGGCAGCAATACCGATTGAATCGATACAATCCCGGCGATGAGACCGATGTAGAGCAGCGTTTTCATCGCTTTCTCTTCGGAGCTCCCAGGCGTTCTCCCTCTGTGGGAAAGGAGGTCGGCAGGATGACGAGCACTTCCTCCACATGGTTTGGGTCTACCTCAGGAACAAGTTCTGCGGATTGAAACAGCGCTTCGTCCGCTTTATCGATTCGCGTGATCGTGCCGATCGCCAAGCCGCGCGGGAAGCCTCCGACCAACCCTGATGTGACGACACGATCACCGGGCCTCGCGTCGGACAACAATGGAATGTACTTGAGTCTAGCCGTTCCGTGCGTGGTCCCTTCAACGATTCCCTCGTCTCTCGTGCGCTGAATCAAACCGGCGATCGCGTTATTGGGATCCGTCAGCAGCAACACGACCGAGGTTGAGGACGTCGTCTTCACGATCCGGCCGACCACCCCGGCCGGAGTAATGACGCCTTGGTCCGACTGCAGACCGTCCGACGCACCCTTGTTCAGGATGATCGTCTTGTACCAATTTCCTGTATCGCGGCCGATCACCTGAGCAGCGACCAATGTCGGCAACGCCTGTTGTTTGAACTCCAACAGAGCCGCGAGGCGCTCCGTGGCCGCCGCCGATTCTCGCAACCGTGCATTTTGTTCCGTGAGGAGGTCCATCTCTCTCCTCAAGTGCCTGTTCTCTTCCTCCACCCCTTGGAGTGCCACGTACTGTCCCCACACGCTGGCAATCCGATCATGGATACCGGCGACGGCTTGCAGCGGCCAGCTGATGATCCATCCGAATGGACTCCCGACCGCCTGAAACACCGTTTGGAGTTGGCCGGGCAACAGGAGGAAGCCAAGGATCAGAATGACGGCAAGCGCAAGGGCGACACGCCGTGCGTTGTAGGAGAGGCGGAAGTTGACCATCCGCATGAGGGATGGCATCTTACCGAAGGTTGTTCGCTTGCGACATG
>CAYTAS010000130.1:0-7376 GCA_964435885.1 uncultured Nitrospira sp. | reverse complement strand
CGGACGGGCCAAACCGTCCGGTTTGACCGAGTGGCCGATCGATGCGCAGATTGTCCGCCTGGCTGGAGCTGATCTCGACTTCTTCATCGAGTGGTGTCCACCCGAGCTTTTCTAAGGTGTCGAGCGTGATCTGTTTTAACGCATCTTTTGCCGTGAGCCGCACAGAGGCGTAGGAGAGCACCCGCTCCTTTTCAGCCTCAACCTCCGAGGCTTTCGGATCGTACAGGAAGGCGATTAGCGGTTCGATGGCACCATCGCCGATGACGGTCAGAGCCGCTGCAGCCTTTTCACGCAACACCCCATCCTTGAGCAACATGATCAAATCCGGAATGACACGTGGGTCACGGAATTGTCCGAGGGCGGTTGCTGCTGCCTCTTTGATGAAGGCGTCTTCGCTGACGATGCACCCAGGTGTTGGCGAGCCCTCTTGCTTGATTCCTTTTCCTTTCAACGCGTCCAATGCGGCGGGAAGTGCCCGTGAATCGCCGATCATACCGAGGGAGGCAATAGCGTGTCGCTTCACGGCTCCGTCTTTCATCGCCTCTATCAATGCATCAATAGCTCGGGAATCTCCGATCATGCCGAGCGCGATAGTGGCATCCTCACGCACAGCTCGATCGGAATCTTTCAGCGCGGCAATGAGTGCGTCGACGACCTTGGCGTCCCGCACCCAGGTCCTCCCGATTTGGTAGTCCGTCGTCATGCCACCCAGCGCGCGGGCGGCGTGACAGCGAACCACAAAGTCTTTGTCCTTCAGACTTTCGATCAGCGGATCGACTGACGCAGCTCCGATGTAAACCAGCGCGGTTCCCGCTGTTTCACGAACAATCTTGGAAGAGTCCCGGAACAGTTTGACCAGTGCCGGAACGGCCTTCAGGTCGGCGATTCTGCCCAGCGCTTCGGCAGCGGCACTCTTAACGGCACCGTCCCGATCGCGACAGGCAAGGATCAATGCATCGACCGCTCGTGTGTCCCCTATCTTGCCGGCGGCTTTCGCGGCATGTTCGCGCACGCGCCACCGCTCGTCCTTCAGACCGGCAATCAGTCGATCGAGCACCTCCGGCCCCATTCGCGCCGTGGCGTCCACGGCTTGATTGCGAACTTCCATGATGGGATCGTTGAACAGACCGATCAGGGCTTCAAGCGCTTTCGGTCCGCCGATTTTCGCCACACCGCAGCCGGCGTAAGCCCGAACGGACCAGAAGTCGTCGCTGCATGCGCCGATCAGCGGATCCAAAGTAGCAGGGTCGCCCAAATCCGCGAGGGTCTTTGCCGCCTCCTCACGGGTGGCATCGTCCACATCTTCAAGTGCTTCCAAGAGATCTTCGAGTACGTCAGCCATGGCCAGGGGTCTGCTCGTAGTAGGGGTCAGGCTGTCCGCCGTGAGGGTACGTCCGCTTACATAGAATCACCAGGGTCGTGGTTCCACGGCCTTGGACGCACTGGTCCAATGACGTTGAGAAATCGAGTGTGCCGTTCAGATTCACGGTAAAGGGAAAGTCGAAGGTGAAGCTGATGAACTTGTACTTTCCCGGCCGTAACGGCAGTTCGCGAAGTTCCGATGTCTTCGGGGCATCGAGCGACTCTGGGTCGGAATTCCAGATGGAAGGGGTGACGCCGGGCACTTGCCACCACGAGGGCGGCACCAATTTCGTTGCATCGACGGTAATCTGGTGGGCCTTGAGATGCGCAGGCGGCTCCCCCGCGAAGCTCCATCGGGAAGAAGCGATCGTCAGCAGGACGGCCAACGCCAACCCAAATACGATCGACCGCCGTCGTATCACAACGTCATCGCGCATGGATCGTTACCGCTTCTTCGCGCGCGGCACAGACTTCTGAGCCGCCGCCGTTGTTTGAAAAATTTCTTCCACGACCTGACTGTCCCATTCGGTGTGGGTTTCAAGCCCGAGGATCCGCATCACCGTGGCGCCGGTGTCGATGACGGACACCGGCTGGTGGATGGTTTGGCCGCGCTTGATCCCCGCGCCTGAGACGATCCAGGGAACGACCGGCGTCTCGCCCGTCGGGGTCTCGCCCCCAGGATCGGTTCCCCTTCCACTGAGCGCCGTCACGAGAACGGTGGTCCGGTCGAGGAGTTTGTGGTGCAGGAACAGATCTAGAACGGATTTCATCGATGCGTCGACGGCTTGCAGGGCGTCTCGATACTCCTTTGAATTCCATCCGTAGGTGACTCCGGCCCTCCCTGCCTCCGGAAGATGAACCACCAATAAATGGGGCAACGAGAGTACGGCATGGCCATAGCCATGGCCGCTCGAAGCTTTCTGGAAATACTGCTGGATATAGGCGACAAGTTTTTGCGAGCCGCACTCGGGCCGCAAGGCCCCACAGAGTTGATAGTCGGTGTAGGGAGTGGGTTTGGCCAGCTGATAGAGGGCCTCATCCATAAAAAAGATGGCGCTGTCACGGCCTCCGCTCAAATCCAGATAATCGAAGAGACTGGGTGGGCGCGGGTAGCCTCGGCTGAACTCAAACGAATTCCAGGTGATCCCATGCTTCTCAACCGGCATGCCGGTAATCAGCGAGGCCATCGTCGGCAGTCGCAGGGCCGGCTCGACCCCGCCCGCAGTCCAGGTGACGGATCCATCCTTGATGAGCTTCTTCAGGACCGGCATAGCGGTCCCTTTGAGCGAATCGTGGCTAAACCCCTCCAGGACGAAAAGGACGACATGTTCTGCCTGAGAGTGAGGGGAGGTAATTCCCTTGTCGGCTGAGGTGGCCGCGCGACTGCTGGTTGGGATCCCAAGTTCAAGCAATAGGGCTAGAAATACAAGAAAAACCAGAGCACAACACCGAGTAGGATGTCGCATGATCAATAATAATCCTCATACTTCCCGGTAGGTGAGCTAGTACCCTAACATGCAAATTTTCTGGAAGGCAAGGTGGGGCAACGCTTTACCTGAATGCTAGTCAGGTCGGGTTCCTGGTGTTAAGCTCAAAACATGACCGCCTCTACTGCGCTCCCGCCCCCTGGTCTTCTTCACGCCCTTACGGTTTGCCTCACCCTCGCCGGGGTCACTTCGTTCGAGGCTCCGGCACTGGCTGACATCCGAGTCGTCAATGCCCAGGGTGAGCATCGCATGGGAGACCGCGATACTCGCGAAGACGCAATCAGGCTCGCCACCGAAGAAGCCAAGCGAAATGCGCTTGAACAGGTCGCGACGTATCTTGAAAGCGTCATCGTCGTCAGTGATATGGATGTGACCAAAGACGAAATCCGCGCGTACACGGCTGGTTTGGTGGTCGTGCTCAATCAGCAGATCAGCACGACGCTTGATGGCGACGTGGTGGTGGTACGGGCGGATCTCCTCGCGCAGATGGATACAGACGAAGTCGCGCGAGCAATCACGAGCCTTCGCGAAAACGAGGATGCACGGATGCAACTGGCTGAACTGAAAAAAGAGAATGAACAACTTCACGAAGAGTTGCATGCTGTGAATCAGACGCTCGGTACAGCAGCTACTCCGGAGCAAGTCCAGCAGGCGGCTCAGAAGCGGAAGGAGATTCTAAATCGTGTCCAGTCGAATGCCATGGTGTCGCAGGCCTGGACGAACTGGATCCTCGTCTCGCCAGGCGGCATTCTTCAGGGTCTATTGAATAGTGCCAGCGGGCTCTCACCCGTTAACCCGCATATCGCAATCGCGCAGCAGATTTTCGCCTCCCGGCAACCACGGGTTCCTGGACAACCGCCTGTGCCTGGAAGCCAACCAGCACAGATGCCAAGACATGAGATGGTTCCCCCACCTGGCTCTTCAGGCGTTCCGCGCACGCCCAATGAAATGATCCATCGTACTCCGACGAGGCCGCCTCAGCTCAACCATCCAAGGGGAGGCGAACGACGGTGAAGAACCCGATTAGGATCATCATCGTCGCCGTTGGACTCTGGATCAACGACGGATGGATTTCTAGTGCTCTGCAGGCAGCGACATCCGACAGCGTCGCCTTTTCTTCAGATCAGTACTGGATTGGCAAGGGGCAGGGCGATCTCACCAAGGGGAAGGTGGTGTGTCAGCGTGTGTCGGAGCTGTCCGCTCGCACCGATCTCGCCAAGCAGATCCGCGTGTTGGTCAAGGAACATATGGTCGACCGCGTCCGCGAACGGTCGGGGCGTGAGACCGAGCAGGACATTGAACTGACTCGTGAAGAGTTTGTTCAGGAATATTTACAAGACGTGAAGATCGTCGAGCGTCGAGTCGACGAAGAAAATAAGACTTGCACGGCAACTGCTGTCATGCTGAAGAATCAGGGTCAAGAAAAACCCGCTTCAGAAGTGGAATCCAGCCCTGCCGTTAAACCATAACTGACCAATCAGCCATCTTGCAGCGTCGAACCGTGATCGGCTATGTAATCCATCATGCCGGTCGAGAACAATTTTCAGCATGACGAATTGTCGCGCAAGAATCCCGGGGAGCGATTGAGCCTCACTGATCTGAGGGACGTTATCTCTCCAGATTCGCCGGAGTGGAGCGAGGCTATGGCCCAGTATGGGACGAGCCTGTCTCAAGCTGGTGTCGTAAGCATTCTCTTTCTCCATGGCTCGATTCACGGGACCGATGTCTTTGGGATGCAGCGTTTGGATGAGGCGGGAGGGCTCAAACGAGGCTATTCGCGAGGTGTGTCGGGGGTCGATGCCTTGCTCGCGGCGATGCGCGAGGAAAGTAACGGGATTCCGTTGCTCCCGGGCGAGCTCAAGCCGCCACTCCCGAATGATGATGTGACCAAGCGCCTTCTCGATGAACAGCTCGGTGACGCAGGCAATTTCACCGAAGCCTACGTTCAATCGTTCAAGAACGCCATCAGCAAGAATCTGGATCAACCCATCTCCTGCCACAGGCTGCTCTGGTCATGCGAACATCACCATTTGGGGCGGGCGCTTGCCGCTGTTCAGTTACTCAATGAGCTGCACAAGCTCTGTACACAACAAAATCTGACGAAGGGGCACCGAATTCTTGTTCAAGCCCATGGACAAGCTGGGCTGGTTCTGGCGCTTGCGTCGAATCTCCTTTGTCCAAGCCCGATCACGGGACGACCCAAACTATTCAGCATCTTGCATGGCTATGCAGAACAGGCCAATCAGTCAGAGATCGCTGGGACTATCAAAGGAATTGAGGCATTGCTCGAAACGGCGTCACTTCTGAACGGAGTTGGACTCGACATCGTGACCTATGGGACGCCTGTGCGCTACGGATGGGATCCTTCCGGAATCGGACACCTGCTGCATCTTGTGAATCACCGGAACTTGCGGACAGACGGTAAGAACTGGTTGGCCAAGATGGAACTGCCTCAGATTACGATGGAGATGCCGATCGCTTGGGGTGGAGACTATGTTCAAGAACTGGCGGTGGCAGGCAGTGATGCCGTCCCCCGCTCAGAATCGGCCAAAGCGGCGAACAAATGGGTGTGGGAGATGGTCGAGCCCTACGATGGATTCGAACGTTGGCTGGAATGTGCCAGACGAGCTGTGCGTTTCCCTGGTGAAGGGCGCTGTCTCCTCGTCGATTATAAGGACAGTACCGGATCGACGAATCCTCGTGGCCATTACTATGGGCACGCCGTCTATACGCGACGGCATGCCCTGTTCTTCAATACAACACAGATTGTCCGTGCTTTCTATGAAGCTTAAACATCGTCCTTGTCGGTGCTGGAAGCTGTCACAGGTTCGCTGCCACTACCAGATGACGCGTCGTGCGAATCCGGATTGAACGCCGCCGGCAATACCTCTTCAACCCGTTCAGCTAGGATGAAGCTCAGCTCGTCGCGCACTTCTTGCGGGACATCCTTGAGGTCTTTCTCATTGGCCTTCGGCAGGATGATCCGCTTGATTCCCGCGCGATGGGCCGCCAGCACTTTTTCTTTAATGCCGCCCACCGGCAACACGAGCCCGCTCAGGCTGATTTCACCCGTCATGGCTGTGTCGCTCCGTACGGCCTTCCCCTCATAGGCGGAGGCCAGAGCGGTGGCCATCGTGATTCCAGCCGATGGACCATCTTTCGGAATGGCTCCGGAGGGTACGTGGATATGGACTCCGTTCCGTTTAAAACGCGAAATGTCCAAACCCATACTTTCGGCATGCGACCAGAGATAGCTCCTGGCTGCTCGCGCGGACTCCTGCATGACATCGCCCAGTTGTCCCGTGAGCGTCAGCTCATGGCTACCGGGAAGTAGAGTGGTTTCAATATAAAGCACATCTCCCCCAGTCGGGGTCCAAGCAAGACCGGTGGCAACGCCGGGCGGCAGAGTCTTCCGGGCCTCCTCCGGCATAAACCGTTCAGAGCCCAACCACTCTCCGAGTATTTCGGCCTGAATGGTAACGGGCTGTCGTGCCTGGTCTTCCGGGAGGTCGGCGAACGTCAAGGCTACTTTCCTAGTCAACCGACCCAGCATTTGTTCGAGTTGTCGCACACCGGCTTCACGGGTATAGCGCGAGATGACGAGATTCAGGACCTCGTCCGTGAGCACGACTTCGCTATCCACAATGCCTGCCTCTTTGAGCCGCCTCGGCCACAGGTAGCGACGGGCGATTTCGGCCTTTTCTCGCTCGCTATAACCTTGAAGGCGGATGACCTCCATCCGATCCAGCAACGGTTGGCTGATGGTATCAAGTGTGTTGGCCGTAGTGATAAAAAAGACTTTCGACAAATCGAACGGCAGATCCAGATAATGGTCACGGAACGTGTGATTCTGTGCCGGGTCAAGAATCTCTAACAGCGCCGCTGCCGGATCTCCTCGGAAATCGCGTCCCATCTTGTCGACTTCGTCGAGCATCAAGACCGGGTTATTCACCCCGGCACGGCGGATCGCCTGAATGATGCGACCAGGCAACGAACCGACATAGGTGCGCCGATGGCCGCGCAGCTCGGCTTCATCATGGACCCCGCCGAGGCTGAATCGCTCAAAGGTCCGGCCCATCGCCCTGGCGATCGATTGTCCCAGGCTAGTTTTGCCGACGCCGGGAGGACCGACAAGACAAAGAATCGGGGCCTTAGCTCTCGGGTTCAGTTTCAAGACTGCCAGGTGTTCGACGATCCGTTCTTTTACCTCTTTGATGCCGTAATGATCCTCCTCCAGCACCTGCCGTACGGTGGAGAGATCGAGATGTTCTTCGGACGCTTTCTTCCAAGGAAGTTCGAGGACCAGCTCCAGGTAGGTCCGAAGCACCTGATGGTCCGGCGATGTCGGCGGCACCTTGCCTAATCTGGTCACTTCGCGCTCCACTTCCTTGCGAATAGAATCAGGCAAGTCTGCCTCGTTGATTTGCTTCTTCAGGCGAGATACTTCGTTCTCGTCGTCCTCATCTTCGCCTAACTCTTGCTGGATGGCTTTCAGCTGTTCGCGCAGAATGTACTCTCGTTGGCTCT
>CAYTAS010000129.1:0-7410 GCA_964435885.1 uncultured Nitrospira sp. | reverse complement strand
CAACCCGCTGCCGAATCGGCTAGCGGGGGTGGGGTAATGTACGTTTTGAGGGTGAAACATCTGTTGAAAAGGACCAGACGAAATGCAAGTTATGTTGACGAAGTATTTCATTGTCCTGATTCTCATCATGTTGGCTCATTCAGCAAACTCTGTGCATGCAGCCCTCCTCACGGAGGTGACATTCAACCAAGAATTGCCTGCCACAGATCGGCAATCTGGCACCCAATTGTCCTCGCTTCCATTTGCGGGGAATACTATTCCCGCTCATGGCAGTCGAGCCCTAGGTGCCTCATATGGAGGATTTATTGGAGCTGACTACGATTTTACACCCTACAGCTTTTTGACGCTAATTCAGGGAGGGGTTTCCTCCGGGAGCGGAATACTGTCGGGGAATGGTCACATCGTCTTGACACTAACAAGTGTGCCAATACCCGGACGTTAGCCTCAGCTATACAGTAGTAGAAGAAGCGGCTGAATGGCCCTCGACCTGCCGTGCAATGACCGGACGGTAATTCCTCATAATTGAAGGGACGCCCCCGGAGGGCCGGAGGCTTCCCTGTGAAGCGGCTCAGCGCTTGAGCGGTCATCCACTCCTATCGACGATTCTCGCTCACCGGGCGCTCGCGTCCTGTTGTGCCGCAGTCAGCGCCCGCACGAGCGCCGGAACATCGGAAGACTTGATGATGGACGCATCGCGCGAGAGCAGCTGTACGGCCTCACTCAAGGCCGCTTGTTTGACCTCAGGCGTGAGAGAGTGCCCGACCGCGTCGTCCTGCAACACTTGGACGAGCGTGATACGCGCTGTGCCAGTCGCGTCGCCGCTGCCCGTCAGCGTGTTCAAGGCGTTCCCGATCTGCTCAGCCCGACGTTGCGACGCTGCTCCGGACTCGATCACCCGAAACTGCACACCGTCCGACGCGAGACCCCAGCCTTCCGTTCCTTGCACCAGCACATCGTAAACCCCGGACTCTAGGCCGCTGGGCACCACGATGTCGACCGTACAACTACGCCGATCCGTTCTCGTCATGTGGGCTTGCTTGAGCACGCCGTTTCGAGCCAGGGCAACACCTCTGAGGTCCCCATTGACGAGTGCGCAGTCAGCCAACTGCAACGTCGTGCGCGTCGGTCCCGTGGTGGTTCCCGATCCAACGGTGATCTGGACGACCGGCGGCACATCGAGCGCAATGGTCTGCCGTGGAAACGCCACACCGAACGCCGTGACCTGAACGGTGGCGCTCGTACGTCCCGGCTCAGCCCGAAACGTCTGTACATAGTTGCCGTTAAGCTGGTCCTCGAGCGCCCCACCAGGCGTCAGCCCAGAAACCTGCACGTGGATCTGATCAGCCAGGCCCGGCCCCATGTATCCGCCGGATCGATCGCGTGGCGTAAACACAAGTCTGACGATTGGCCCGCCACCTGTGGTAATTCGAATGGGAGGGGTCCGTTCATCTACTTTGGGCGGCACGTACGCGGATGTGACGGATTCCCTCGTGAAGAGATCACAATCGTCAGTCGTCCCTTCCGTCCGCGCAGTCAACACATAGTGCCCTGGCACCCGAGTCGATGGGAACATGCCGGCATACGTTCCCGGCACCGTCGTTTCCGGCATCGGCACGCCAGGGAATGTCACCCTGGCAATGGGGTCCTTCTGTAACCGGTGCGTGAGCGCCATGGTCAGGCGTTGAACTTGTGAGATCGGCTCGCCCGCAATTGTCGCGGGAGTCGCGTTGATTTCAGCTTGCGTGATGCCGGCTGACGCCAACACGTGGCCGAGGCTCGCAATGGGCGCATCCACTCTCACGGTCACATCGGCGCCGCTGATCGGCCCGCTGGCGCCTCGCACCTGCGTGCGCAACCGGATCGGTTCGCCGAGATCGAAGATGCCGTCGGCAGACGGCTCAATGGTGGTCGCTTCAAGAATCTCCGATTCTGTAATGGCCGTCGCCGCAAAACGGATCGCAGACCCTGTCGGGTTTCGGACCCGCATCGTCCATGTGCCTGCATGTAGCTGATTGGCGCCGACGCGCAGCGGCAGGCTCACCTGGATGAGCGTATACGCGGGTGCACTGATCCGCGTGATCGCGTCGCCAAACTGGCCGAGGTTACCGTTGTGAAAGACCACCCCTTCGGGTGAGATCAGTTCCAGCGTGGGATCGAATGCCGGATTATCCCAGGTGAGCACGAATGTGACGGTCCGGTCCGGCCCCGAGACATTGATGGGAACCTCTCGGACCTGTGAAGGAGGAACGGTATCAACCGGATCGACAATCACTTCGGCGCTGATCGCGTTGGCGAGCGCATTCACAAAGAACTTATCCAGCTCGAGCGGGGATTGCGTGACGTGGAAAAACCCCTGCGCACCCACAGTACTGAGCGTTTGCAAGAGTCCAATATCGAGACCCGACAGCCCTTCGCCCCCTTCGGTCCCAAAACCAACGGAGAAGACCTTGACGTTCTCGTCGTTGAAGCGCTGCAGAAACGAGGCTTCAGACGGATTTCCCCCAGCCGTCCTCATGCCGTCGGAGAAAAAGAGCACGACTTTCCGTCGATCCGTGCTCGTCGGGATGAGATCGAGCGCTCGTTCCAATGCGGAGCGGATATTAGTACTTCCGTTGGCCGTCATGGCCCCCACCGCGGCTTTGGCGCCCGCGATGTCGCCCGCGCCGAACGATTTCACCGAACCCGATCCGTCGCTGAAGTCGGTCGACGCCGATCCCGCGAAACTGACCTCGCCCAGTCGGTCCCCTGCATCGCGACGGAGCATGTCGATGAAGAGGTTGGCTGAATCCTGAAGCATTTGGAGCTTCGTCTGCGTGCCTGCGGTCACGGGCACCGACGCACTCATGCTCCCGCTCCGATCCATCACCATGACCACGTCCACAATCCGTCCCACTTGAATCGCGAGGAGATTGACGTCGTTGTGCTCGAGCACCGCATCGCCACTATCGGCGCGAACGAGCAGAAAGACGTCCTCGGCAATGAGATCATCAAGGGTCGCGGAGGGATTCCCCAGCAATGCCTGCGCGTCCGCCTGGGAAATGGT
The DNA here is from genome assembly GCA_964435885.1 of uncultured Nitrospira sp. GTDB lineage: Bacteria > Nitrospirota > Nitrospiria > Nitrospirales > Nitrospiraceae > Nitrospira_D. The sequence continues at coordinate 4,367 of CAYTAS010000129.1, read as the reverse complement.
CACGGTGCTGGTCCGCGTGGCCTCAGCCCCGCCCGCCAAGGGGCCGAACGCCGCAGCGGTCGTATCCGTCAATGCGACGTCATTGCCGAGAGCAAAGTCCCGCGAGAGAAACACCTGGTGAGTGAACCCAACGCCGGTGCCGACACTGCTGGTGTTCGCCACCTTCCAGTTGAATGTGATGGGGGTGCCGAACGCGGCCAGCGCAACGCGATCCTGACTCGACGGCACGAGCTCGGGCAGGGCTGGATAGGGGAAGCCGACCAGGGCAAACGATTGGGCGTTTTCGCGCACGTTGAACCCGATGACGCGTGCCTTCCAGTGCCCGAACTGCGTCGGATCATTGGGGACGGTGATCACCACCTGTTCGACATTGTTGAGGTGATCCTTCCCCCTCGCCGCCACCCAGACACCGCCCGCCGCCACCGCGTTCTGCGGCACGTAGTCGATCGAGACCGGTCCGACCGCTTGTGGCACCGTGGGACATCCCGGCGGAGCCGTCCCTTGCGCACAGACGTACTGCCAGGTGAATGATGGGTTGGTGATCGGGGCAATCGAAGTCTGGACTTGAATCGCCGTGCCAGGCGGCTGGGCATTGTCCGCCAGCGGCGTGCCAGCCATGTCGAGTGTCGTGTGTCCCAGCCTCCAGGGATAGAAGACTGTTCCATCCGGCGCGACGAGTTCCAGATCGAGATCATTCACCAGCATCGGGCTCGTCGCCGGATTGAGCGTCGTCGCTTCAAAGTCATCCCATGCGAGAGTGACGGTGAGCGGGCCGCCCTGATTCACGACAAAGTCATATTCTCTGACAATCCCCTGGGAAATCGAACCTTGAATCATCTGGTTCGCCTGCGCACGACCGGAGACGGTGCGGGCGTTCGTGAGCATGGCCGCCGCCGCATTGATGTTGGCGGTCCCCCACCCGGTGGCGTAGTCGGGACCTGCCGTGGCGGCAACTTGCCCGAGGCCATCGGTGCCGTTGGCCTGATTGGAATCTCCATCCATCTCCGGGCTGTTCACGCCTCGAACGTTCGCCTGCTGCACATCTGTGGCGGTCTGGATTAACAGCGCCCGTAACAGCGCCGGCAGCGGCGGGTTGGCGTCGAGGGTGGCTCCAATCGGAGCATTGTAGGTGTTTTGCCACAGCTCAAGCAGCTGAGCGACGCCGCCCGTAATCGACGGCGTGGCCATCGACGTCCCGTTGCACGATACGTAGCCGTTCGTGAGATTGGTGCCATTCGCCACGCACGAACCGTCCCCGTTGGAGCCGGTGGAAATGATACTCGTGCCCAGCGCCAGGAGATCCGGTTTGATACGTCCGTCATAGGCGGGCCCAAGGCTGCTGCCTGGCGCGAGTGCCACCGCGGCAGCCCCAGCGAGGGAACTTTGATTGCCGACCACGAGGGTATTCTTGTTCTGCTTGGTGAGGGCAAAGTAGCCTGTTTGGCCGGCGATCGTGGTGGTGGAATTGAGGGTGCCGCCATTGGCTGGCCGCTGGTTGTTCGGAAGTTGGCCGTGATTGCCTGCCGACGCGACCAGCAGTCGTGGCGGAACCACGGTTCCCCCGCTCGTCGCGCCGCCGCGTATTAAGCTGTCGATGCGGCTATTTTCGGCGTCATAGTTGCCATCGAACGACCACGACTGTGAGCGGTTGGCAACATCTAAGGAGTTCGCTTGAATCGCCGTCAGCATGTTGCCGACGTTGTCGAGGTCACCGGACGAAATCAGTCCAGCCTGCGGCGCCGATCCTCGCCATTGAAAGGCTGTGCCGCCATTGGCCGTGCCGGCCGCGTTGGTGCCATTGCTCAGGCCACCGCTTCCCGCGATCGTGCCGGCGACATGCGTACCGTGGCTTCCGACTCCCGCTGCCGCAATCGTGGCGGCCACCGTGAGATCGGGATGGGCGGCAATGCCCGTGTCTTGCACGCCGACGGTGATGCCCAAGCCCGACGCGCCCCCATAGGTAATGGCGTTGAGATTGATGGTCGCGTTTTGCACTGCAGTAGCATTGATGACGGCCCGGCTGTTGTTGTTATCCGGCATCGGCGGAGCCGGACCGGGGTCAATGGATTCCACCTCGTCATAGCCCGCCAAGGTACGGAGCCGGCTTTCCGGAAGCGCGATCCTCCACTGCACGTCGCTGAGCGGCTCGAACGACGAGGCTTCGGCTGCCAGAATGGTTTGGATGCGGGTGGGACTGACATCGGCAAAAAACGTCACCGTGAGATTCAACTCGCCTGGGCTGTCGACCACCATGTTGGTGATGGTATCGAGCGTCGATGCGACGGTGTATCGTGCGTAATTGCCGATCAGAATATTTGGCTCGATCTTGTCCTCCGGATCCAACGGAATGACGCTGGACACCAACGCGCTTGTCGCGGGGTGGAATCTGCGTTCGATCTTACCCAGGGCGTGGCGGCCGGGCAGATGTTTGAGGAGCTTGAGCCCTTCGCGCTCAAGCTGCACATTCTCCTTACAGTTGCAGGCTTTGCTGAGTGTGACGATCCCGTGCAGCTGGCCCGATGGAGCCGCATTCAGTCGCGAAAGCAGGTCGAACTGCAGCGACGCGGACGGCCACCTATCGCCAGCGCGCAGGGCGAGGCGCTCTCGGCGAAATAACTCGTCGCGTGCGTCATTGACGGGTGTGGTGATCTCCAGAAAGCCTTGGGCGTCCTGGTTGGCAGGGTCACGCAGGACCACCCGCCACGAGACCCCCCGTGCCAAATCCTCAGGCGACACATCGTACGTGAGTTGCAACGGCGAGGCGCCGGCCGCGTGTGCGTACGGGGCAACGGGATCAGACAGGAGGGGACGTCTGCGCCCTTGCAACTCCATGTGAAGGGGCGAACTCGAACCGGTCCATGTCGCGACGACCACAATCTTTCCCGTGGCCACCACATTGAACTGTGCGAATGCGACAGACTGCGAGCCTGAAACCCAGAAATTGCTGGACGTGGTGACAGGCTGCGTGGGCACGACCGGAAGCAAGGGCGGCGCCGTGCCACCCGGAGTCAACGGCGCGCATGAAGACAGTGCCACGACAAGGAATGACACAGAGAAGAGCCGAAGCCAGTTCATGTCGACCTCCGTTATGGCCGCCTTCCTAACACAGCCACCATGAGTGGTCAATCATAATTCTAGGTACTTTACGTACCTACGTAATTGCTTGTCCTGGCTCATAGGGGGGGGGTGAGCTCTACAGCAGACGACGCCTTCTCGCCTCACTACCATCGTGGTTAGGAGGAAGCCCCCGAGGGCGAAGGCTTCCGTGTGAAACAATTCAGCGCTTCAGTGCATGAGCGGCGATCCACTCTTTGGCCTCGAACGCCACATTCATGAGTGCCTCCACGTCGTTGAGACCGAATGAGGTGTCGTTGCACCAGGCACCGGACTGATCCTTGAATGGTCGGGAAAAGGTCGTCGCGAAGAACAAGACCCCTCCTCCTCGCCCGCAGGCCCCTACTGACACAGCGGATGGCCGCTGCAGCTGAGGGTCGCGTTCTCGGTCAGGACGGAGTCGACATGGCCCGTCAGGTCGAGCTGGGCGCCACTCAGATCGACCTGCCAGAGATCGACGAAATGAAGCCATGCGCCGCGGAGATTGGCGTTCCGCAGTTTCGCATTGGCAAGGTTCGCATACATGATCGCCGCATGGCGCATGTTGGCGTTGTCGAAGACGGCCTGCTCGGCCTGAATGCCTTCGAGGTCGGCGTAGGCGAGCTGCGCGTTGGTGAGGTTGGCAGTGTGCAGCTTGGTGAAGAGTAGCCGGGCGCCGCGCAGATCCGCGCCGGTCAGGTTGGCGCCGGTGAGGTCGACGTAGCGAAGGTCGGTCCCCTGCAGAACGGCGTCGCTCAGATCGACGCCCCTGAGATCAAAGCTCGAGACGCTGACGCGGTTTGGATGATGTTGCCAGACATCGCAGCCGGACCAGTTGACCCCTGGACCGGGCGGTGCCGAGCAAGTGGCGTTCTGCTTGATCTGCTGAAACGTCTGCAGGTTGAGGACGTTCAGACGGCCAGCCCCGCAGAAGTTGAGCTGGCTGTACGCCGGGTTGGTCCCGGGGAAGTCGCGGAGCCAGCCCAGCGCCTGGAAGCCACGCATATGGGGAAAGAGCTCGCGCACCAGCGCCGCCGCACCGGCCACGTGCGGCGTGGCCGCGCTGGTCCCGGTGAAGCGGTTGCCGTACTGGGGATACTGGCTGCTGGATGTGCCGCCATAGCCGCAGATCGCCGGCGCCGGCCGGCCGTCGTCGGTCGGCCCCTGCGAGCTCCACGGCGCGAGGCTGTCCTGCTGCCAGTGCACCTCGCCGACCGACGCGATCCGCTTGGCGTCCCCCGGTGTCAGCAGGCTGCCGAATGCGATGTGGCCGG
>CAYTAS010000128.1:0-7453 GCA_964435885.1 uncultured Nitrospira sp. | reverse complement strand
TAGGCGCCACTTATGAACCGGCAGAATCTGTCCAATCAAGCGGGGCCACCTCTGAATACGATCCAGCCCGTCAACCCAGACCGTCGCTTCCTTGAAAAAATCTTCCGCCTCGTCGTCCTCTCCAAACAGATCCTCTTCCTCTTCATCTCGCTCTTCCCGCACGATGCGATAGGCATGATGGGCTTCGTCGTTCATGACGAGGATGTTCTGCTTGCCACCCACTTCGCGGCCAAGAATGCGATTCACGAGAGCGGTATCGCTTTCGACATACCGTCTCGATTCAACCGTCACTTTCTTCAGCGTGCCGTCCTTCTCACGTTCTTCTCCCAAAACCGTCAGGATCCCAGCTGCAACCTGCCGTTCTAAATCTTCCAGCGTCAGATACCGTTTCCCTCTGGCCGTCGTCGTCTTGGCACTGATGATAATGGTCTCTTTCGTGCGTATCTCCACACCGGCTTTGTTCACTCGTGCGCCAACCCCGCCTGTTTGGGTGGCCTGTGGCTCAAACACATGCCAGTTCGTGACAAGCACTCGACCTTGCGTCAGAAGGGGCATCAAGTGAGAGGGAACGAGATCGCGCGTGCGGTACAGGCTCGCTTCCCCTGCCTCTGGGTCCAATTCACGAAGCCTGCTCTTAATCGTCACATTGGGACAGACAACCAGCACCACGTCGGAGAATCGTGCGTCACTTCGATCATTGACCTTATTGAGAATGCTCCAAGCCGCCAACATGACCATCACGGTCGTCTTGCCGGACCCCGTCGCCATCTTGGAGGCATATCGCCGAAAGCCCATGAAGCCTTGCGCACGCTTTTCGTCGCTGAGTTCTTCTTGCGGGACTTCGATGCCCTGACGAAAATCCGTCCGGGCCTCACTGAGAAAGATAATCGTCTCCACGGCATCGAGTTGCGCAAAGAAGAGGCGCTGAGCCCGTCCATCTCGCCGCCACCACTGCAACAGCTCAAGGGTGGTTCTGGTCACGCCGGGATACCCATCCGACCGCCACTTCTTCACCTGAGCCCGAATGCGATTGACGAGCTTGAGTTCGATCGCAGTCCCAGCGACCGCCCCATATTCCTTTTCAGGCTTCACTTTTGGATCGCGATAGAAATACATCGCCGGGCGACGGCCAGGCCGTTGTTCGGGCTCTTCGCCTTCCACGATATGCCAATGCTCAGCGGGTTCGTCGAACGGGGAATTGAGAATGGGATTAGGGACTTCGTAGCCGCTCATAGTTAAAGAGAAACGGACTCTTGCTCAGGCAGCATATCTGACCATGCTCAACTCATCAGCATCATCCACTGCGTCGAGAATGTGCTCAACTGTCGACATGACGGGATCCTCAAGGGAATATTCTGTGCAGTTTTCACAGAGCAGAACAGGCAGGTTCTTAATGACGACAATGGATCGGTCACTGCGCTTAAACGGCACATCAGTCACGGAGGCCTGCATGGACGCTCCGCACACTCGACACATCATGTCGTCACCTGGTGAGGTTGCTTTCGTCCTAGTTCCGTGCGGTCGAAGTCGGCATCGAAGCTCACGATGACCAGATTGTGTTTGTCGGCAGTCACATACTGATAGGCATCGTCGAAATCGAGTCCGAACTGCTGGGAGCGCCGGGCAACATCGGCCAGATCAGCCGGAGCCAGTCGTAACAGCGTCACGCCGCCGGCAAAGAGCAAGTCTTCGATGGCTCGGAGGAAGATATCGTGCATATTTCGTCGAATCAGCAGGACACCAAGCGAGTAGAGTGAGAATTCCGTGAGGAAGAGCTGTTGCGATGGCGCACGCTCAAAAAAATGCTTCACTTCTTCGGCTTTGGCTTGTCGGAGCAAGACTTCCAGGATGAGATTAGTGTCCACGAGATACATCGTCGCTCCACCATTCGAGAATCTTATGTTGCAAGTCGACGGAGGTGTGCTGATCTCGCAAATCAGCAAGCGCCCCTTCCCAAGCAAACTTCATCTTGCCTTTGGAATGGGGAACACGGCGATCGATCAAGAACTCGACAAAGTCCTCCACTTCGCGCCGGAGATCAGGGGGTAAGTCTTTGATCCGGTCCTCGAGAGATGGCATAGCGCAGGTCCTCCTCTTTGGTATCGACCCAATCCATCTTATTACGTCAGCTTCTTCACCACCAGCAATTCATTCCCGCGATCGTCGATCACCTTCACGGCAATCTGCTTATGCTCGCCCGCCTCGAACGGCGCACTGGTTGTGCCGGACAAATGATCCCACACGGATTCTTCATACTCACCCTTGAGGGCCTTCTTTAGATTGTCCCAGGCGCTCGTGCGGGGGAAGAAGGCTTGCGAGACGTGAAAACAGAGGTCGTTATAGTCCGTGTCTAGGAACCAGGCTGGTACATCGTTGCCGCTGCGATGCGTCACGTCCATGCTGATGGGATCGAAGACATCCAAACCAAGCAGCTCGACTTGATACTGCTTCTCCTTGTTGCGACTCACCTTGATCTCCGGCTGACCGCACACGCTGAAAATTTGGCTCGACCGCATGTTTTTGAGTAGGTCGCCCATCATCAAGTCCGGTGTGGCCTGCACGTAGGTCGCGGGTACACCCATCACATCCGCACACTTTTCTACGAGAGTACGAGCATTCGGTTGGATGGCAAAGCCGATCACGTAGAGATGTGTGTAGTTCTTCGCATGCGCCTCGCGTGCTGCTTCATAGACCAGCTTCTCACTGACCGCGCCATTTTCCGGACCAAAGACCATGGCCACGACCTTTTCCTGGCCATTGACGACCAAGGCCTCGGCAGACAGCGAGAGCGACTTTGCGGGGGGTCTGACATTCTTAAACGTGACGGTCTTGTTGCCTTCCAATCGAAGGACAGGGCTCTTGCGCAATACTTCCAACATGCGATCCACGAACGAGCCGTAGGCTTCGGTAGAACTCGAACCGGAATCCTCAATGCCATCGCCTTCCCAATCCACTGGCGTCGGAATCGTCGCCTCAAAACAAAACGGCCCCGTCACACGGGTGACACCGTTCTCAACTTCAGGCCTATCCACCAATACTTCTTCCTTCGGCGGCTCATTGTTGGCGATGGATTTGAGCGTGATGTGCGGGACGATTCCGCCGACTTCTTCACCCTTCTTGTTCTGCTTCCGCTTATAGACAAATCCGCCGGCTGGGCCACGATATTGGTCTTTCAACTCGTACCAAGGAAAGGTGGCAGTCAGGAGTCGTTGCCGCGCCAGCGCCAACGGCACCCGGCTGGTATCGGCCGTGATCCAGCGGCGGCCCCATTGCTCAGCGACGTAGGCGGTCGTGCCGCTGCCACAGGTCGGGTCGAGAACTAGATCGCCTGGGTCGGTAGTCATGAGGAGGCAGCGCTCAACGACTTTGGTATTCGTCTGAACAACATAGGCCTTGTTTGCCGCGTCGAAACCCCATTTCGTGTCCGCCCAAATGTTGTTGATTGGTGCAACCGGGAAGGCGTCGAGAAACAGGAGGTACGCGAGGCTGTTCTCTCGTGCGATGAGCATTCTCTCGTCGGCCAGCCGTTGAAGCCCCTTGCGTGTGACTTTCCAATGGTTGTTTGCACCGGGTTTGAATTCCTTCCCGCGAAACACGAAGGGCTTGGAACCCTCCTCTGTGGCTCCGGGTGAAGTTAGTGGCCCGTAACGAAATGCACGGCTTCCGACGGGCAAAGGGACAGCTCCGCTCTGTTCTTCTTTGGAAAGGGCGCGAGTTGTTCCGTCCGTAAGGCGGATCCATTTGTATTCCCCTGCGAGTTCTTCACCTAGAGACTTTGGTTGAAAGAGTTGTCGGTATTTCACGCGCCCGATGTCTTTCGCATACCACAAGAGATAGTCGCCAGATCGTGAGAGTGTGTTCGTTGGAATGCCGCTCGTTGTCACATACGAAATGACGCTCACAAAATTCTCCGCCCCAAACACCTCATCCATCACTTCCCGTACGTGGTGCAGATTCTCATCGCTGATTTGGACAAAGATGCTCCCGCTGGGGGTGAGGAGATCGCGTGCGAGCAGGAGCCGATCTCGCAGATAGGTCAGGTAGGAATGCAGGCCCAGTTCCCACGTGTCCCGGTAGGCCTGGACCATTTCAGGCTCGCGGGTCATGTCCTCGTCGTCGTTATGAGACACATCGCGCTTGCGAACGAAGGGCTGAAAGTTGCTGCCGAACTTCACGCCATAGGGCGGGTCCATGTAGATCATCTGAACCTGCCCACCGAGCCCTTCATAGTGCAGCAGGGAATTCATCACAACGAGCGAATCGCCCAGGACCATCCGGTTTGTCCAGTTGTCCTGATACTCGTAGGATTTCAACACTTGATCGGTAATGGAGTGTTGGGGATCACCGAAGAGGTCGAACATATCCTCTTGTTTGTCGGTTTTGTGTCCCGCCAGCGTTTCAATAATGGCTTTGGTGGAGAGCCGCTCATGGATGAAGAGCGGCAACGTCGGTACATCGAACGACAACCGTTCCGCTTTCCCGGCCCAATTTAGAAACGGCTTGCTGAGGCTCTTGAGCTTAGATGCGGCAACCTTCGCTTCTTCGAGCGTTTTGGCATCGAGCACTTGCTTGATCAGCGTCTCACCCTGCTCACGTGCCGGATGCTTGGCATCCCAATCGAGGGCGGGCGAGAGGGAATCATCGTATTTGTAGGTCTGCTTGGGCTTTTTCTTCTTAAACTGCGCCTGCGTGCCGACTTCAGGCCGCATGAGGCTTTTCGCCTCAGGATGTTTGTAGGGAGCGGTTTGATTCGACTTTGCCGAAGACTTGGCTTTCTTCGCCATTCACCTGGTCCTTAGTGGTGGATACGAATACTTGCGCCGCAGAATACTCTTTTACTAAGCAAAAATCATCTGTTAGGGGATGGGAGAAAATGCGTCACGTATGAGTCAGGTTTAAGTTAACCTGATTCTTTCACTTCGGCGCGATTTCGTAGACGAGCGTCACCGTGGCTTCGATCTTCAGTTCCCCCAAGGAGATCGGCACATCACCGGCGCCGGCTTCCATCGCTATGCGCGTCATAGGAACAAGAGGTCGAATCGCCTGGCCGCCTTCAGTAGCTGAGAGAATCCGCGTGAGCTTCACATGCAACGTTTCACCCAGCGCCGACGCTTTCTCACGGGCCTTGGCCGCAGCCTGTTTCAAGGCGCTAAGCCGGACTGATTGTTCATCGCGTAACCCCCAGTGCAACCCCTGAAAACTGTTCGCCCCGACCTTTAGGACTTCCTCGATCACTGTGCCGACCTTGTCCAGAGCACGGATTTCCACCGTCACCATGTTACTGACGACGTAACCGATGATTTCCGGAGAAGTCAGCGCCGTATCGTTGGGACGAGTCGAGGATGGTCGATATTGCGGCGACACCGTAAAAGCGGACGTCTGGATTCGCTCCTTATCAATCTGTAAGTTCCGCAGCCGGTCCATGACCTTACTCATGACGGCGCTGTTCCGCTTCTGCGCCTCGGCGAGTGATTTGCCGGGACTCTCCATGCCGAACGTGACGAAAGCCGTATCCGGCGCGTGCGTCACTGTTCCGGTTTCGCTGACCGTGAGAGTCGGCGTCTCGCCCTTCGTCTCATCGTGCGCCAGCGTCACAACCGGAACCCCCAACAGTACCAGCAATCCGAACACCACCATGCGTCGCCCTCCTTTTCTTAACTGCCCGTCGACATCCGGCATCCGCTCACCCGCCGTATCTGAAAAACACGCGGGCAGCTTATCCTTCCTCATGTCGTCGCGCAAGAAACGACCTGCCTCGACGGCCACTTGACGCAGCCGGCGACTTGCGGCATCTTCTCTGCCACAGGCTTGGACAAGGAACGACCATCATGGCAATGGAATCCGTCATGCTCCCTCTCGGCACCCCGGCTCCTGCGTTCGAGCTTCGCGATGTGGTGACCGGTCAGACGTATTCGCTCGATTCATTCGCCGATAAAAGTGTGCTCCTGATCATGTTTATCTGTCGGCACTGTCCATACGTGGTGCATGTGGAGCAGGAACTGGCAAAGATTGGGCGAGACTATCGCGACACTGGGTTAGGTATCATCGCGATCAGCAGCAATGACCCGGTCGGGTATCCCGATGATGCGCCGCCAAAGTTGAAGGACATGGCTCAACGTCTGGGATTCACCTTTCCCTTCTGCCAGGACGAAACGCAGGACGTCGCGAAAGCCTATCGCGCCGCTTGCACCCCAGACTTTTATCTGTTCGATCGTGACCGTCGGCTCGCGTACCATGGACAACTGGACGACAGTCGCCCCAGCAATGGCAAACCAGTCACCGGCCGCGATCTCCGCGCTGCGATCCAAGCCCTGTTCGCGGGCAAATCAGTCGATAGCACTCAGCGACCTAGCATCGGCTGCAGTATCAAGTGGAAGCCGGGTCATGCTCCGCCGTATGCATGAGAGGCTATTGAAGCAAACCTCATTAGCGTCGCATTCAACTCCTGGAAATTTGTTCAGCTCGCAACGCCCAACCCCGTCGGAAACACTCATCTAGCTGGCATCAAAACGATCAGACCAATACGACCGGCACATGAGTCGCAAAGGATTCTCAGATTCCAGATGATTGCCAAAAATCCCTCGGGTCTAGATTAGGAGTGGCACGAGAATTCATATTCCCCATCTTCTGTGGATAGCCCTGTGCACAAAGTGCGGATTTCCATAAAAGACGGTGCAAATGACGCGTGTTTTTACCAAAGTGCCTATTTTTTAATCATCCGCTCAACAGCGATGGAGCCACAACTAATAGTGGTAACAGCCTAACTTCATTGGTTTCTTGCATATTCCTAGAAATAGAGCTTGACACAACCCAGCAAACCGCCCCTAATTTTGGCGCTCGTATCACCAATCCCATGGTTATCCACAGGTTCAACACATTTCTGGGGATGACTGCTCCCAGCAGCAGGAGCGAGGTTTCGTTTCTGTCAAGAGGCAGGAGGACAAAAAGACGGTTCCATCGAGTGAAAAAAGAGATCTAGGGGACCAATTTCTCAAACCAGAGCCAAATGGGTGACGCGATACTCGATTTGGAATCACCATATACGATCCACTGTACCCATCCACACTGCGACTACCCCCCTAGCCGATGTTTTTCATGGCCCTATTCTTTCCACCGCCGCTTGAGAAACGACATCGGCAGTTTGATCAGCCCTTACAATGCACCGATCCTTTTGCTGCCTCGAAGGACAAGGCATGCACGGAACGCCAGGAAGTCTCCCGAACCGCTATCTGTGAGAATGCCTCCCTGACGGCCCCCCCGCCGATCAACACAACACTAGCCAACCTGAATCTCAATGGCTTTCGGTTTCGCCTGCACGGATTTCTGGAGGTGCACCTGGAGCATGCCGTCTCACGGCTTCCTGTCCTCCGTTGCCCGTCGCCTCCCGACCGGCAAACCGCGTCGCCAAGCGGCTTTCCAGTTCATCCCGATCCTTGAGAGGATTCCACCGAGT
>CAYTAS010000127.1:0-7473 GCA_964435885.1 uncultured Nitrospira sp. | reverse complement strand
GGCTGGCTGCGACGAGGGTGTGGTCTTTCGTGGCGCCCGTCACGGTAATCTGGTGCGTCCCCCTGCTCAACCCCTTAACCGTTCCGCCAAAACCCTTCTGATACTCATTGTCCACGAAGACATGGGCATGGGCAGCCTGCGACCCCTTTGTCAACTCGTATTTCAGCTCAAAGCTGTCACTGACCTTGTCCCCGGCCTTGGGAGACGTAATCACGATCTTCGATCCATCCTCTATTGGTTTATCGGCTGCGAAGACTGGTTCTCCGCTCAGGTAGCCAGTTAATGCGATGCCCAACCCCATGAACACAATACGACTCATCACATGCATCAGGACCTCCACGTTTGAAATTGTTTAATGACTCTTTCACTCTAACACCCCCTCTGCGTTCAATGTTGGTCTCATTCAGAGAGCCGGATGGAGGTTGTTCAGTTTCGGTGATCTTCAGGGAATGGGGGCGGACCCAGGAGGCGAGGTATCGGCCCACAGTTGCAGTACTTTCCTGTCCGGTGCTACTCTTCCTCGCTTGAATGTTCTGCTCTCTCATGTCCTACACGTTGGCTGAACCGACATGAAGGATGACCTGATGGGGCTCACCGATCCACAGCAACTGGGCGCACGCTACAAAGCAGATGAGTTCCTCCGTTCACTCGTTGAGGGTACAGTTGCTTCCACTGGGACGGATTTCCTTCGAGAACTGGTCCGGCACGTAGCAGGGGCGCTGAGAATTCACTATGCGTTCGTGGGCTACCTGCTGCCGGAGTCTCGCATCCGCACGCTTGCCTTCTGGAAGAGTGACGGGTACCTAGACCAAGTCGAGTACAGCCTCGATGGGACGCCTTGTACCAAGGTCATCAACGGGGAGACCTGCCACTATGCCCAAGGTGTCCAGGAACTTTTTCCACGGGATCAGGATCTCATGAGATTGGGAGTCAGCAGCTATTTGGCCGTGCCGCTGAAAGACCCGAAGGGCACAGTCTTGGGGCACCTGGTTGCGATGGATGTCAAGCCAATGACGCTCACGGCGGATGAGATCGAGGTGTTCAAGCTCTTTGGGGAACGGGCCGGGGTCGAGATTTATCGTCAGGTGATTGAAGCGTCCTTGAAGGACCGTGAGGCGACGCTCCGCGCCATCGCGGAGGGGGCGGCAAGGGAGGTCGGGGACGAATTCTTCCGCTCGCTTGTGAAGAGCCTTGCGACAGCCCTCAAGGTGGAGTACGCCTACATTTCTGAGCTCAAGCCTGATGGGTCGAAGTTTCAGGCGAAAGCCGCCTGGGGCGAAGGCCAAATGATGCCGCCTTTCGATGTCCCGGCGCGAGGTCCCTGCGAGCCCGTTCTCAACCGCAATTGTGTGCACCATCCAAATCGACTTCGCGAGCTCTATCCTCATGTGCAATTGATTCAGGACCTCGGAGTTGAAAGTTATTGCGGTGTGCCGATCGTGAGCCTGTCAGGCGAAGTCTTGGGGCACCTCGCTGTCATGGATTCTAATCCCATGCCGGATGAGAACTTAGTCTCGTGGGTTCTTGAGATCTTTGCCTCGAGGGCGGCGGGTGAAATCGAGCGCTTGCGGATGGAAAGGCAGATCAAGGAGAACGAGGAACGGCTTAAGGATCTTTTCGATGAGGCGCCGATCGCGTACGTCTACGAGGGGATCGATTCCAAGTTGCTCCGCGTCAACCGCACGGCGATGAAATCGCTCGGCATCACGGCCAACCAGGTCGAAGGGCTCTACGGCAGGGATTTTGTGCCCAAAACACCCGATGCGCAACGGCGCCTCAAAGAAGCCTTTGAGTTCGTCGGCAAGGGCATCGACACGAGCGGGGTGGTGCTGGAACTCCGGCGCAAGGATAACGGCAAGCCGCTCTGGATGAAATGGTGGTCTCGTCCCGATCCCAGCGGCACCTATACCCGGACGATGTTCCTCGACATTACCGAGCAGGTCTTGGCGGAGCAGGAGAACGCCAGGCTCCAAGCTCACAATGTCTACTTGCAGGAAGAGATCAAGCTGACGCATAACTTCGAAGAGTTGATCGGCTCGTCGACCTCCCTCAAAACGGTGTTGAAGAACGTGGAGCGTGTGGCGCCGACGGATTCGACCGTACTGATCACTGGTGAAACCGGCACCGGCAAGGAGCTGATTGCACGGGCGATTCACAACGTGAGCCTGCGGAAAGACAGGCCCTTAGTGAAGGTCAATTGCGCTGCTATCCCTGCCGGCCTGATCGAAAGCGAACTGTTCGGTCATGAGAAAGGCGCGTTCACTGGCGCGCTCACGAAAAAAATGGGTCGCTTCGAAATTGCCGATAAGGGGACGATCTTCCTCGATGAGATCGGCGAATTGCCGTTGGATCTACAATCGAAACTCCTCCGGATCTTGCAGGAAGGTGAATTCGAACGAGTCGGGGGCACCCGGACATTCAAGGTGAATGTCCGGGTGATCGCGGCGTCAAATCGCAATCTCGAGCAGCTTTCGAAATCTGGGCACTACAGGCCGGACCTTTACTATCGGCTCAACGTATTCCCGATTCATCTGCCTGCATTGCGCGAGCGCCAAGATGATATCCCGCTGTTGACACAATACTTCGTGCGGAAGTTCGCTGCAAATTTCGGCAAGAAGATCAACCGGATTCCTGAGCCACTCTGGACGGTGCTCCAGCGGTACCCCTGGCCGGGCAAGATCCGCGAGCTTGAACATGTCATTGAACGGGCCGTGATCCTGACCGAAGGCCCTGAGCTGGCAGTCGTCGACTGGTTGTCGCCGCCCAGTCAAACGGGAGAAGGGGGAACGCTCATCACGCTGGAGGAACTCGAGCGCGACCATATCGTACGCACGCTGGAACATACCAATTGGCGGGTGAGCGGTGAAAAAGGCGCGGCCAAGATCCTCGGCCTTAACCCCACCACACTCGAAGCCCGCATGAAGAAGCTCGGCATTACGCGGATGAAAAGTGAGAAGTGAAGCGGAACACGTCAAGCGTGGTGTGCATTGTGCGAGCCATAGGAGATATCGGTCCTGCGCCTTCAATTGCTTTGTGCTATAGGCTCTATCCCATCGGCCACTCCCTCTTTCCCCAATAGAATCTCCCAATTAATTGGGACGCTCCCAATATCTTAGGAATTTCCCCCTCTGCTCCATCTTGTCTGGGGCGCACAGCCTTACCATATTCTTTCGACTCTTCAGCAGGTTACGCAATCATTCTGATCGCCACATCTGCTTGGCATCACCGTTGCTCGATGCCTTGGCATCACGCTGACGTAGAGAGAGAGGACGAGACGATGTTGAAGATTACCAAGATTCAAGAAAGCAGAAGTGATGTCCTGCTGAAATTGGAGGGGAAAATTACCGAACAGTGGGCGGCGCTGCTTGATGGAGAATGCCGTTCCTACCTTCGGCAGAAAAAAGCCGTGTATTTGGACTGTTCGAATGTCGAGTACATCGATGGGCGGGGCGTCGAAGTCGTGAATAGCTTTCCTCGTACACAAGTCACCCTGATGAGCATTCCGGCAATCGTCACGGAGTTGCTCCAAATTGGAGGCCGATCATGAATACAGCAGTGACCGTACGGACTTGCTCAGTAGAACATTCTGCCTTCCCGGCACCGGCGCTATCGAGAGCGGCCGGAACCGACGAGGAGCATGAAGTGATTGCTCGGCTACGCCGGGGTGATGAGGGGGCCTTCGACGACCTGGTCAATAAACATCATAGTGCGCTGATTCGCATGGCGATGGGCTACGTAAGGGACCGCGAGGTGGCCGAAGAAGTTGTTCAGGACACCTGGATGGCGGTGATCGAGGGGCTTCATCGATTTGAAGGCCGATCGTCACTGCGGACCTGGATCTTCGGCATCATGATTCACAAAGCCAAGGATCGAGGCGTGCGCGAGAAACGGCACATGAGCTTCTCCGCGTTTGAGTCGTTCGATGACGAGAGCGAAGACCCTGTCGATCCGGCCCGCTTTCACCAAATCGGCGAATGGGCCGGTCACTGGGCCGTTCCACCACAGCCCTGGGACGAGCAAACCCCGGAGAGGCTATTGGCCAGTCAACAGGCCGTGAATGCGATGCAGCGAGCGATCGAAGTCTTGCCCCCGACCTTGAAAGCAGTCCTGATGTTGCGCGATGTCGAAGGAGTCGAGGCAATGGAAGCCTGCGAAATTCTGAAGATTACAGAGACGAACCTCTACGTCCGGTTGCATCGGGCACGGGAGCGGGTACGACAGGCAGTCGAGACCTATCTGGAGGGGCGACAACTTGCTGTGTAAGGAAATGCCGTAAGGACCGACCCAGTGATAAGCACTGAAAGGGAGGCCTTGACGATGGCAGGGGAAGAGCAGCCCGCGATTGTTCCGGAGATAACCTGCCAGGAGATTGTGCAGTGGGCCTCGGCCTATCTCGATGAACATGTCGGGGACGACCGGAAGCGTCAAATAGCCGTGCATTTGGTTATCTGTGCCGGCTGTGACACCTATGTGAAGCAGATTGCAACAGTTCGGGACGCAGTGGGAGTACTGCCCAAGACTGTTGAACAACCATCAGATTTACACCGATTGCGACAGGCCTTTAGAGCGAGGGCACGCCGATCATCATTCGGTTACTGACGTTCCGGATAGGAGACTCTCTATGATTGGTTTGCGCATGTTCATAGTATTGTTTGTAGTTGGGCTCGTGGGTTTGATCCACGCCAGCCAGAATTTTGAACGGAATGGCCTGGCGATCGATGGGTATGATCCGGTCGCCTACTTCATGGAGAAGAAACCGGTGAGGGGATTGCCGGAGTTCCATACTGATTTTCAAGGCGCGATCTTTCTATTTGCCTCAGCGGCCCATCGCGATACCTTTGCCGCTGATCCGGCCAGCTATGCGCCTCAGTATGGCGGGTACTGTGCCTATGGGATGGCCAAAGGCTATAAGGCAGCAATTAATCCGGCGGCCTTCACGGTCGTCGGTGACAAGCTGTATCTCAATTATAGTGAAACGGTTCGGTCTCAGTGGCTATCGGATATTCCCGGCCATATTAGAAAGGCGGATGCGAACTGGCCGGACGTGAAGAAGGTCGCCAAGGTGCTCGAGTAGTCAGGTTCGATTTTCGTTCATCACATCAGCGGGATGAGGGGGCGGTGTTCGATCCATCACTACTAACCAGGGGGGCTCAATGAGAAAGATTCTGTTGTCCATTACAGTGGCTGTATGCTTGACGGGCTTTGGCGCCCTTTCATTTGCCGAGGAGATGGGGAAGATGAAAGGTGAAATGAAAGGCGAGATGATGAAGGGTGATATGAAAGCGAAGCATGATGAGATGAAGGCCAAGCATGATGAGATGAAAACGAAGACAGATGAGATGAAGATGAAAAAGGATGAGATGATGAAGGGTGATATGAAGATGAAGAAAGACGACATGAAGGGCGGGATGAAAGGCGAGATGGGCTACTAAGAAAGTCTACCCCATCGCACTTTTTCACCAACGGCCTGCGCTCGGCTCGTTCGATCGCAGGCCGTGGTGTTTTCCAGTTTCCATCATTCGCCGGTGTAAGAAACCATCCGTGCTTTCGACGAAACGCTAGGCTGTGCATCTAGGGGAGGGGGAATCATGGCGGTACTCATTCAATCGGAAGTGGCCGTCAGTCTGGAAGGGGATCAGCGGCTGAACACAGAGCCGGCAGCATGTGAGGATCCGTTGGCAGCGAATAACCAAACAGTTTCTTCTTCTCCAGCGATCGAACGGGTGTATCGGCATCGGCTCCCAGTGCGGATCAGTCATTGGCTCAACGTCCCATTCCTGATCATCCTCATTATGAGCGGGCTGCAAATCTTTAATGCCCACCCAGCTCTCTATTGGGGAGATCGGTCCGATCCCGACAAGTCGTTGCTGTCGGTCAGACCGGTGCAGACCGAGAGTGGTGAGGTGATAGGTATCACGACAATTCTTGGTCATCAGTTCGATACGACTGGCGTGCTTGGTTACTCCGACGGCATGGGACGCGCCTTTCCCGCCTGGGCGACCATTCCGAGCGCTAAGTGGCTCGCGATGGGACGACAATGGCATCTGTTCTTTGCCTGGCTCTTCGTGGTTAACGGGTTGATTTTCACTGCCTATGCGTTTGCGAGTCGACATGTCACTCGCGACTTGGCTCCAACCGGCAAAGATTGGCGCAGCATTGGCAAGTCACTTAGAGATCATCTGATCCTCAGACATCCTGGGGGTGAAGAAGCCAAGAGGTACAACGTGCTTCAGAAACTGGCCTACGCCAGTATCTTGTTCATCTTAGGGCCGCTGATCGTGTTGACTGGGCTTGCGATGTCGCCGACGATCGATACAGCGTTCCCCTGGTTGCTCACCATCTTCGGGGGACGCCAAGCCGCGAGGACGATTCACTTCGTTGCCTGTTTCTCGTTTGTCGGATTCGTCATCATTCATATCCTCCAAGTGATTCTCACCGGATTCTTCAACAACATCCGTTCGATGGTCACTGGGTGGTTCATGGTCAAGCATGAAGGAGTGAGTCATGAAGCATGAACGTGCGATAGAACGCCGCCGATTCCTTAAAGGAACATTGGGTGCCGCTAGCCTGGTTGCACTCTCCGGATGCGACAATCTCACGCAGAGCAGTTGGTTTCCGGCCATTCTCAATAAGGCGGAGCGGTTGACGGAGGCTGTACAACGGGCGGTCACGCCGCGAGAGGCGCTTGCCAAAGAATATCGGGAGGCCGACATCTCGAAGGTCTTTCCGGCGAACGGCAATACTGATCCCGGTACAGAACAATATGCCGAGCATGTCGCAGGGAATTTTTCAGAATGGACGTTGGAGGTAGTTGGCTTGGTGCAAACGCCGAGAAGTTGGTCGTTGGCTGCATTGAAAGAGTCGCCCGTTCGGACGCAGATTACCCGTCACGATTGCGTCGAAGGTTGGAGTGCCATCGGCAAATGGACCGGGGTGCCTCTGGGAGACTTGATGCACCAGGTCGAACCGTTGCCGAACGCTCCCTATGCGGTCTTCCACTGTGCAGATGTTGACGACGAAGGGATCGCCTACTATGAGAGCATCGCGGTGGCCGATTGCTATCATCCGCAAACAATCCTGGCCTATGAGTTAAACGGCGTGCCATTGGACGTCCCGCACGGTGCGCCGCTTCGTCTCCGCTTTGAGCGGCAGCTCGGGTACAAGCAGGCGAAGGATGTCATGAAGATCGAGTTGGTCGAGTCCCTTGCAAGCATCGGCGGTGGGAAAGGGGGCTATTGGGAAGACCAAGGGTATGAGTGGTACGCCGGGATTTAGTTGTGAAACGTGAATCATGAAACATTGTCGGTCATTACCTCGCCTATCTATACTGTAGCCGTCGAATAGGACTCGTCTGAGTCAGAGATAAAGTACTTTACGGGTGGCCATCGGACACCTCATCCGGGAATCCTTTCCCAGTTTAAAGGTGCCGGTCAAAATCCGGGCCACCTCAGTGTGACCCCCCCCCCCCCCCCC
>CAYTAS010000126.1:0-7642 GCA_964435885.1 uncultured Nitrospira sp. | reverse complement strand
CGCTTCGATGCAGCAGCATCAAGGCGAGCATCTGGAAGAACGAGGGCATGAACGGTTCGTTCTACAACGTGACCGTGGCCCGCTCGTACAAGGACCGGGATGGAGTTTGGAAGAATTCCGAATCCTTCGGAGTCGCAGACCTTGACGCGCTCATCGTCGTCGCCCAACAGGCGACACGCTGGATTGCCGAGCGGTCGGACCGCTGAACGTCACGGGAAGCCTCCGGCCCTCGTGTCGGGGGCTTCCTTCACCTGAAGAAAGGAACACGATGATGAAACTGTATCAAGCCTTTGCGACGGATTTGAATCAATTGCTGAACAGCGCACGCGCGGTGCGTATCACCGTGCCTGGCTACATGCCACTCTCGGTCGAGGACATCGGCGTGAGTCAGGACGGGCACCGGCTGGTCTCGCTCTGCCAATACGGGGAACAAAATGGCGATCTCATGCGTGATTGCGATCTGGTGTTCATGGTCACTGAGCTGCCCGACGGCGCGGCAGCCGAACCGATGTCGTTCCGGAACGACTACCTGGGGATCGTTCAAGACGTCTATCGGTATGACGAGACGGGCAAGCGCACGCACGTCCTGTCCTCGCTGAAACAGGAGTTGAAAGAGTTTGCCCGGGCCTGGTTCGTCACGCTCCGAGATCAGGGATTCTTTGCCTCGACGGCGGTTCGAGACATCCTGTCTCCGTGATCTGGTCGATCCATTCAGGGGGCATGATGTGATCACATCATGCCCCCCATCAAAAAATGACACCCTGGCAGAACAGGAAACCGGTGAGGCTTACCGCTTCGTGCCGAGAAAGAGAAAGCTGATGATCCTGGCATTGTTGAGGGCGGCACTGTAGAGCCGGTTGGTGACGGCATCATAGAAGGCCACCCCAGTGAGCGTCTCGATTCCATTGCGACAGGTGCACCCTCCGAATGTCATCGAGATCTGGAAGGCATTGCCCTTGGGACGGGGTGACAAGGTCCCCGCAACGGTGCATCCATCGGTTGAATGTCCGGAAAGTGTCCCAGCTGCATCAACCGTCACCGTGACCATGTGATGGTCGGCACGTAGCCCCACATAGGTTCCGGTCACCCGATTCAGATTCGGGGCTGACTCCGAGTCCTTATTATAGGTGCTGGTAAAGCTTTCTATCTCGCCAATGAAGTAGGTGATCGTCCCGCCAAAGCTCTTGTTCGGAACATAGCTGCCACGCATCGTCGCCGCGTGAATGCCCGCACCTTCCAGACTGAAATCCCTCGTGTTCGAGGACCCGAAGGAGCCGGAGTGCGACGTGCCGCTTCCCTGAACCAGTCCAGCCAGGATGTTGGGATTATCTGTTGCCGTATAGAACAGCAAATACGAGCCGTCCTCCAGGACCAGTCCAGCGACGGCGCGGCCTGTAGAAGTCGTACCCGTCCAGCGACCTTCAGCCGAACTGGCTGTGGGCTGTGGTAGTGAATCAACGTGGCTCTCGCCATACCCGCCGCCACAGGCGACGGGAGCGAACCCACTATCGAAGCAGTTGGCGAAGCTGCCACAGGCCACGAGTCCGCTCATACAGCAGATGGCCAGAAGGCATCGAAGACTGTTCGTCCCGGTCATGCGCATGGTTGTCGCCTCAATAACGCACAGGCGGTGCCCTGTGTCCCAGGATAACAAGAAGACAATCTCCTTCAAATGGGGATCCCCGAATTGCGAGAAACCGGTCCTGCCGACTGGCGATTCAGGCATGACCGGCTTGCCGGAGGGTTCATGGAGCAGCCGATCCGGGGCCCTTTTCTGGTCTTTTTCGCAGCGTGAGAGGTTAATCGGTGGTCTTTGATCCGTATCGTCGTAGGCATGGTGTAAGACCGATTTTAAGACGTTGCAGGATATGGCTGTGAGCCCCATTTGTCTTACATGTTGAATCTGTTGTATGCTCCCAGTCCCATGCCTACTGCCTCTTCTGAAAGACGGACCACGACGATCACGGTGGATCTTGGTGACCTGAAAGCGCCTTGGCAGACCTGGTGTCAGGACCACGGCGTCACCCCGAGCCATGCCCTGCGGAATGCCGTTCGGCAGGCCATGGATCGAAAGGCGACCCAGGCTCCTCCGCCTCGACTGCGCGTCAGTCGGCGACGAGAACGAGCCACCGCCCGCATGAAACTGAATGTGACGCCCTCCGAACTCGCCGCGCTGCGCACCTGTGCCCGGCACGAGGGCTATCAGCCGACTGCCTGGGTGGTCGCGATGATCCGTACGAAGTTGACTGGGGAGCCCCATGTTGGCCAGCCGGAACTCGCCGCACTGACCCACTCGAATCAACAGCTTCTCGCCTTGGGGAGGAACTTGAACCAGATTGCCAAGGTCCTGAATACCGCCCCTCAGAACCGAGCCGCCTTTCGGGTCGAGGTCATCACCGAACTCTCCCGCGTGATCCAAGCCCATACGAAGAAGGTGTCCGATGTCTTACGCGGGACTGCGGAGCGATGGCACATCCAATGAGTTCGACAGGCAGCCATATTGACCAGAAATTGGATGAGTGGGGGAGTCGGCTCTTCAATGTTTCAACAGAAACTCTTCCGCGGCCGAGGTCCAGCAGGAGTGTTCGTCTTGGTTCCGCTAGGTTCGTGAGCACCGGCGGACGGCTCAGCACGTCGCAGGCTCGAGCGACCTATGTGCGGCAGAAACTGCAAGCCATGGTTCATCGTGCGCCACAAGTCGTGGTGAAACTCGTCCGGGCACCGAAAGGGATGAAGGGCATCTCGAACAACCTCACCTACATTTCGCGGGATGGCCAGCTCGAGATCGAGGATCAGGACGGTCAGGTGATTCAGGGGAAGGACGCCGTGTCCGATCTGAAGGCTGAATGGCGCGATGGCGGGATGCCGATCGCGGCGGATTCGACCATGCGCGATGCCTTTCATCTCGTCCTCTCCATGCCGACCAGGACCGATCCGTTGTCTGTCCAACGCGCGGCCCGTGACTTTGCGATACGAGAGTTCTCCGGCTTTCAGTACGCGATGGTGCTCCACACATTTGAGACGGATCCAGATCCGAACCCATCCCCGCATCCGCATGTCCACCTGACGGTCAAAGCAGCGAGCCTCGACGGGATGCGTTTGAATCCCAGAAAGGCTGATCTGCAGCGCTGGCGGGAGGAGTTTGCGGAGGCCTTACGGGAGCATGGGATTGAAGCCACGACCACGAGCCGGATTCACCGCACGACGCATGAACGGTGGAAATTTCAGCATCTCCGAGATCACACGACTCAGGCGAAAGTGCTTGATCGCCAGAAACTGCGCACCGACATGCGGGGTAAGCAACAAGAGGTGATGCATCACTACCAGCAGGTCATGAGGGCCCTCGCACGATCCGATCGAGGGGATGACCGACAACTGGCCGTGGATCTTGTGCGCTATCTGGTGGCACGAGGCCGTACTCCGGAGTCTGAGAAGGAGCGAGGGAAGGACTGTGAGCGATGAGAGGGGGGCTGGCAGTGACGCTCGACGAAGAGGCCACGGGCGCTTGCGTTTCCTCCGTGACGGGGCTACACTTGACACTGCCTGACATTCAGACAGTCTGATTATGTCACCTATGAGTGGAGGCGTCATGCCCGCAGAAACGAGCAAGGTCGGCAAACGAGGGGCTGTGGTGATTCCGGCCTCGCTGCGGCGCCGTTTCGGCATCACGGAGGGCTCGCTCGTGATTGCTGAGGAACGGGCCGATGGTGTCCTGATTCGACCAGCTGCTGCCTTTCCCCTCGAGATGTACACCCCGGAACGGCAGGCGGAGTTCCTCCTCTCCAATGCAGTCGGCCCAAAAGATTATGCGCGAGCCAAAGAGGCCGTGCGGAAGATGGGCCTCGACGTCCGAAAGATTCCTCACTACAAGCCAGTTCCTTCCTAATCCGTGGACCGGGTCTTTCTTGATGCCAACGTGTTGTTCTCTGCGGCCTATCGGGTCGAGACTCCTCTTCGCACGTTGTTTACACTGCCGCGTACGCAGCTAGTGACCTCTGCCTATGCCCTGGAGGAGGCGAGGCGGAATCTCTCATCAGGGCAGCAACAGGCACAGTTAGAACAGTTGTGCCGCTCCGTCGAAGTGGTGTCGGTCATGCCGCCACAGGGAGCGCTGTCGATCTTGGCCAAACTCCCAGTGAACGACCGTCCCATTCTGTGGGCGGCGATCAGCGTGCGTGCGACCCATTTGCTTAGCGGAGATTTCAAGGCGTTTGGTCGCCTGTATGGGCAGACCATCAACGGTGTCACCATTATGCCACCAGCGGTCTATCTCAAAGGGCACCGTGGGTAATGGGATCGGTATCGGGCGCGTGCACCGGTCACCAAAGGCAAAATGATCGTGTTTCTGGACTTTGGCTTTTCCTAGGAAGCTCTTCGAGTCTGATCCTGAAGGGTAGGATGAAGAGGTAGCCGATCTGAAGGCCGAATGGCGCGATGCCGATCGCGGCGGATTCCACGATGCGCGATGCCTTTCATCTCGTCCTCTCCATGCCGACACGCACCGATCCGTTGTCGGTCCAACGGGCGGCGCGTGACATTGCGACACGGGTGTTCTCAGGGTTTCAGTACGCGATGGTCCTCCACACGTTCGAGACCGATCCAGATCCGCATCTTTCTCGGCATCCACATGTGCATCTGACGGTGAAAGCGGCGGGCCTCGATGGAGTCCACTTGAATCCGAGAAAGGCTGATCTGCAAAGTTGGCGAGAGGGGTTTGCGGAGGCCTTACGAGAGCATGGTATTGAGGCCACGACCACGCGCCCGGATTCATCGGGCGACTCATGAACGCTGGACGGTGCGTCACCTGCAGGAACCGAGCAAGAAAGGGGAGATGCTGGAGCGGGCTGAAGCGCACCACGCGCCGACATGGACGAATCCAGGACGTCATGCGGAATTATGAGCAGGTGATGCGGGCGTTAGCCCGGTCAGATCGTGGGGAGGATCGGCAACTGGCCGCAGACCTGGTCCGTTACTTGGCTTTGTGTCGAGCCGCCGAGGTCAGGGCTTCCTGGAGGCCCGGACGATTGTCGGCTCGGCAGCCTGAGAGGCCCGCATCAACATGGATATCGACGAGCGCATATCCGTTCGCTTCACACCACGCTCGGATTCTTGCCTGCTGAGCCTCAAGGCTGACGCCATCGGTTGCCTGACCATCCGTACTGACTCGGGTATATCCGATGGCTTTCATCCAGCCCCTCGCTGCCGTGTACAACGACCGCACGGTCATTGTACATAGGATCTGATCGACGGCCGTGGAAGTACGGACGCCAACTCGGATCGTAGGGATTCGCCTTCGCCCGAATTTTGAGATGCCTGCGGATCGCGGTCTTGTTGGCACAGACCAACGGCAACCACTCCACACGGCCCTCGACGACCGAGGTGCCCACGTCCACCGTTACCATGTCCTTCTGCATTAAGTTACCGACTGTCACCATGACATCCTCCTTGTAATTATTGTATTGGCTTCACACTACCAAGTACCTGTTGCGCCGACGTTAGGTGGCCATGACAGGTCGGTAAAATTTTCTCGAGCAGAAACATGTCACACGGTGTTAACGATTCGACAATGAGGTCGTGACCTAATTTCGAGGGAGTTCCCCATCTGGCGGTAGTGGGTCAGTTTGAATTCAGTGACGCAACCGGACCTAAATTTCGCAACTTGTTGTATGGCGTCGAGGCTTATTTGAGAGATGTTCACAATTGACCAGATTGTATTGGACGAAAATGCGACCATGCTATTTAAAAATGACCCACTACCAGGAATTTCATGATCTTGTGGCTGAGGTGGAGGCAGAAATGGACGAGTCGACAGGGGTTCCACGTACGGCAAGTCGGCCGACAGGCGATCCTTCGACCGGCTGAGTTTTATTTCTACAGCTACCAAGGGTGGTGGAAGCATGGCCAACGGTTCCGACCGAGCGAGGGTTGAACGCAGTCGTTTGTTGGAGACAGCCGCTGCTGAACTCGCACAGTCTATGGGACAGCAATCCGATGAGATTCATGACGATCTCGTCTCGGAAGTCCGATCCCTCGAACAGTCCGCTCATGTGAAAGAGTTCATTGTCATCCTGGCCATAAAAAGCGTCAAGGAACGCCTACGCCAACGTCACGGGCTTTCAAATCTGCACGAATTATCCTCCTCAGCCGTGCCGGCCACCAGGACGGATTCGCCCTCGGTGCGATTCCATACCTCGCCATAGGGTCTGCCGAGCGATGAGGCAGAACGGCGGCGAGGCATATCGCGATCAATTGTCGTCGATGTTCGAAGAGAGGTTCCATTGCGGATGAGAAGCCTGAGATGTTCCTTCCCATGTTCCTCGGCTGTCTGAAACGTGACGTGGCCATTGGCGACAAGGGGATCCACCGACATTCCTCACCTCGCTTTCACCGCTGGCCTGCCGCGACGAAGCCTCAGAATTATTAGGTTAGCGACAGACCGAGTACGCAAAGACAAACTGCCTGCTCGTGATGACCGCCTCGTCAAGGTATCTCCATTTGCCACGAGTTCTCCCGCGATCTCGACCGTAATCGTTCGCGAAGACATGCCCCCTTTATGGTCGGCAATCGTCAACGTAATCGTGTGCTGTCCTCGAGGAAACGTCGCGTTCGTCATATGAATCCCTTCAGGGCTCGCATAGGGCTTCACGTACTTGGTAATATCGAAATCCCAAACCTTTCGAACATGGACCCGCAGAGAGTTCACATCGACGGCCACACCATTGGGGGATTCAAAGCGAACATCCAACTCCAACGGACACGTCATCTTTGCACCTTCTTGAGGCGAGCAGTATGATCTGTGGCCCCGTCGGCCGCTGGGATGCGCCTGGTTCCTTATTCCGTTTCATGCCACCGACCGCCACTCATGTCCCAGACTTGTTGTTGCGCTCATGCTCCTCGATGGCAGGTTCCATGGCTGATACGCCGCGTTCCCTGTGTCGTCTTGCGCAGGGCGACGAGAACTGAATCCGCCAGATAACATGGTGTCTCCCCTCAATCTTTACGAGCGCCTGTCAAGCCGTCGAGTTGTGATTGAGAATTTCCCGCTCCGCCTCGAGCCAATCATCGAGTGCAGATCCATGCTGGTAGCCCCGCGCGCCGTAGCGTTCATAGGCCCATTTGGCGATCAGGGTATGCAAGTCTCCGGAGGAGGATGACTGTAGCTCCTGAGGCATCTCAGCCGACGGTCCGTTGTTAGGTTGCTTCCGGGAAGTGGAGGCTTTTCGGTTCGGTTTTTTGGGCGACTGGCTACCGGTCGATTTCATATCAGTCTCCTTCTCTTGAATGACTCACGACGAGCTGCCAGTATGCCCTGCTTGGAAGGGCGGTAAAGAATGGCAGCGGCGAGGTTTCGCAATTACTATGATCTGATTCATGTTATCGTTAGATAAAATCGAGGTATCACATGTGTAAACTCCTCGGGTTGAATGTCACGTAACCACAGACACAGTGCGTAAGAGCAGCGTCAGTTTCGATTCGTGAAACGGCGTGAGAAGGCGCTGCGTAAATTCTTTCCCTTCGATCGGGGCGATACTGATCGTCGGGTTCTCAGCTACGCTTCCCCCGATGACGGGCAGGATCGTCCGACTGGCGTCGCCGGTAAGGGCTGGCGTCGCGGCGGCCGTGAAACGAAAATCGAACGTCG
>CAYTAS010000125.1:0-7730 GCA_964435885.1 uncultured Nitrospira sp. | reverse complement strand
CACCAATACTTGATCGTTGCCTCGGCGCGGGTCATTTAACCGGACACCAATGGGGCCGAATGTAGACTGAGTACGTGGCCTCATTTTCGTTACTGACCCTCTGCCGCTCCCTGCCACAGCATGTCGTGCCCTAGCTCCGTGGTCTCCGAACACATGGTTGCCAGGTTCACGAACTTCTTCTTAAAGACATCGTCCGCATGCGAGCGTTCGTGTGCGTCGAATGAGCGCCAATCGGTGACGAACACATAGTGGTTGCCAGCAGTTTTAGATGTCGAGAGTGAACCCTCATTCGACACGAAGCCGGAGAACTTGAAGACTTGTCCGGCGATGATCCCCCTTTGTCCCCTCCGTAGGTTCCTTTGACCACAGCGCAGAGTTCTCCAACGGCCATCTCCACATCCTCAAAGGTGACGCCAGGCTTGAGCGTGACGGTATTGAACAGCATTTTGGCTCCACACGGAATGGTGCTGGGTCTGAACGCCGACATCTTCCTGCTTTATGCGCATAGGACGAGAAGACGAAACCATGGCTGCCGTCCAGCATGAGGAACCGACTGGGCTTGTAAATAGGCTACCGCCTATGATGCCGCATCGACATAAGAGATTCAGGATTACGACATGATCAAGGGCGGCCTTGCGTCCTGCAAGCATCTCACTGAATCAGATGCTGAATCGAGGCTCCGATTCTCTCGTGCCGCAGTTTATTCAAATCATGGTAACCTCGCCGCTTGGGATGCACTGTGTGCTACACTGGTGCCGACTCTAGGAGTGCACGATTTTGTATGTCTGGATCAGGAGTTTTCGAGCCTGATAGGGACATTGCGCTTAGGCGCGTGGCATGGCCGATCGTATTATTTCCAAGAGTGGAGTTGCCATTCGGCTCACGGATGAGCGATGGGCACATATTACCGACGGGCATGGTGAACTGATCGGGTTACGAGAGGATGTGCTTGAAGCCGTATCATCTCCCGACCGTGTTCTGCTCGGAGGAGATGGAGAGTTGATGGCCGTTCGCAAAATGGAAAACGGGAAACATCTTGCCGTGGTGTATCGTGAACAGGGTGACGACGGCTTTATCATCACGGCGCTTCTTACCCGCCGGATTCGATCTCTGGACAAGAGGAGGCAGGTATGGCCATAGCGGATATTCAGGAGTACCTGAAGCTTATTCCAGCGGTGAACCGAGCTCCTCAGCATAGCGTGTGGCTCACGTATGATGCTGAGGTCGATACGCTGTATGTGAACTACAAGAAGCCTAGCCAGGCCACCGACAGTGAGATGACCGATGACGACGTGATCGTCCGCTATGAGGGGGATGAAGTGATCGGGTTTACCGTACTGCATGCGAGCAAGCGTATCAAGAAAACGGCTTGAGAGTGGTTGATTCAGGAGAAGATCAGGGGACCGGCTACCGTTTCTGGTTTTCCGCTGGTATCGAGAGGGAGATCCGTGGCGCCTCGGCTTAGGACGCGGCAAGGACGCCGGCAATACAGCCGGTCAGCAAGGTCGTCAAAAAGGCGGTCCACAGCGCACGCAGGCCCAGCAGCGAAATATCTTTCGCCCGATGCGGCACCAATGCGGAGATGCCGCAGACGAAGATGCCCATGCTCGCCACCTGCACGAATCCGCAGAGGGCATAGGTCATGGTCGTGAGAGACCGTGGAGAGAGCGGCGGCGGAGACACGGATTGCACGGCGGCCAGTTTGAAATAGGCTGCGACTTCTGTCTCAATAAACCGCGACCCCAGCAAGTCTGCACCGATCTGCCATTCCTCGGGGCGGAGGCCGAGAAGCACGGCGAACGGCCAGGTCAGCCAGCCGAGGATCCGTGTGACGGAGAGAGTCGCTCCACCCATCGCCGGAAGCTGTGCCAACGCCAAATCAACCAACGCTTCAAACCCAAGAAACACGATCAGTAACGCAGCGATGCCGACGGCCATTTTCATTCCCTGTCCTGCGCCATCGATCAACGCGACAATGAAGTTGGAGGGTGGCGGACTCGCATCACCGCCGGATGCAGGCGATGAGGTGTGGCCGGTGGAGTCAGAGGGCACACCGCCCAGCGTTACAGGCTGTCCATCTTCGGGATAGGCGAGTTTGCTGATGAGCACCGCACAAGGAATCGAAATAATTGATGCGGAAATCAAATGCCCGGCGATCTTCGGCACCGTCTGTTGTAGCGCCGACACATAAATGCCCATGACCGTGCTCGCCACGGTCGCCATCATGCACGTCAGCACCAAGAGCAGTTCCGACCGCGTCATGGCCGCGAGGTAGGGACGGACGATCAAGCCTGTTTCGATGCCGACGAAGATATTGGCGGCGCCGGAGAGGGCCTCGGCGCCCGATAAGCCCATGGTTCGGTAAAAGAGCCGGGCAAACAACCCCACGATTGCCTGCATGGCGCCGACGTAGTAGAGACCCGCCATCAACGCGGCAAAGAACACGACGGCCGGTAGCGCTTGCGCCGCCAAGATAAACCCGATCGAGACCGTTCCATCCGGCAACGTCTGGCCGGGACCAAGCGCAAGAGGCCCAAGCAGAAACACCGTGCCTTTGTGCGAGGCGTGGAGCACGGCGACCACCAGATCGTTGATCATGCTCCAGAGCCAGCGGGAGCCGGGAAACCAGAAGGACAGGATGCTGAGTCCCCAGGCCAACGCCGCGCTGCCCCCAATGGTCCGCCAGTTGAGCCGACCGCGCGTTCCCGTGACCCAGGCCAGCCATGCGATCGTCATGAAACCGACGCACGCGATGAGGCGATAGAGCGATTCACCCACCGTCATATCTCCCTTCCGATAAAAGCCCGGCGGGAGGCTACGTGGAGAGCCGGTTGCCGTCAAGAGAAAATGTGGTGTGCAATCAGACGGAGTGACACAAGGCAGAGATGGGGTTTTGTACGATCTATGCCTTTTGGGAGGAGACTATCCTGACCTGCGCGGCGATCCTCCAGACTCCCACTGTCCTCCCATACGGGTGGTTACGCCCCCTACCGATGAAGGATTGGATCCAGTCCCGGCAAGAGCAAAATGGAAATCTGATGCACGGGAATCGAGTCAACCCCCTGTTCAGATTCACTCATATCGGAAGGAGCGAACGATGAGTATGTTCATTCACACCCAAGCAGGGCATGGGTTCCACCGCGGCTATAAAGGGCTCCTCACGCTCGGGGCTGTGCTCTGGCTGATGCTGTTGCTGATTGGCTGTGCCACATCACAGAAAGAATACGTGGTGGACTATACTCGCGGTGATGACAAGACGGCGGAGGGTTCTCGCCAGCGCCCATGCCAGACGGTGAAGCATTGCCAGATGCTCGCTGACCGTGACGGGGTGCAGTCGTATTGGATGATCTATCAATGAGGATGGCAAGGGCTTGGGCGAGTTGAGTTCAAGTGTCTGCCCCGATCGGGACACTGCCCACGCCAATCTTGAAAGGCCGCTCGTGGCGCGGCATTCTTGATTGTTGCTTCTGCACACGCTGATTGCCATCACGGTTGGACTGACAGTTGCCAACGTGATTCAACCGGGACAAGGGGCCGGACTCTCGCCGCCACCGACACATGAAGAAACCTCGGTGGGACTGCCTGTGCACGACATCCCGGTCTTACTCGCCGTGGATTGGTTCCCCGATCATTGCCGTACCGTAATCAATGTGATGGGGGACATGAACGTGAGTTGCCTGTTGGACGGCAAGTCCAAGGGGAGACGTAATGCTGGTATGACTGCAGCCTGTCGGGAAGTTATGCCGCTTTGGCAGGACGCCAGCGAAGGCCGACGTTCAGGAGTTCTTGCAGCAGATCCTTGTACTGGTAGCCGACGTTCTTGGCCGAATCGGCGAAATCCTCATCTTCCGCGATCTGTGGGTTGGGATTCGCCTCCAGGATGTAGAGCTGCCCTTCGGCATCCATACGCATGTCGATCCGGGCATAGCCGCTCAGGCCGAGCGCCCGATAGACGCGTTTCGCCAGATCTTGAATGGCCTGTGCCTTGCCATCCAGCAGATCATCGGCCTCCTTGGAGATGATCCCGTACTTCATCTGATACTTCCGGCTCCATTTTACTCGCTCGGTGGCGATGCGTTTGGCGTCTTCCGGCAGCTTGTCCATGATGAGTTCCCAGACCGGTAAGGCTTGCAGTTGGCTATTCCCGATGATTCCCACGTAGAGCTCGCGACCCTCGATGTACCGCTCGATCAGCGCCCCGCTTCGGACGTTGTTGTGGATGAAGGCCACTCGTTCGACGAGCTTCTCGTCGTCCATGACGATCGAGGCTTGCGAGATTCCAAGCGAGGCTTCTTCGTTGACCGATTTCACGATCAAGGGAAACGTCAGCGATTTGGGCCGCTTCACCGCGCGGCCGTGAGGCACTTCGATGAATTCCGGGTAGGGAATCCTGTGGAAGGCCAGCATTTTCTTCGTCAGGACCTTGTCGCGAGCCAGCATGAGTCCGCGTGGGTTCGAGCCGGTGTAAGGCAGGTGCAGGAGTTCAAGGTACGACACGACATGCTGATCATAGACGGCTACGCCGTCGAATTCTTCCAGGAGGTTGAACGCGATGTCGGGTTTCCACTGTTCAATCGCCGCGTGGATCACGCCGAGATCGCTGTTGACTCCGAGCGGTGACACCTCGTGACCCAGCTTCCTCAGGGTCGAGACGACGTCGTACTCGGTCCGCCATTCGACGGTTTTGACGTCATGCTCGGTCACGTCCTCGGGTGGCACCAGGTCTTTATGCATGAGGACCAGCACGCGCAGTCGCTTCATAAGGCGACCCGATGCCGTCCACTCCGTAAGAAGTTCATGGTGTGGACCGTCAGTAAAATCGTAAAATCGAGCTTAGCCTGTTCCTCAGCAACGGGCACCCTCAGATCCAGCTCGCGGCATCGTCGGATCATATCTTCCAGCACCTGGTCGATGGTGTATTGATACTCACCGGTCCAACTCGCGACTTTTCGGCGCACTTCACGGCGAAAGCGATTGAGAAAGCCGGCGGCGCTGGGTTTGGTCGCGTGGCTCGGCAGGGTGGAAAAGAGTCGTTTTAAGTCCGGGTCATACTGTAACTGCCGGTCGATGCCGTAATGTCTCCGCTTGCGTTCATAATGTTCACGCAGGGTCTTCTTGAGACTCGGGAGCGAATCAACCTCCTCTTGAGTCGTGACGCAGGGTGACGCCCCCCGGAGTTCCTTCATCACGCCATCGACATACGCGAGCTTCTTGAGCACCGGCCAGCCTCGATACCGGTCTTCCCATAGTGAATCGGGGGTCAACCAGACGGCAAAGGTTTCGGCGAAGTCCTCGTCCGGGTGGCTTTGCGCATACCATAAATCCAAATGACGGACGAAACTTCTGCTGTAGGGACGTGGTGAGTAATACCTCGGGTATCGTTGGGACGATTTGCCGAAAATTTCCCGGCGCGTCTTGCGGTGACGAAGCTTGTAGGCGTTCTCGATGGCATGGCCGGTTTCATGGCGGAGAATGCGCAAACACCACTCTCTCGTCCCACCCTCGACTTCCAACATTTGGGCGAGCTCGAGCTTCGCAAGCCGGGGATGGGCGAGATAGAAGGGAATCGCGATGCCGGGTATCCCGTCCGGCGTGAACCATTCGTTGGAGAGCCAAAAATGCGGACGAAACAGTAACTCCCGTTGTTCCAGTTCACGGGTTAACTCGGCGATGGGTTGTTCGAGGAATCCACCGGTCAGTCCTAACTGGAGGTCGCACATGGAGAGATCCAATAACGCCTCATCCGGCCAGGATGCCCACATGGGTTCGTCTTGGCCGATGACCGGAGCCTTGAGCACATCGACGACCGCACGATCCATGATCGGCATCCCCTCCAATCCGGCACAATCGACTGCCTAGAGAAAATATAGCAGGTGCGAGGATACTGCTTGCGGGCGAGAGGTTCAAAGGAGAGCGAGAAGGAGTGATAAGGCAACAAGGATTCGGACTGCTCTAGCGGACTGACTTTACGCTTTCCATGACGCTTTGTTTCTGGAAAAGTAGGTGAGCCGCGTCATCAGCTCAGGTATGGCCTCCCAAATGTGGTCGATCACGGACTCGACATAGGCCCGCGCCTCGTCGATATCCCGTTCCCAGTCAGGGATGGCTTCGTGCAGGTCCAGGATCGGGGTTTCCTTGCCGAACGACACTTCGTTGAAGAGGGGAACCTTCAACCCGAACCGCTGTTGGATGAACTCACGGTGCCCCAAGCCCATCGCAATGATGATGTCGTGCTGCTTGACCAATTGCTTGGTCAAGCCTCGGGGGATATGTGCGGCAGGGTCGGCGCCTTTTGTGAGAAGCCGGTTCACGATAACCGGGTGAATCGCGCCCGGCTTAGCGTCGATCCCGGCCGATCCCACTCGATAGGTCGAGTGTTCACCGAGTTGTGCGCGCAGCGCATATTCAGCCGCCATGCTCCGGAAGACATTGGCGGTACAGACAAAGAGAACCGATTGCACTCCGGATGGTTTGTTCGTATTTCTCCAAAATGGCATGTCGACAGAATTACAATGGAGCGGATACAATCCTCGATATGATGGTTCCCATCAGCCCGGTTCCTCTGAATAAATTAGACGAAGCTACGGAAAAGATGCAAACACGCCTTTGCCGGCTGGTCGGTCAGGCTATTGCCGACTATCGCCTCATCGAAGACGGGGACAAAGTGATGGTCTGTCTTTCGGGTGGGAAAGACAGCTATGGGCTGTTGGATATTTTGCTTGTGTTACAACGGCGGGCCCCCATTCGTTTCGACTTGGTGGCCGTCAATCTCGACCAGCGGCAGCCAGGCTTCCCGGAACGGGTGCTTCCTGAATACCTGGAGAGCCGCGGAATCCCCTTTCATATCGAAGCACGCGATACCTACTCGATCGTGAAGCGATTGATTCCCGAGGGACAGACGACATGCTCGCTCTGTTCGCGATTGCGGCGGGGGCATCTGTATCGAATTGCCACGGAACTCGGCGCGACAAAGATCGCGTTGGGACATCACCGCGATGATATCATCGAAACCCTCTTCCTCAATCTTTTTTATACGGGCAAGCTGAAGGCCATTCCTCCCAAGCTGCGCTCAAAGGATGGACGCCACATCGTCATCCGTCCGCTGGCCTTGGTCAAAGAGGCCGATCTGGCACGATACGCCGAGCTACGAGGGTTTCCCATCATCCCCTGTGACCTTTGCGGTTCCCAGGAGGATCTGAAACGAAAAAAAGTGAAGGCATTTCTCCGGCAATGGGAACAAGAGTCCCCAGGTTGTTCCGACAGCATTGCGGCGGCATTGAGCAACGTAGCTCCATCGCTCTTAATGGATCCAGGTCTTTTCAACTTCTCCTTGCTTACCCCAACCGCCATCGATCAACCCGAGGGCGATATCTGGTTGGATCAGGACCCGGATCCCCATCTCAACACGCAGTCCTCTCCATCCCATCTTTAGGTACTTCATAGGTTTTTTTCAAAAAGAGGAAATCCAGACCCATTAAGAGATGTCAGAAACATGAAGATTTCTTCATGTTTTTCTAATGTGTCCTTCATCTTAAGAGGGGTATGATTTCAATAGATAGGAGGAAAGGCGTGATCCTGGTGGTACTCCCTCAGGTACAAAGAAATGGGATAGAGGAATCAGCGGTTTTCAAAAGGCATAGAGAGGTTCTGCCGTAATGCGGAGGTTGCTTTAACCAAGGAGGGACAGACAATGGCGAGTCCAGAGCGCGGGTACGATATTTCGCAGTGGT
>CAYTAS010000124.1:0-7836 GCA_964435885.1 uncultured Nitrospira sp. | reverse complement strand
CCGATCCGGAAAACCACGGCAAGGTGATGGACCGCGGACTCTGGCGCTACACACGGCATCCCAACTACTTCGGTGAGTGCCTGATCTGGTGGGGCTTCTTCCTCTTTGCACTGCCGGCCGGGACTTGGTGGACGGTCGTGGGGCCGCTGCTTCTCACATACATGCTCTTGAAATTCTCGGGCGTGACCTTGATGGAGCAGACCATCGTCGAGCGGAGACCCGCCTATCGAGCGTACATCGCCAGGACCAATGCTTTCATTCCCGGTCCGACGAAACAGGGTAACGATGTCCCCTTTCCAGGAAACGGACGACATGATTAGCGCAGGTTTCGATACCAACAGGTTTCGTCTCGCGGTGACCCTCCTCGGATGCCTGACGTGTGTTGGATTCGCTGCTCAACATGAAGCTTGGAGTGCCAGCTCCGAGACGTATGACTTCAAGGTCTTCCTCGAGAAAGATGAGATCGGACGCCAGCGCTTCGAGGTCTCCACGGAAGGCGAGCAGACCCGTGTCCGGGTAGACGCGCACTTCACGGTCACGTTCCTCTACATCACCGTCTATACCTATCGGCATACCAACGTCGAACTATGGGAAAAAGCGTGCCTGCGCGAGATTCGCGCGGAGACGGATGATAACGGCGAGTCGTTTTTCGTGACCGGCATTGTTCGGAACGGGCAGATGTACGTGCAGACACAGGCCGGAAACTGGATCGGTGAAGGATGCATCAAGACGTTTGCCTACTGGAATCCTGAGTGGATCAAAGGCGAGCGATTGTTGAATTCGCAGACCGGCGAACATCAGCCTGCGTTCATGCTTGTGGTGGGCGAGGAGACGATCTCCGTGCAGGGAGTTCCGACTCGAACCACACACCGTCGCATCGTCACGGACAAGTTCACGATCGATCTTTGGCATACGTTGAATGGCCGATGGGTCGCGCTCCATTCCACCACGAAGAAAGGCGATACCCTTCGCTATACGCTCCAGTGAGGACGCTATGTCATTTATGATGTGGTCACTCTTCATGCCCGTTGTGCTGCTCACGCTCGCGGCCTGCAGCAGCCCACCACCCATTCGCACCGCGACGACTGTGATCTTGGAGCGGTTCATGGGGGACTGGTACGTCATCGCCAACATTCCGACCTTTATCGAGACGAACGCCTACAACGCCGTGGAGTCCTATCGCTTGGCCGAAGATGGCACCGTGCCCACGACCTTTACCTTCCGCGAGGGCGGCTTTGAGGGGCCGCACAAGACCTATCATCCGACCGGCTATATCCTCGATACGCGATCGAATGCCGTCTGGGGGATGCAGTTCATCTGGCCGATCAAGGCCGACTATCGCATCGTCTTTCTGGATGAGTCGTACAGTCAAACGGTCATTGGAAGAACCGCGCGTGATTACGTGTGGTTGATGGCGCGAACACCGAAAATTCCCGATTCGGACTATCAACGGTTTCTTATGCTCATCGCCGAGGAAGGCTACGATGTCTCCAAAGTCCGCAAGATCCCGCAACGGTGGAGGTAAGGGCGGTACCGTCTTGCCGGCCCGCCCGGTTCGGTCAGCCCGGGAATGACGGGAAGCGTCAGTGAGGGCATCATGAGAATCGCCATCGTCGGCACAGGCATTTCGGGAATGGTCGCGGCGTATCTCCTGCACCGAGATCATGAGATCACTGTCTTCGAGGCTGCTGATTATATCGGCGGGCATACCAATACAGTCGAAGTCAGGATGGAAGGGCAGACCTACGCGGTCGATACCGGGTTCATCGTGTTTAATGATTGGACCTACCCGAACTTCATTGCCTTGCTCCGGAAACTCGGCGTAGCCTCGCAGGCGAGCGATATGAGTTTCAGCGTGACCTGTGAGCGGACAGGTCTGGAGTATAACGGGACCTCACTCAACACCCTCTTTGCCCAACGCACGAACCTGTTTCGCCCCTCGTTCTACCGAATGATACGGGACATCCTGCGCTTCAATCGTGAGTCCCTGGAACTGCTGACCCAGCCGGAGCCGGGTCCTTCACTCGGCTCCTATCTGGAGAGTCATCGATACTCGAGGGGGTTCATTGATCACTATATCGTCCCGATGGGGGCCGCGATTTGGTCAGCTGGTCACGAGAGCATGTGGAAGTTTCCGGCCCGGTACCTCGTCCAGTTTTTCAAGAATCACGGCATGCTTTCGGTCGACAAGCGGCCGACGTGGCGGGTCATCAAAGGCGGCTCGCAGCGGTATGCTGAGAAACTCATTGAACCGTTCCGCCACCGGATTCATCTCAGCTCCCCGGTCGAGTCGATGGCACGCTTCCCAGGTTACGTGGAGGTCCGCGCTCACATGCAAGGGCGGAACTACCGAGCCTTGCGGTTCGACCATGTGATCATCGCCACGCACAGCGATCAGGCCCTCTCGATGCTCGCCGATCCGTCACCGACGGAAAGGGAGGTGTTGGGCGCGATTCACTATCAAGAGAATGAAGCGGTCTTGCACACCGATACGTCGTTGTTGCCCAAACGGAGACTCGCCTGGGCCGCATGGAATTACCATCTGCTTGGGGCCAAGCCGGATCGCGCGGTTCTGACCTACCACATGAACAAGCTGCAGCGCCTGACCGCACCCCGTGAGTTTTGTGTCACGCTCAATCATACGCACGCCATCAATCCCGCCACGATCCTGCGTCGCATCACGTATCATCATCCGGTGTACACACCGGAAGCCGTTGCCGCACAGAAACGCCACGGGGAGATCAACGGCGTCAATCGGACGTCCCATTGCGGTGCTTACTGGGGTTTTGGGTTTCACGAGGATGGAGTGGACAGTGCTCTGGCCGTCTGTCAGCCATTCGGGAAGGATCTCTCGTCATGAAGAGCGCGATCTATACGGGACACGTTCGGCACCGGCGGTTCAGTCCGGTTCCGCACGCGTTCACCTACCGGTTGTTCATGATGTTTGTGGACCTGGACGAACTGCCGACTGTCTTTAAGGATCGCTGGTTCTGGTCAGTGGACCGAGCCAACCTAGCTTCGTTTCAGCGTGTGGACCATGTCGGCGATCCACGCCTTCCGTTGGATGAATCGATCCGCCGACTCGTGGAGGACCGAACGGGTAATCGGCCGGCTGGACCGATTCGCCTCCTCACCCATTTCCGCTACTTCGGGTACGTCTTCAATCCCGTCAGCTTCTATTTTTGCTATGACCGATTCGATCGTGGCGTTGACACCACTGTCGCGGAAATTACCAACACACCCTGGGGAGAGCGTCACTGTTACGTTCTGGGAACGAAAGACAATCGTGCCGGCGGCAGAAGGAAGCGCTACCGGCTCGACAAGGTGTTCCACATATCGCCCTTTATCGACATGGACGTGATCTATGACTGGCGATTCACCGAGCCGGCATCGCAACTCGCCATCCATATGGAAAATCTTCGCGACGGGCGGCCTTTCTTCGACGCGACGATGAGGTTGGAGCGTCGTGAGCTGTCGAGTACGTCCCTGGCGCGGGTGCTTGTGCAGTATCCCCTGATGACGGCCAAGGTCATCGGTGCCATCCATTGGCAGGCCTTGAGACTCTGGGCCAAGCGTGTCCCATTCTATGCCCACCCCAGGAAACGAAAGGAGCCGTCGCCTGTGGCGACGAGTCAGACACCATCATGAGCGATCAGACTATTGCGCCAGGAATTGCACGCGACGACCCGTCGAGCGCACCCCAGGTTTCTCCGACGGTTGCTCCCTGGTTCTATCGTCTCGTGCGTCGCGCTGTTTTCGCACGCCTCTCAAAGCTGGAGTTCGGCACAGTGACGATCAGAGAAGGACACGAACACTTCCAGTTTGGCCAAATAACCTCTCGCTGTCCGCTGAAAGCCACCGTCACAATTCACGACCCCCGCGTGTATGCGGATCTCACGCTGGGCGGCACGGTGGGAGGGGGCGACGCCTACTGTCGTGGTTTGTGGAGCTGTGACGAT
Source organism: uncultured Nitrospira sp. (assembly GCA_964435885.1). GTDB lineage: Bacteria > Nitrospirota > Nitrospiria > Nitrospirales > Nitrospiraceae > Nitrospira_D. The sequence goes on along the minus strand of CAYTAS010000124.1, from coordinate 3,877 downwards.
CTGACAACGTTGGTCAGGATCTTCGTCCTGAATCGCGCGCTCTTGGATCGCATGGAAGGCGGCCTGGCCCTCGTGAGCAGTCCGTTGCTCAAGACCATCCATTGGCTGAATCGCAATACCAAAGCCGGCAGTAGGAAGAACATCGCAGCCCACTACGATCAGGGCAACGAGTTCTTTCGTCTCATGCTTGACGAGACGATGATGTATTCTTGCGCCTACTTTGAGCGACCGGACGCGGCACTGGCGGAAGCCTCACGGGCGAAGAACGATCGCATCTGTCGAAAGCTACAGTTGGTCCCCAGCGACCATCTATTGGAGATCGGCACCGGCTGGGGGGGCTTCGCCATCCATGCCGCTACTTGCTATCGTTGTCGTGTCACGACCGCGACGATCTCGCGGCGACAGTATGAAATGGCGTCACAACGGGTTCAGGAGGCCGGCGTGAGCGATCGAGTCACGGTATTGCTCGCGGATTATCGAAACCTGACTCAGCTCGGCGTGCAATTCGACAAACTCGTGTCCATCGAGATGATCGAAGCCGTCGGGCATCAGTATTACGGAACGTTTTTCGATATCTGCAGTCGCATGTTGAAACCGGAGGGGCTGGCCTTGATTCAGGGCATTACGATTGACGAACGATTATACGAACGGGCAAAGCACTCCGTGGACTTCATTCAGCGTTTCGTGTTCCCCGGGAGTTGCATCCCGTCGATAAGCGCTCTGACACAGGCGTCGGCAAGAGCTAGCGATCTGAACCTTATTCATCTTGAAGATATTGGAGCCCACTACGTTCCCACGTTGCAGGCGTGGCGGAGGAACATTGTCGCAAAGCTTCCAGAGATTAAGGCGCTGGGATATCAGTCTGAATTTCTGCGCCTCTGGGATTTTTATCTCCGTTACTGCGAAGGCGGGTTCCTGGAACGGTCCATTAGTGTCGCCCATCTCCTCTACGCCAAGTCGGGGTGGCGGCCTCAGAGTGGCCACATCGACATATCTCAAGAGGCTACATGCCATTGATGACCGATTGTGACAGAGGTTCTTGCCTCAACGTGATCGTGACATGAAGCACACCGCTCCTCAGGCGCTCATTATCGGTGCCGGTCTTGCCGGATTGGCCTGCGCGCGTCGTCTGACAAACGCCGGCCTCGCGTGCACGGTTCTTGAAGCGTCCGACGGTATCGGGGGGCGTGTCCGCACGGATCGCGTCGAGGGCTTTCAACTGGATCGCGGATTTCAGGTCTTTCTTGCCGGATATCCGGAAGCGCGCGAGACGCTGAACTATCCCGCATTGGGTCTCATGCCGTTTCATGCCGGAGCCCTCATTCGCCGCAACGGTCGATTTCATGTGATGAGTGATCCCTTTCGCCGGCCGCAAGACCTTCCACGGATGTTACTCGGCCCCGTCGGCTTGCTCGCCGACAAGTTCCGGATGCTGCGTCTGCGACGGGACGCTTTGCAGCAGCGCCTCTGCTCTGTGATGAAAGACCCTACACGGACGACTCGCGACGTGTTGCAGGCCTATGACTTTTCGGACGCCATGGTGGCGCATTTCTTCCGACCGTTTCTCAGCGGCGTGTTCTTGGAGGCAGAATTGAACACGCCTTGCTGGATTTTTGAGCTGGTCTGGGCGGCGTTCTGCCGTGGAGTCACCGCCGTACCACGTGACGGGATGGGCGCCATCGCACAACAACTCGCGACTACGTTGCCTCCGGGGACAATCCGTTTGAACCACGCCGTCCAACAGATTCAGGGCTCGAGCGTGGTGCTGGAGTCCGGGGAATCCCTCATGGCCGATGTGCTGGTGGTGGCGACTGATGATGCGACCGCGGCCCGCTTGCAAGGTGAGCGCATCCCAAGCACCCCAGCTCGCGGCTCGGTGACCCTCTATTTCGATGCGCCGGTTCCTCCTCAACGCGGACCCTGGTTGATGCTGAATGGGGACGGTGATGGGGTGGTCCGAACCGTCTGCGTTCTGAGTGAAACGGCGCCTTCGTACGCGCCGGCTGGGCGAGCCTTGATCTCAGTGACGGCTACTGGACAGAGTGATACGCATGATGATGTTTCACAAGCGGTACGACTGTATCTTCGATTCTGGTTCGGTTCGCACGTCGACGAGTGGCGCCATCTGAGGACCGATCGCATCCGGCGTGCGCTGCCCCCACTCGACGTGCTTTCACTCGAAAACCGCACAACCTCACCACGTCTGGCTGCGGGGCTGTACCTTTGTGGGGATTACCGGGAAAGCGGGACGCTCGACGGAGCCCTGTTCTCGGGACGAAAAGCGGCTGAGGCCATACTGTCCGAATACACCTCGTCGTGATTTGAACGGTCGGTGTTCCCTATTCGTGCCCACTCAGCTCCTGCCGGGTTGGCAGCGGACGTCTGATACAGAAAGAGGCCTACACAAAGACCAATCATGATATGTAGCCGATTCATCCGCATGCGTCATTCCGTTTGATGCAAGGTTTCAGCTTGCCACCAGGGCCTTTTCCACATCGGCCACAATGGTGGGCGACAAGGGATGCATTCCGGGATCATATTTCCCGATGACGTTCCCGGAACGATCGACCAAGTATTTTTGAAAATTCCAGGTCACACGACCGGGGAATGGGCTTTGTTCGGTCAAATACCGATACAGAGGATGCTTTTCCTTTCCGACCACTCTGATTTTCGAGAACAGGGGGAAACTGATACTGTATTTCGTGTAGCAGAATCCTTTAATTTCTTCATTGGTGCCAGGCTCTTGCTGCCCAAAATCATTCGCCGGAAAGGCGAGAACCTCCAACCCCTGTTCCCGATACCGCTCATACATTTGCTGAAGACCGGCGTACTGCGGCGTATTGCCGCACATGCTCGCCGTATTTACGATTAACAGCACCTTACCCTTATATGTCTTGAGATCGACGGGTTGTCCATCGATATCTGGGAGACGAAACCCATAGAGAGGTGCCAGCGATGCATCAGCGCGTGCCGATGCTTTGGACTGCTTCTCGCCTGCACTGACCTCTAATTCCATGAGCGCACCGATCCCAAACCCGAACAAGACGAGACCGCATCCAAAAGCGAGAGTTTTCAAATAGAATGGCATGACACATACCTCCTTCGACGCATGACCTAGCGATCAGACTCGATTTTGAATAGTATCAACATGTCACATGTTTGTCTATTCATGAATTGACAAACATGTGACATGTTGATAAGATTTTATTGGGTTTGTTACTCTAATCTTAGACACGGAGACGGCTATGATGATCGATGCTCTAAAGTCCGCACGTTCAGTCATGCACGCCATCATGTTCCTCCTGGTTCTCCTCCCATGTTTTGCAAATGCTCATGGAAATGTAGCGATCGAGGATGATGCCTGTGTGCGACGGGTCGGAGGAAGCCTCGTCCACTTCAGCGCATATCAGCCGCAATATGAAGCAAAAGCCCAGTACTGTACGGAGATTCCTGGTGAAGGTGACACCTTTCTCGTCGTCGATCTCGTAGATTCAAGCCTGCGCAACATGCCGGTGGGGGTTCGGATTGTGCGAGGACTCGCTGATGCAACCGAAGAAGACACCATTGCGTACTGGCCTCCCGCCGTTCATCCAGACGGTGTCGTCAGAGGCGAAGCCACATTGGTCAAGGGGCTCTACAAACTCATCATTACCCCGGAAGGGCTCAGTCCTTCGTCTTACCTCCTGCAAGTACAGCAAATTGATTACTCTGCCACTGCGCGAAAAGCGATAGGACCAATCACTGTCCTTCTCATCCTCACCTTGGTCGGCTATGAGCTTTCGAAATCAAGACGATTGATGGGCTGGAGACATTCGGGCCGTTCGTGAAGGTTCCGTAATGCGGAGGTTGCTTTAACCAAGGAGGGACAGACCATGGC
>CAYTAS010000123.1:0-7990 GCA_964435885.1 uncultured Nitrospira sp. | reverse complement strand
CCATGGTGCCTCGCTCCTTTGCTGTACGGTGTGGTGCCGCTATCCGTTGCCGCAACTGCTCCGTTTGGCGGGGTCGAGCATCTCACAACCAGGTTTGCAGACCTATCAGGGAAACCCTGAAAATGAGCCAGGTAATCCCTGAGGACATTTGGGAAATGGGCTGAGTGCCAATGAGCGGAGACAACAAGAAAGAACTTAGGAGTAGGGCTGGACCAATCCGACACGGATCGCCAGACGTACGAGACCGGGCACATCATGAATATCAAGTCGTTCCATAAGTTGGCTTCGGTGTGTTTCGATTGTTTTGACGCTCAAGTTCAGGCGTTGGGCGATGTCCTTCGTCGTCTGCCCTTCAGCGATGAGCTGAAGGATTTCGCGCTGGCGCATGCTGAGCCTCGCCAGCGGGCCTGTCGGCCCTTCAGACTTTCCTCGGTAGGCTTCGATGGCATACTTCGCCACCGACGGCGTGAGGTAAGTCTCACCCTTCCCGACCGTCCTGATGGCCAACTCCAGTTCCGCCAGTTCCGCCCCTTTTAAGAGATAACCCGATGCGCCGGCCTGTAACGCCTGCTGGAAGTATTCTTCATTCGCATGCATCGACAGCAGAATCACCCGAGTGGTCGGCGATTCCTTGACGATCCGCGAGGTCGCATCGAGTCCGTTCAATCCCGGCATCGCGATGTCCATCAACACGAGATCCGGAGCGTCGGCTTGCACGGACTTGACGGCCTCCCAGCCGTCTCCCACGTCTGAAACAACCTGGACACCCTCGATCTTTTGCACGAGCGCCCGCATGCCGGCTCTCACTAAGGCATGATCTTCCACGATCAGGATTCGGAGGTTGCTCATGAGGCTGTCACCTCGACCGTACGACTCACCTGAGACTGATCGTATTCGGTGAGCGAGAAACAAAGCTCGATTCTGGCACCATGCCCTGGTGTCGACACAATCACGAGGTTACCGCCGGCCAGACGGACACGCTCTTCCATCCCAAGTAACCCTATGCTTTCCCCGCCCTGCGCACGTTGCCGGGCCGCCGATACGTCGAATCCCACACCGTCGTCTTGAAGAATGAGCGTGACTTCTTCGTCTTGTCGACGCAAAGTCAGATCGATCGTCTTGGCCCGCGCGTACTTCGCGATGTTGGTCAACGCTTCCTGTACCACCCGAAAACAGGCCACCTCGATGGGCGCCGGGACTCGGCCGGTCATATCCTCAACGGAAAGCGACAGGGCCCACCCATTTCGCGTCGCCTGCCGGTTGGCATACCATCGAAGCGCCGGCGCCAAGCCCAAATCGTCCAAGAGAGAGGGGCGTAAGTCCAACGCCAACGTCCGCACTTGAGTCAACAGGTGGTCTACTAGCACCAGACTATCCGTGAGAGAATCGAAACGGGCGTCCCCAACCTCGCCATGTTGAATTTCCTGTAAGTCGATCTTCAATGCCGTGAGCAGCTGGCCCACTTCGTCGTGCAGATCTCGCGCAAGCCGGCTTCGCTCCTCCTCCTGCACCTGCATCAGCCGACGAGAAAGCTCGCGCAGAGAGTTATTGGCCCTCCGCAATTCGGCGGTTCGCTCTTGAACTTTGTGTTCCAGCGCTTCATGCGCGTGGTGCAGGAGCTTCTCGGCTCGCTTCCGCTCGCTGATATCGCGGATGACTTTTGAGACTCCCACAAACTGACCGACATCATCCTTGAGTGGCGATAATGTCACCGACACATCGATGGAGCGGCCGCCCTTGGTCAACAGTACTGCATCATAGGTATGAATCTCGTGCGTTCCCCGTACTGTGGCCAGCAGCCACGCCTTATCTCGATGGAGATGCTCCGGAATCAGGGTCAGGATCGAACGCCCGATCATCTCCGTCGCGGTATATCTGAAAATCCGCTCTGCCCCAGCGTTCCACGTGGTCATAAATCCATCGGGAGTCACGCTGAGAATGGCATCGCTACTGTTCTCTACAATCGCGCCCAATCGTCTGGTGGCATCGTCGAGTTTCGCCCTCCTTGCGCGCGCCACGAGCCACGCCGTCACCCACAGGAGGGCTATCCCCACGACTCGATTGAAGCCAGCAATATCTACCGGGATGACTGGAGAGGATAGTGCATGTCCGATGTGCGCGAGAACGGTCCCGACAACCGCAACAACATAGGGGGCAATCGGCCACTCAAGCCAGAGTGTCAAAAGCACGCCGAAGACATCCCCAACGACCCAGACCGCATACCCCCACGGCATAAACACATCAAGAAGGAACGTTCCTCCCAGGATCAGCGGGATCAGTGCTCGGGCATAGTGACTGTTCATTGCTCTCCGCGATCATCATGTAGAGCGAGGTACCACGCTGTCATGCCGAGGACAACGTAGTGCAGGAAGCATTCACGATCTCCGTGAGGCCTGGTAGCGCATGATACCTCAGACCAGCGGGTATGATCGAGAGGGAGCGGAACGAAACGCACACGAAACCATTACTTTGCCGTTTGACGATTGACAACCCACACACCGGCCAGGATGAGACAAATCCCGATAATTTCGATTGATCCGACGGACTCGTTCAAGAATAACGCAGACAGGCCGATAGCAGCTACAGGTGTCAGATTGCCTAAAACCGACGCCCGTGAAGGGCCGATACCTTTCACGCCGAACAGCCAGGCTTGCTGCGCACCGGCCGTGGCAAAGACCACGAGATACGCCAACGCAAGCCAATCGGAGGTCGTCACCGAGCTCATTCCGGCATCCATCATCTTGTGATCGGTCCACAGGAGTGGAATTTGCAGGACGGTCGCAACGGCTAAGGTCGTCCAATTCACCGTCAGCGCCGAAATCCTCTCCATAATACTGCGGCTCCCGATGCTGTAGAGCGCCCAACTCACGACCCCGAGAAAAACCAAGGTGCCGCCCAACAGTGGTCGTTCGCCGGCTGATTGAAACCCTGCGACCGATACCAACCCGACACCCGCAAATGACAGAAGCGCTCCCGACAAGACTGCGCGGAGAGGCACGTCGCGAATCAAGAGGGCTGAGAGAAATGTGGTGACCACTGGGCTCGAGCCGATGATCACGCCGCCGACCGCGCCGCTGACATAGTTGAGGCCCATCAGGATGAGCAGGTGGTTCCCCAAGACGCCCAGCCCGAGGAGACCCAGCAATCCCATGTCGGCACGACTTATCTGAAGAGCCCCGCCTTCCTTCGACCACCAAATCGCCAACAAAATGACCAACCCGCCGATATCGCGAAAGACGGACGCTTCGACGGCGGAAAATGATCCAAGCGCCATCTTCTGCGCCACAATCGAGCCACCCCACAGTACAGCCGCGAGCACGACGGAGGCATAGGCAACCGAGGTCGATGGCTGATTCATGGCCACTGGGATACCGTCGTTCCGGCTTCGCCGTCAAGCGGTATTCTACCGATAGCCCGCTTGCTTGACGGCGTTTACCTTTGTGAGTAGCCTGCGTCTAAAAGATCAGGTCGATCAAAATGGAGGTTGCTCATGACCCGGAAGCAATGTCTACACGGATGTTCAGCCCTACTGATCAGTGCGTCTCTTCTCGTAGCAGGTTGCACGACCGCGCTCGTCCATGACGACGTCACATACCCGAAAACCGAGGCCCATTGCTCCGGCTCGCAAAGCGTCGACGACTCTTCCATCGCCGTGCTGCCCGTCCCGATCGTCGCATTCATCGTCCCCCACGCGAATCTCCATGACATCAAGGCCGATGACTATCTGAAACGCTGCGGAGATCCGACCAAACTGATCAATCGAAAAGTGGTGGTCAACCGCACCGCTTGTATCCCAGCAGGATTGACTCGCATCATCACCCTCGGCATCTGGCAATGGTGTCCCGCCAGCATCTCATGGGAAGCGGACGTGAAGCCCTAGCCAAACGCACAAATCGGTTGTGAGCTGTGCGCGTGTTGACATCGCACATCCGGGTTCACCCATTGACATTTCGGCACCGCACGCCTTAGTCCTTCTCGGTTATTTTCACGGGGTCATTATCAGTTCCTCGGCTTACTGAGCTGTCCCCAGCCCAACCGCCGCCAACTGCCCGATAGATGGAGACCAAGGCTACGCGGACCGCCGTCTCGGCCTGAGTGCGCTCGTCGCTGGTTGAAAGCCTTGTCCGCTGGGCGTCAAGTACCGATAGAAAGTCCGCAGCGCCACGCTGGTAGAAAGCGTGGGCGTGGGTATGGGATCGCTCCGCTGCCGTCTCGGCCCGGACCAACTGATCGCGGCGCTCGAGGGCCGCGGTATGCGCGACGTAGGCGTTTTCCGTGTCCTCCAAGGCGAGAAGAAAGGTCTTTTCGTAGTTTGCCGCGACGTGCTCGAGCCGCGCATCCGCCGCCGTGATATGCGCTTTGATGCGACCGGCATTGAAGATCGGCGCCGTGAGACCGGCACCGAGCGCATAGACCCCTTCTGCCAGACCCGGAAATCCGCCGACCGCCAATGCACCGAACCCGCCGCTTGTCGATAGGACAAATTTCGGAAACAAATTGGCTCGCGCCGCACCAAGGCTGGCGGCTGCGGCACTGACTTCCGTGTGCGCAAACCGCAGATCCGGTCTCCGCTCTAGCAAACTCGAAGGTAGAAGCTTGGGGATGCTGGGCAGGGTGACAGGCAGTGGCATGGAACGAGTCAACCGCTCTTCCAAACTCGCTGGGGTTTCTCCCAACAGTACACTCAGTCGATGGATCAAGTTTTTTGCCGTGCTGGTCAGGACTGGCAGCGTCCCCTTTGTATTGTGCAGCAGAGTCTCTTGCCGAGCCACATCCATGTCATTGACCAAGCCAGCTTTATAGAATGCTTGCAGGGCTCTTAAGCGTTCACGCTGGACCCCAATGTTCTCCAGCAGGATGTCGATACGTCGCTGTATCCCTCGCAGCTCTAGATAATTCATCGCCACCTGAGCCAATAATCCAACTTGCACCGCGCGGTGAGCCTCTTCGGTTCCTGCGGACTGCGCGATGGCTGCCTCCGCTTCCAGCTGTCTGCCGCCGAACACGTCGAATTCCCACCGAGCCGCCAGTCCACCGGTGAACACATTGGCGGTGGGCGCGATCAGCTCGACGCCCTGTGCGCCAGGCACTGGAAAGATTCGGTCTATTCTCTTTTCCCGGCCGCCGAAAGAGAACAGATCGATGCTGGGGTAGAGTGCCGATTCGGCGACGGTGGTTATGGCTTTCGCTTCACGCACGCGCGCCTTGGCGAGTCTGAGATCGTGGTTGGCGGCCAGTGCTTGGCCGATCAAGTCATCCAGCACGGGATCGCCGAACCCCTTCCACCATTCGCTGAGGTCTTTGGACGCCGAGACCGGTTGAGTCTCAGGAGCGTTATGCAAGCGCTCAGGAACGACGAACGACACGCGGTCGCTAACACGCGTCGGCGTGCAGCCGCCCGCCCCAATCAATGCCAGAGACAACATCATTATTGAATACCAGACTTTCATACGACACCTCCCGGAACAACACGCGACTGTTCCTCTGGCCCATCGTTATGTGTGGAATAAAGCGGAAGATGTGTCTCAAGATTCTTCGCCTGAGGCGTCCGTTCGACCTTGAACCATGCAGCGTAGAGTGCCGGAACAAAGAAGATTGTCAGCGCGGTGGCGACCGTCAGCCCCCCCATGATGGCGATCGCCTGGGGCCCGAAGAAGTCGTTGCGCGACAGCGGGATCATGGCCAGGATGGCCGCCGCCGCAGTCAACAGGATGGGCCGGAAACGCCGTACCGTCGATTCGACGATGGCGGACCAGGTGTCGCGTCCGGCCTTTTCGTCTTGTTCGATCTGGTCCACGAGGATCACCGAGTTGCGCATGATCATGCCGGCCAATGCGATGATGCCGAGCAAGGCCACGAAGCCGAAGGGTGCCCGGAACAGCAGCAGAGCGAATGCCGCGCCGATCACCCCCAAGGGCGCCGTGACGAATACCAGGAACGTCCGGGACAGGTTCTGCAACTGCACCATCAGCAGCACGAGCGTCGCGATCACCACCAGCGGTATCCACATCAAGATCGACTTCTGGGCGATCCAGGCGTCCTCCTTCGCGGCGCCGGTTTCGATGAAATAGCCGGCCGGCAGTTGGGCTTCGATGGATTTGAGCTGGGGGATGATTTGCGCCGCCACATCAGGGGCGAGCCTTCCATCCACCACGTCGGCGCGTACGGAGATAGCCGGAAAGCGGTTGCGGCGCCAGCGCACGCCGTCCTCGAACACGGTTTCAAACTTGACGAATTGGGCCAGCGGTGCCGATCGACCGTTGGCCGTCCGAACCATGACGTCGGGCAATCCATCGGCAGTGACGCGCAGATGCTTTTGCGCTCGCCACACGATGTCGATGAGCTTGTCGTCCTCGCGGAACTGCCCGACGGGGATTCCCGCGTAGTGAGCTTGCAACGCTTGTGACAGGCTTGACGTTGAGACACCGAGTGCGCGTGCCTTCTCCTGATCGAGCATGAGACGGAACGAAGGGATACGCTCATGCCAGTCGTCGTTGACATCCACCGTACTGGGGTTGGCGCGCACGACTTCGGCAACACGGTCCGCGATGTTTCGAAGGACCATGGGATCTTCGCCGAACACTCTGAACACCACCGGATAATCCATCGGCGGTCCGACATTGAGGCGCATGACACGTCCCCGCACGCCGGGAAAATCCGTGGCAAAAACGTCTCTGATGCGTTGCATCACCCGTTCGCGTGCCTCGTTGTCTTTGGTCATCACCACAAATTCCGCCAAGTTGGTGTTCGCCAGTTGCTGGACGATGAGCAGAAAAAACCGCGGACTCCCACTACCGACATAGGCCGCATAATTCACTACGTCCTCGTCCTTCGCGAGAAGAGCCTCCATGCGTTTGGCGGCGGCTTCGGTTTGCGTGAAGGAGCTGCCCTCCGGCAACCAGAGGTCGATCATGACTTCGGGCCGGTTCGAGAGCGGGAAGAACTGCTCGGGAACTTGACTCAGGGTTGCGACACCGACGCCGAATAACGCCACCGTGCCGATGATGACTTTCTTGCGATGCTCAACAGATGTATCCACCCAACGGCGCAGACGGTTGTAGAACGATGTGTCGAACAAGTCGTGGCCGAGCGTAGCGCCGCTCGCCCTGACCTTGAGTATCAGATAGCCCAAGTAGGGTGTGAAGACTACCGCGCCGATCCATGAGAGCAACAGGGAAATGCCCACCACCTGGAAAATCCCCACCGTATATTCGCCGGCTTGCGACTGAGCCAGACCGACCGGTAGAAAGCCGGCAATGGTGATCAAGGTTCCAGTCAGCATGGGAAACGCCGTCGCGCGGTAGGCATAGGTCGCGGCGCGTACCCGATCCCAGCCCTCTTCGAGTTTACGTGCCATCATCTCAATGGCGATCATCGCGTCATCTACGAGGAGACCAAGGGCGAGGATCAACGCGCCCAAAGAGATACGATGCATGTCCATGCCGAACAGCAGCATACATAACAGCGTGCCGGCCAGAACCAAGGGCACCGTCAGCGCGACCACGGAGCCAGTGCGAAAGCCGAGGCTCAGAAAGCTGATGAGCAGCACGGCCGCCAAGGCCTCGAAGAAGACGCGCGTGAATTCGCCGATGGCGGTAGTGACCACCCGCGACTGATCGGCAACCCGTTCCACGTCGATGCCGATAGGAAGTCCCTCCTCGATTTGGCTCATGGTCGCTTCCAACGCCTTTCCCAATTCCAGCACGTCGCCGTTCTTGTTCATCGTGACACCGAGGCCGATCACTTCTCTGCCGTTGAAACGCATCTTGAATTCCGACGGGTCGACGTAGCCCCGCGTGACCTTCGCGAAATCGCCGACGCGCAAGGTTCGGCCCTCGACCCGCACAGGAAGGTTCGCCATGCTCTCCACCGATTCGAAGGAGCCGGTGATTCGTATGGGGAGATTGTGCTGCGCGGCAATCACCGTTCCAGCCGACACCATACCGTTCTGTGCCTGTAATGCCTCGGCAACCACGGAGGCGTCCAATCC
>CAYTAS010000122.1:0-7994 GCA_964435885.1 uncultured Nitrospira sp. | reverse complement strand
CATAACCACCCTTCCGGAGATCCGACCCCGAGCCTGGAGGACCGCACGTTGACAAAACGACTTGTCAGCGCGGGCGAGTTACTGGGCATTCGCGTGCTCGACCACATCGTGATGGGGGAGGGGCGGCACGTGTCTTTCGCCGATGAAGGCTGGTTATACGGGGAGGGGGAAGACGGCAGGTCGAAGTACTGATGACAGGTGACACGAATGGAACAGGTCAACAGACTTGAAGGAAGAAGAAAGGACAACACCATGACCTTAGACAAAATTGACGAATCACCGAATACGAATGATGGCGAGAACTGGCACTGTCCGGATTGCCAGAGCTGGGGACCCTTTACCGTGGACCTGATCACGCGCGTGAGGCTCCACGATGAACGGACGCCCTTCCTTGACGACGAGGGGGGCGCGGACTACGACGACTCCGCCTTTGCGATGTGTCCAGACTGCCAGCGACAGGCCCCCGTGGCCACGTTTCGCCATGAAGGAGCGCTGATGGACGATCAAGAACGACGAGCACGTGCACTCTGGACGGGACAGAGTGTCGATCACGCGACACAAGACCAGATCGTGGCCGACCTCACCGCAAAGCCTCAACCAGGTGCCTGGGTCGGCCCGTTTCAGATTCCAGACGAGAGCCCGATCGTGGGAACAGAAAGGACGCCAGCATGACGAACCAAGCGGGGACGATCTTTGTCAACCCTGACGGTGACGCAGGACCAGAGCATGAGCTGATCCCGAGTCTCAGCATTGCCAATCTGTTGCAGCAACGGGAGGCGGTCATGATCTTGTTTCAAGAGGCATTGGAGAAATTAGAGCAGGCCCACGCCTTGGCATCGACCGCACGGCTCGGATTTCCTGACATCTCCATGGCTCGCGGGTGGCGAGGCCACGGTCTCCACATGACGGGTGAGTTCGCGAATAGAACAACACGGCTTGAGACATTCCAAGCCTGTCTCGATGCCGGCGGATGGACCACGCTGTTACAGGATTCTGGCCTGCGGTCCATGATGTCCGCGTCGAAGAGAAAGGAGGTGGATGAGCAACTCGGAGCAGAGAAGGTGCCGGAACTCACGCGCGAGGCGATTCGCGCCACCTTTGCGACGCTCCATGATTGCCGCACGGACATGTTCGAGCAGGGGGTGATTGAGTGCTTTCGCCGTCTCTCGTGGGATTACAAAACAAATCTCCCACAGAAATTTGGGAAGCGCATCGTGATGACGTCTCTCACGTCGTATGGCAGCGCCAACATGCGGCAGACCGATCATCTGGACGATCTCCTCCGTGTCTTTCACCTTTGTGATGGCAAGCCGGAGGCCGATCACCGGAGAGGAGCGTATCGGCTCATTACGGATGCGATGCAGAGCACCGCAGCGTGGCCCAAGGTCGCCGAGCATGACTATCTCTCCATTCGGCTGTTCAAAAATCAGAACGGGCATGTGACCTTTAAGCGACCGGATCTGATCCATCGGCTGAACCGAATCCTCGCCAAGCACTATCCTCACGCGTTGGCCTCGCCGAAAGACTAAGGAGGAATGGCGCTGGTGCAATGGAACCGCAGGGGGGAGGGGAGGGAATCACGGCGCTTTCTTTTGATCGCGTTTCCCGCCCCTCACCCACCACGGGTCGGGGACGCCCGATGCTGAGTTCGGCGGATGGGGCGTTGCAGGCGTGCCAGCGTCCGCCCTGGCGCGGTTCCTCGCCCCATGAGCCGCCCCGTTGGCCGCTGCTTCACGGGTCCTGAACCCCTCATGATCGGAGGGGAGTCAGGGAGTGTCTCAAAGAGAGGGCGGACTAGTTTGCGGACATGAGCTCGAAACGTCTCATAGCCGAACTGAATTGTGCCTTCCTCCTGCAGCGTATTCCAAATCATCGCGAGCGAGCAGCCATCCTTCAGCGCTTGCTCGATCTCGTGCCGAAGGGCGACGATCTGCGCTCGATTTCGTGCAGCAGGCGAGACCCGTTGCGCCCGTTCTTGCACCCTGGCCGACAAACTTTTCTTCGCTCCCATGTCTCGTCCTCAGTCGTTCCTGGGCATTCGTTAGACACGGATGATCCAGTAGATCACGACCGCTGCAGAAAATGTGACCACTGCTGCGAGGAGATTCACGTACCCCACTGTGGTGGCCCTGCGCATCCGCGTCTCGGTCGTTTCCAATACACCGGTGACTTCGTTCCGGATCGCGCGGGCCACGTCCGTGGCGTGGGTCGCCATCTCCGCCTTCATGGTCTCCGTGGTAGCCGTGAGCGAGGCCGTGACGATCCGTTCTGCTTTGGCTGTCGTCTCCACGCTCCATCGATCGAGCAGGGCTTCGAGCGTCTTGCGATAGTCCTCGAGCAAGGCCTGTTGCGCGGCGGTGCTCTCGGCCAACAAGCGCGCGTGCATCGTCCGCACGATCAAAATCGGATCTGCTCGGTCCAAGGCCACGCCATGCTTTGAGGCAATTTCCTTGAGCAAGTCATCGGTGGGATCGGCGCCCATCACAGCACCGGCACGGCAGAGAACTGTTCAAAGAGCTGCGTCTTGATGATCGACAACCGTTGCCGTGCCATGATCGTGAGCGAGGGGAGGGCGATGGCCTCTTCAAAGGTCAGATGCGCTTGCAGCATGTCGCTGAGATCGCGCCCAAACGTTTCCTTTTTCAAATCCGGGAGCTGGATGATGGCGGAGATCCGATCTTTGTGCTCCCGATAGGCCTTCATCTGTTCAAAGGATTTCCCATCGAGTTCAATGGGACCCCAGTAGGGATTGAGCCAGACGACGAAGGGGACGTCAGCCGGGAACTGACGGATGAGCTGCGTCAGACCGGTGAGCGTGTCGAGCAAGGCTTGTCCACCCGTGACCACCGTATGCACGATCAACTGATGGCCCATGTCGCGCAGCAGGGTCGGCACGTGGTTCGACAGCACATAGGCCGAGAGCGGCACGAAGGAACTCGCGCCATTGTCGATCACCACATCCACTTTGGTCTTTGCCACGAGTTCAATCAGTTGATCGAAACTGCGCGGATCGATCTCGTCGTGCTGCATAATGCTCAGCCGGGACACCTTCAAGCTCTTGTACGCCTCAAACGACGCATTGACCGGATCGGTATCGATGCAGAGCGGGAGTTTGCCTTTGCCCAGTTTGTACTGCGCGATGAACGCCGCGATCATGGATTTGCCGACACCGCCCTTACCTTGCACGATCAGATGAATGGATGCCATTAGATGAGTTCCTCCTTGTTGGGAACGGGATTAAACGTAAAGCCGGTGGCTCCTTTCGCGGGGACCGGCTCACGCGGTAGGGATAGGGGAGTCGGTCTGGCTCTCGCGGGCGTCACGATCAACTTGTTGACGTACAGCCGAAAGGCCTGATAGCTGAAAGTCACCTTCTGTTCCGCGCGCAGCGTGCGCCAAATCGTCGCCACCGCCCACCCATCGGTCATGGCCTGTCGAATCTCCGGGAGCAATGCGAGAAAGACCGCGAGATTGTGTTCACGCGGTGACGCCGGGTGCTGTTTGACGTGCGCCGCAATCCGCGCCGACAAACTGTGTTCCATTCGTTTTGCCTGCCTCCCTCTGGACGATCACCACCGACACGAGCGAACAACGTTCAAACAAAGGCGTAAGAACACGTTATCCATAACAATTGACGCTATCACTACCAGAACCAACGCTTGCAGTACAGGACTTTTTCTTGTTATATGAATAAAGAATGAGCGAAAGCAGGGCAGGATAGGTGAAGGGGGCCCACCAGTGAGACTGGTGGGCCACCCTTCACGATTCCCTTCTTCGCGCCTCCGCGCTCAACGGGGGTTCTCTCGTTCGAGGCATCAGAAGGTTGCAGACCACCATCACGAGGCGGTGCATGAAGCCACGGCAGAAGACCAATCGCAAAGACCACCAACCCCTCAAAGTCTATTGTTTCCCGGACGAGCGGCAGACCATCGAGCAGCAAGCCCGCTCGACCGGATTGAGTAAGTCGTCCTATCTGCTGCGTGTCGGTATGGGCTATCCCATTCGGAGCATCGTGGACCACCATCAAGTAGAGGAGTTGGTCAAAATCAATGGGGATCTTGGGCGACTCGGCGGACTCCTAAAATTGTGGCTCTCGAACGGGAAGCCCGCCTCGGGGATCGATGCCCGCACCATCCGCGAGACGTTGAAGAAGATCGACCGCACCCAAGATCAAATGGTGGCCCTGATGCAGAAGGTCCTTCGACCACAAGCCGAACCTATCGCAACCTCAAAGAAGGACCGAGGCACATGATCATCAAACATGTGCCGATGCGATCTCTGCGGAAGAGTAACGTCGTGGCTCTCGTGGACTATCTCACCAATACCCAAGGCCGACAGGAACGGGTCGGGGAGATTACGCTGACGAACTGTCAGAGTCACCGGCACGACGCCGCGTCACTTGAGATGTTGAATACCCAATCGCTCAACACCAGAGCTCAGTCGGATAAGACCTATCATCTCATCATCAGTTTCCGGCCCGGTGAGCTGCCCTCGACTGAGACCCTGCGCGCGATCGAAACCAGAGTTTGTCACCGATTGGGATTCGGAGAACATCAGCGGGTGAGCGTGTTGCACCATGACACCAACAACATGCATCTGCATCTGGCCATCAACAAAATCCATCCGACGCGGTACACCCTGCATGAGCCGTATAAAGCCTACCGGGCTTTCGGCGAACTGTGCGACACTTTGGAGGAAGTCTTTCGTCTCGAGCAAGACAATCACCAGGTCCGGAAAACCGGCGGGGAGAATCGGGCGTCAGATATGGAGCGGCATGCGGGCACCGAAAGCCTGATCGGCTGGATGCAGCGAGAGTGTCTTGAGGAACTTCGATCCGCGGAGAGTTGGGCTGAGTTGCATCAGGTGCTGCATCGCCATGGCTTGGCCATCCAACCTCGCGGCCAAGGATTGGTCATCACGGACGGGCAGGGGATCTTTGTGCGTGCGAGTTCGGTGGCGCGGGAACTCTCCAAGGTGTCCCTTGAACGCCGTCTCGGATCGTTCGAGGCGGCGGGGACACGACAGGCTACGCCGCCCACACGACGCTATGCACAGACACCTGTCCGTAC
The DNA here is from genome assembly GCA_964435885.1 of uncultured Nitrospira sp. Lineage (GTDB taxonomy): Bacteria > Nitrospirota > Nitrospiria > Nitrospirales > Nitrospiraceae > Nitrospira_D. The sequence goes on along the minus strand of CAYTAS010000122.1, from coordinate 2,925 downwards.
CAGAATGGATACCCGTGCGCTCTATGCGCGGTATCAGCAAGACCGGCTCGCCCGCACTCAAGCACGAGCGGTCGCGATGCAGGAGGCGCGGACCCGCAAGGCGCAGCACATCGACGCGGCCAAGCGAGCCGGACAGATCAAACGGGACACGATCAAACTGACCATGGGCGGACGGATCACGAAGAAACTCCTCTACGCGAAGGTGTCGCAGACGCTTCGATCCGATCTCCGTCAGATTATCGATCGCCATCGACGGGACTGTGTGACCATCACGGCACGCGATCAGAGACTGACGTGGGCCGATTGGTTGCGACAGCGGGCGCTCGCCGGCGACCAGGAAGCCCTGCGTGCGTTGCGTGCCCGGGACGCCGCACGCGGTCTCGTCGGCGACACGATCACAGCGGTTGGAACGAGACTCGTGGATGCAGTGGTGGGCGCGAATCAGGACCACATTACGAAACACGGCACCATCATTTATCGTGTCGGGCTCTCGGCCGTCCGTGACGACGGGACCCGTTTACAGGTCTCGCGTGAAGTCACGAACGAAGGCATAGACGCGGCGCTCCGGCTCGCGATCCAGAAGTACGGGACCACGATCGCCGTGTCGGGGTCCGATGCCTTCAAGACTCGTGTGGCACAGGTGGCCGCTCACTCCTGTCTCACCATTCGCTTCGATGACCTGAAACTGGAACAGGAGCGGCAACGGCATGTGCGCGATTCGCATCGTCCATCTACAGCAGAGACTTCATCGGCCACCGGTTCGACGCAGGCCGCACCGCCACCGCTCACGCCACCGAGTGATGCCATCCTTCGTGCGCTTGCGGAACGGGAACGGAAACGGTTGCAGGTCCTTCGCACGCCGACCGTCAGACGCTTCGAGGCACGAGACCAGGGAATGGTGCAGTTCGGTTCTGTTGAGAAAACTAAAGACGGGTCTGTTGCGCTCGTTCACCGTCACGATGAGACGTTGGTGCTCTCCATCGATGAGGCCACCTACAGACAACTCACCTCGTTCGCACGAGGGCATACGCTTCATCTGCATGCATCAGGCGCGATCAAGCTTGGGAGGGGACGCCGGCGATGAGCCCCACGCAGGAGGCTTGCGCGGAGGATGTGGCCGAGGCCCCGTCTCAGATGTTGGGTTCGCGCCGGTTGTATACGTTCACCTTGTTGTGAAGGGGCATTTGGGGTAAGGTACTTCTATGCTGACCGAAGCCGACATCCAGCGCAATCTCGATGCGGTTGACGATGCCGTTGCGCAGCAGGCGCTCGAAGGATTGACGGTTCCCGCCGAGACGGTCGAGGACATGCGCAAGATCGCGCGTGGTGAAATGTCCAGCGACGAGCTGATCAGGAAACTCTACAGCCGTTTCCCGAATGTCCCGATATTCCAGCCACGATGAGTCAGTCGATCCGGCAACGGGGGTGCTCAAGAACCGCTTGGGCATTAGCGACGCAACCACGTTAGAACAGACCGAGGCGCAGTTCGTCGCGGCACGCGCGCGTGAACTGACGCACCAGCCCATTCCTGGCGCGTTCGATCTCCCCCATCTGCAAGCGATTCATCGTCATCTGTTCGGCGATCTCTACGACTGGGCTGGACAATTACGGACGGTGGATCTCATCAAGGACACGAGCCGCTTTGCGCATCATGCCTATCTTGAACGCGCCGCCGCGCTGATTTTTCGGGACTTGGCACAGGAGAGCTATCTACGCGGCCTTGAGCCAGCCGCGTTTAGTCGGCGTGCGGCTTACTATCTGGCCGAGTTGAATGCGCTACATCCCTTCCGGGACGGGAATGGACGGGCGCTCCGGGCCTTCTTCAGTCAGGTAGCGCACGACAGTGGCTATACCATTGTCTGGAAGAATATGACCCAGGCCGACATGCTCGATGCCTCGCGGCGATCGTTCTCTGGCGACCTTGCCTCGCTGACGAGCCTGATTCAGCGCAATTTGCATCGAGGCGTTCCCCTCCACGCGCAACCATCCGCGCAGGCGTCACGTTCCACGCAGGTTGCACCGTCACTTACCCCGCCGAGTGAGGCCGTGCTCCGTGACCTTGCGGAACAGGAACGAACACGGCTCCAGGCCATTCGAACCCCGACCGTCAGACGCTTCGAGGCACGGGACCAGGGGATGGTGCAGTTCGGTTCGGTGGAGACAATCGAGGGCAGGCAGTTCGCGTTGGTCCATCGTCAGGATGAGACCGTGGTGCTCTCCATTGATGAGGCGACCTCCAGACGGCTCGCCTCAGTGAAACGAGGTCACTCCATGCGGGTGTCTTCGACTGGAGCGGTCACGCTTGGGAGAGGACGCAAGCGATGAGCAGCACGTACAACAATGCGGTGGGTCCCCAAGTCCGGACCCCGCAATCCAAACCAGGCCTGGTGATTCCCTTGTTGGCCTGTGCCTCTCTCGTTTTCGGATTGCAGTCGGCCACCCAGTTCTTTGCGTATACCTTCCAGTATCAAGCGGTGCTAGGCGAGCCTCTTGGGTCTCTGTATCACCCCTGGGCCATTCTTGAATGGGCCTGGCGGTGGGCGCAGGACTATCCATTGCAACTCCGACAGGCCGGAGGAGTCGGGATGATCGTGGCGGCGAGTGGGCTCCTCTGTCTTGCCATCGCGCGCACGGTCCAGGCGTCACAGCCTCGCCCCAATCCCTTTCTCCATGGCTCGGCACGCTGGGCCAATCAAGAGGATCTCGAAGCCGCCACGTTGTTGCCTCGCACACGCACGATCATGGATTGGTTCAAAGGCACGCCGCGCCTTTCATCTGATGGCGTGTATGTCGGGGGCTGGCTGGATTCGAAGGGCACGCTGCACTACTTGCGCCACAGCGGACCGGAGCATGTGTTGACCTATGCGCCGACGCGATCGGGCAAAGGGGTGGGCTTGGTGATTCCGACGCTCTTGTCCTGGCCGC
>CAYTAS010000121.1:0-8308 GCA_964435885.1 uncultured Nitrospira sp. | reverse complement strand
TCCCCGTCGAGGTACGGAGACTGACGAGTAATTTCTTTGCGATGAAACCCCGCCACGGTTTTGATGATGGCTTCGGCGCGCGCAGCGGGGAACGTCCCAATACAGGCCATCCCCTGCCCGAGCCGTTCACACCAGAGCCGACCATCCGCGTTGAGCATGACTTCCACGGTGCCGGGGTCACGCAAGGTTGCCAGCAACTGTGTGCCCATATCCCGCTCGATCATCCGGCGGGCTCGTGCTCTTGTCGAGAGTCCGTCATCCATTGCGTGTCCTTGTGCGAACCAGTGACGAGGGACGCCTGCCCCACCGTATACGTATTATACCTAATATGTAGTGCCTACTCACTTTTCGGTTGCACTACTACGTTAATGGGAAACGCCTGTCAAGGCGCTATCCTGCCTAGCGCGATAATTATTTTTGCCGTGTAGAGCGGTGTAGGGATGGGCCTCTACAGAAAGGCTGTACTTGCGGAAACACTGTAGGCGAGGGAGGACACTGATCCGGACGGGTTACTTCGGCAGCGCGTTGGACATGTTCACGATCATGATCGGCGCGTGGGCGAGGCCATAGGCGATATGGGCCGCTGCGCCGAGATTCACGAAAGCACGCGGCGTGGATTTATTCCGCAGGGTGGCGAGATACCATTCTTGCGCGTGGTTCTTGATCCGAACACTCACTTGATATTTCTTATTCGGGATGGCCCATAACGTGATCTGAGATCCGTCAAGATCGGTGAAATCGCATTTCTTTGCGAGCTGACCGCTCGACAATGATTGGCCGTTCCAGCGAGCTACGTCGGGATCAGCAGCCAGGTGTGCCATGGCGCGGCCGACGTAGCGTGGCGATTCACTGATGAGAAAATGCGGTTACTTGGCGTAGGCATCACGCCAATTGGCTTCGTTCACTCCATAGATATCCATCATCAGCTCGGAGCGCAACCAGCCAGGAGTCATGGCCACTGCGGTACAGTGATAAGGCTCCAACTCATGTGTATGCGCCCAGGCCATGCGAATCACCGAGGTATTGGCGAGATCATAGAATATCGAGACCCGATAATTAGTCCGGTTGTAGCCGGCCATGCCGTCTGTCATCTCAACGACCAGACGGCCAGGATGTTTGATCAAGAGAGGAAGGCGAAGTTGAACCTCCCGCTTGATCGTACCCTCTTGGGCTTGTGGTCATATATCCAAATTGGTATAATTGAGCCGTGAAACCGCTGCGCTTTCTCGGAAACTCGCTGGAGTGTCTCCGACAGTTTCCAGAAGATGCGCGGCACGATGCGGGGTACCAACTGGAGCAAGTACAGCACGGCAAGCAGCCGACCGATTTCAAACCGATGTCGTCGATTGGAAAAGGAGTTGAGGAACTCCGTGTGTGGGATGACTCCGGCACCTATCGCGTGGTCTACATCGCTCGCTTCGCTGAAGCCGTCTACGTGTTGCACGCGTTTCAGAAGAAAGCCCGGGCCACGAGCGAGCGCGACATCGAGCTAGCGAGAACACGGCACACTGAACTGAGGCGAGGAAGACATGACTAAGACAATCCACAGTTTCAAGAGTGTGTGGGATGCCTTGGCCGATACACCCGAACAGGCGGCGAATTTGCGTGCGCGATCTGAGCTCATGCGGCAGATCAGCGATGTCATTGAGGAGAACGAATGGACTCAGCTGGAAGCGGGTGCCAAATGTGGGGTTACGCAGCCACGGATCAATGATCTTCTCCGCGGACGGATCTCACGCTTTTCCTTAGACGCGCTGGTGAATATGGCCGCGGCGCTTGGGCGACCGGTCCGCGTCGAATTACAACCTCCCACGCACAGACGGGTGACTCGAGTGCGTCGTTCCGCATAAGCCACGTCTCCAAAAAATGGAACATCCCGTTGGGCAAGAGATGTGTCTGATTCTTGCTTTTGGGAAAATCAGAAATAACGTACGAGGGAGCGCACTTGCTCCTTCAGAACCGAACCCCAGTCTGAAATAGTGGCTCAGATGTGGCTTTCTGCGACTGGTGTCCGCAGCTCCAGTAATCAGCAGCCTGACCCCTGAGTTGGGATGCTTTCTGTTCCCTGGGAGATCACGAAACGGTCCAGTGCGGCCTCGGCAGGATCAGTTGTGCTCACGTTGCAGATCGTGTCGAACCTGTCGGACGCTTCAGAGCAGTAGACCCTGGAGTGTTTGCAGCGTCAACTGTATGATCTGGCTGGCGCCTCCGTATACGGAATGACCAAGATATCGCACATTGAGCCGGCGAGGACATGGCTTGTCATGCTCCCAAGAAACAGCTCCTCGACCATGGATTGCCCGCGCTTGCCTATAACGATCAAATCCGCTGCGAACTCCTGCTCTTTGGCAAGAATCACGCGAGCCGCATCACCCACTTCAACCATATAGGAGACTCGCCGGCCATCGCCACAGAAGTCATGGATCAGACCCGCGATCTTCTTCACGGCATCCTCTTGTTCTGCTTCGCAGTAGTTGCGGATACTCACATCCGACGCATCGGCTATCCGGAGTGTCCCTTCGAAGGGAACGCGCTGGGCGCGTTCTACCTGCGGCTGGCTGGACGTATTGGCAATGCCGTGACCGCGACGGCGCGTAAAATTGCAGTCCTCTTCTACAACGCCATGCGGTTTGGTATGGAGTACAAAGACCCCGGGGCAAACCATTATGAACAACACTACCGCGAGCGTGTCCTGAAGCAGCTTCATCGTCGCGCGGCGCAGTTTGGCTTTATGATCGGTCTTGTAACAGCCACCGCGGTGGCGTTCATTCCAGCCACCGGCGCGCAGAGTGCCGAACAGGGCGCCAAGCCGTCCACCCAGGCGTTTCTCAAGAACGCCGCCGAGATGTGCCACGCGGAAATGACACTGGGCCAACTCGCCGCTGACCGGGGGACCAATAAACGCGTGAGGGAATTCGGATCGCAGATAAAGGAAGACCACAAGCGGATCAGCGAAGGGGTCCAACTTCTGGCATCGCGGCACGACGTGAAACTACCGTCTGAGCCAAGCGATGAGCATAAGCAGAAAATAAGGGAACTCTCATCACTGTCCGGGCATGCGTTCTGCGCTGGACACACCAGACCTTGCCGAGGTTGAGGGCTCATGTGGAGGAGGCGCGAGGGATCAAATATGCGCTGCAAACGACCCCGTAGTCTGAGTCCAAGGTCTATGCTAGCGACAATTGCTCGACCGCGAATAACAGGAGGTGAGTGTGTGGTCCTGTAACGCCGGATGAGCCCCGCTCATCATCATAGATTCCCCCCCCGTCTGTTCCTATTGAGGCGAGGGGGAATCTTATATGAACACATCGACCACCACCTTATTTCCTCGAAGGAGCTGTCCATGTTTGCAACGTTACCGATGCAACCCCCATCCGGCGTGTGGCCAAGGTCCACACGCCTCTGTACGCACAGCCGCCTCATCGCCGACGTGCTCACCCCACAAGGCCTGAAGACCGGACAGGTCCGCTGCTTGGAATGCGGTGCCATCTTCGATGATCCCGCTCCTATGCAGAGGAGTGTCTCAACACAGAAAGGAGCATTGTGGTAAGAGAGATAATTGTGCTAGGCTCGAAAGGCCGTATTCTTGATGATCTTGGGATGGTTCACCGTACCGGTCGTTGTGTCAGCCGACTGGTCAACCTGGCACTGGACCGACCGCCACACCGTCGACTGCGGTATGCTTGAGCGGGGTTCGTCGATCCACCGCGTAGCCGACCCCTCCTTCGGAGGCCGCTTCGGTCTGAGTTTAGGGAGAGACGGGGATAAACGCTAGGCGGAACGCGATTGTGGCAGCGACCCAGCAATATCCCCGGCACAGGGATGCGGTCCTACGACACACCGCTCGGTCCATCATTCGATATTCCTAATAGCGTCGATGGCCACTTTCGTACGCCCGATCCCTGGTGGGGGCGTAGAACGGAGGGCGAGCCGATGCTCAAGGACATGAAGACGTGAACCGCGACCCGATGATTCGGGAATTGATTCGTGATCCTCTGGATAAAGTAAAACCTCGATAGGCGCATGGGTGCGCACGTGAACGAACGTCTGAATGGACCAACTATGGTGGGACCAACCTGTATGTCATCTATAATATCCGAGCGCTGGAAACTCTGGTCGGTGGTGGTTTGCCTGATGGGTGCCACCGGAGTTTTGGTTACGGCACCCCTAGACGCGACGTCAGCTGAAGAGCCCGCTGTCCCGAAGCAGGACATCATACTTGGCTCAGATGCACGGACTGGGAAGAGCCTCTTTGAAAAACACTGCATACTTTGTCACGGACCACGCGGCACAGGCGACGGTCTTGAGATTGCTGGAGCCAACGTGGCCGACTTATCTTCACCCGCGACCCAACGCAAGCTGAATGTTGACTTGCTCAGAACTATTCACGACGGGCGCCCAGGAAAGGTGATGCCGTCGTGGAAATCGCGACTTTCCGACAAGCAGGTACAGGATCTACTGGCCTACATTCGCACTCTGAGACAGTGAAGTTTTACCCCCCTGCCAACAGACTATTCTGCTAAGAGCCGGGACCCGAAGACGACATTCTCACTACGTACAGCATGAAGCACATCCGATCGAAAATCCATATCACGCATCGTGATCACTCTGTCGATGATCGGGCACAACCGCTCTCATCCTGAGGATTAAATCTGCGTCACCGCCTCCTCCGCCCCTTCGAGCATCTGCTGCGCCTCCCGTTACCCCTCACTGACACGCACCAATTCGCGTATGGTCCGGAGCGGGTGCTGCGCCGGGACCCGTTACTCCGGCGAGAGATACGAAAATCACCCCCCCCCTTGATCGTCAAATGTTCTGCGCATGCTTGCCCCTCCATTTTCTTCCTCAAAGAGAGAATCATATTCCGCACCGTGTTGCGAGGGGTGTTTCAGCAGACTGCTAGATCACTCGGAGCAAAAGAAGATAGCCGTGGAGAACCTGAGTAGCATCCAGTTTATGGTTGCGCCGGATGGCACAATCGCAATTTCAGCGGATGAACTCAAAACCGACAAACATCGGCAGATAGTGGAAGATTCCCTCACGACCATTCTCGTGACATCGGATGGAGAATGCTCCTTACCTGCCACCAGCGGACGGACCCGCCGACAAGCTCGGGTTGTCCTGTGGCGGCAACTTGGTAGAGATTAAATGGCGGGACAACTATCAAAAGGCGGGCTGTGGCGGGTGTGAAAGACTACGCTGATCTACTCGGCATCAGCCAGACAAGCCATCGGGAGAGAAGACGGTGAGGTGACACCCCCCAGGGCGAAGCCCAAGGCTTTTTACCAGTTACCGATTTCGTTTCCCTACGCCACAATAGCCATAGAGCTAAAACTAAAACTAAACGGAGGTCACATATGAAAGCAGGATTATTATCGCTGGTGGTGGTAGGTCTCTTGGGCTCCGGAAGGAGAGAGCATGTGCACGGTACGAACGCGTGCTCACAGCAGCGTCTTTCCAGGAGAAATCATGGGTGAGAAGAAATGCGCCCATCCTGCGTGTCCATGTTCCGCTGAAGCGGGACAAGCATTCTGCTCTGACGAATGCCGCAGCATCCGCACGGAGGGTCATGCCTGCCCTTGCACCCATCCGGGCTGCTAGGCACTCAAAGAGATAAGGCCGACAGACATGAGAACCATTTAAGCGCATTGATACTTTCGGCGGTGCTGTGTGCCTGGGGCTTGCCATCTGTTCCGGTGCAGGCGGAGCAGCAGCAGGCAAAGCAGGGAAGTTCATACCAACACGGTAATACAGAGGCCCGGGACGCGCGGACGACCAAGACGCCACTGCCCAGGATCAACAAACTAAACCGTCACGGGAGAGGTCTGGCTTAACGGATACTTCCCACCAGCAGGGAGCGTCACAATATCAGGACAGTGGGGATTCCCGCGGATGCGCGGGATGAGAAAGAAGCTGGCAGCGGCAGCCACCAGTAACCTCATTATATAATATAGCCCGCCAGACACACGGGGAGGCGAAACCCTCCCCGTTCCCTCCCGAAAACAACTACTCGATCGTGTGCGGCAGATGCCCGTGTTGATAGCTGAGGAAGCATGAAAGATTGGTTCATCAGAGGGGTATTGTGCACGGACGCGGACGCGACGGTGCGCGGGTTTCTCTCTGCCCTCTCGCTTTGCGATGGCGCATCTTCCCGAAGCTGGCCTGTCTCTCTATCCCCTCGAACGAGTTGTTTACGGTAAGGACTTGAAGAGGGTTAAGACAAAGAAATACAACGGTCACACACTTGTCAGTTTCCTTATACATAAGTATCGCTCTTGTCTGAGTGCAGGAAGCACAGATGAATGGACAGCGTGATGACCGTCGAAGAACCTGTTGGTATTTACCAATGGCACTGGCTCTTCCTGCGCTCGATGCAGGATCTTTCTCAGCTCATTCGTGAACGGGGGCGGCTCATGTGGAGCTACCGCGGATGCTGCTTAACAAGTCTCGCTCACACGAGCACACGTACACGACGCACCACGAATCGCCGATCTCCCTGCCCGTCTTACTGAATCAACTGGCGGAGCCATGCATCTCACTCCTTGATGCACTGCCCTCGCGTGAATCTGGGCCATCACTGTGCTACAAGGACGCCTACGGAGAGGGTCTTGCTCTCCTACCTCTCAGCGCGGTGTTCATCTTGTTTCGAAAGTGGCCGTCCGGTGAGAGGCCATCACGTCGTTGCCATGCCCGGTTATCTTGACCACACTTGTCTAGCTGGGAAGCGACTCGCAATCGTTCTCGGCCTGCTTCTCATCTGTATCTGCCTTGCAGAATCGGGCTGGTGTGGAAATTCCGAGGTCGACCCGCAGCCACCTCCCGATCCCTGGTTCACGGGGACGCTGCTCTCCACACGTGGTCGCACACTCAGCCCGGGACATGTGGTCGTTCAGCCCTACGTCTTCTATACGCGCTATGGCGGGCTCTACAACGACAATTGGCGCCTCCAGTCGGCCACCGTGTCGCGCACGATCATTCAACAAACGGTCTTCATCTATGGCCTCACGAGCCGGATCGATATCGGAATCGCGCCGCAGTGGCTGGAGACTTCGTCATCACGCGACTCTATTTTCGGGTTTGGCGACTTACCGCTCCAACTTGGCTTCCAGCTCGTGCGAGGCGACTCTGACTCCTGGCTTCCGTACGTTCTGTTCTGGGTTCAACAAGTCTTTCCGACCGGCCGCCATCACCATCTGGGGCCATCCGCAGCGGATCTGGGTGGGACAGGGGGTGGCTCGTTTGGCACGACCCTCGGCGTTTCCGCGCAGAAATCTCTTCGGCTGAGTGGGGATCACGTGTTCCGGTATCGTGTGAATGCGTCGTACGGCTTCTACTCGCCCGTGACGGTGCGCGGGTTCAATACCTATGGGCTTCTGAGCGATCCTGTCGTCGGAGACGGTTCCGTCGATCAACTCTGCCAGACGATGCACCACCGAGCGTGGCGTCAACAACTCAGCGAGATGGGCGAGCTCAACGGGACCGGACACCTGCTCGAGTGGTGGGGAACCTCGACCCTCGATGCATCGGGGGAAGGAATCTGACGGCTCCGCCGCAAGGATCGTCTCCAGCTGGGCCTGATACCGCCACACCGGCATGAGCGTCTGGGCGTCCTGGAAACGCACGTCATACAGAAAGCGCCGCCAGCCGCGAATACAAACTCCAACAACGACGGGCTTGCTGTGGCAGTGTTTTCTAAGAAGGATCGACCGCGGATCAGAACCGATATGGATGATTGGCGTTCCAGCCGAAGCTGCACTGGATCGTGTGGTGCAATTCACTCAAGCTGCAGGACGAGCGGACGAGCATGCGGCGCCACACGTGAGGGCTGGGCGCGCAGCAACGCGACGCGGAGACGGCAGATGCGAACTGCTTGGTTCGCTGGGAACAGCTTCGCTCAACGGTAGCAACAGCTGACCTTCCCCCGATTTCACAGACACCTCCCTAAGTGGGAGAATGCTGAAATCGGAGGACAACATGAACACGAAGACCCGACGATCGTATACGGAGACCTTTAAAGAAGAGGCGGTGCGGCTGGTTCGCGAATCAGGACAGCCTGTGACCCACGTGGCGCGGGACCTCGGGATTGCCGATCATCTCCTCTACCGCTGGCGTGCGGAGCAGCAGCAGGCAGAGGAGCGTGGACGGACCCGACAATCCTTACAGGGCGAGCAGGCGGAATTGGTCCAGCTGCGGCGTGAAAATGCCGTCCTGAAACAGGAGCGGGATTTTTTAAAACGTGCGGCGGCGTTCTTCGCGAAGGAGTCCCGATGAGATACCGGGTGATCCAGGAGCACGACCGTCGCTATCC
>CAYTAS010000120.1:0-8366 GCA_964435885.1 uncultured Nitrospira sp. | reverse complement strand
CATGGGAAGGGAACCCAGGATCATGTTTCTTTCTGGTAAACCGCTCCTCCTGCGCCGCAGCCACGATCTCCCCATCATGGACAAGACAGGCCGCGCTATCATGGTAGAAGGCTGAAATGCCAAGAATATGACTCACGATTCCCTCTCACTGCTCCTGGGTAAACCCCTGAAGCCCTAAAACACCGTATAGATAAACGGGGCGACCGCCGAACCTTGTGTCAGCACAATCAAGGCGCCTAACGTGAGCAGAACCACGAAAATCGGCAACAGCCAAAATTTCTTCCGCTCCTTCATGAATCCCCACAGCTCCACGACAAACTCCCTCATACCGCTCCTCCTTTCACCTTTCTCCATTCTTGGCGCCAACACCGGAGGCGTATACTCCTGTGATAGCTTGATGAATAACGGGAAGCAGACATTTGGCGATTGCCGCGTTCCCTTGCGATGAATAATGGCCGCCGTCTGGCCGCACGAACCGCTCAGAGGGGTTGACCTCCAGCAGGCATGAGGTCGGATCAACGTAGGCAATACCTGCCTCCTCCAGTACCTGCTTGGCAGGGTGTAGTCTGGATGGTCTCTTAAGCTCGCCCTCAACAGGCAGGTATACCACGAGAGGGATGGATCCATCTTCCGTCGCTGACGTAACAAACGCTTTCACGAGCGCCGCATTGATCGACCAAAACGCCTCCTCAGAAATCTCGTCCCGATCATCGGGCCACGCAGCATGCCAAGACAGCAACAGCCGAACGAGGTAGGAAGCATGATACCAGCGTCTCTCCCATTCGCTGGGATGGTATTCTTTTTGATACTCGAGAAAGGGAAGCTCAGCGATGGATTCTCGTGAGAAGATGGCATCAGCAGTCAAGAGCGGTGTATTGATCATCGTGAGTTCTCCATCTCTCAAGATGAAGCGAGGGTTTGAATAGGGGTTGCCCCACCGAAAGTTGCCCAGAAAGGGATAGACCCACAGGGTACGCCTCAGATCGCCGGAGATGAAGCTGAAGATAGAGACTTTCGGCTTCCATGGACGCACATCTCTTTCGTATCGCAGAAACATTTGGGCCAGGCCATATCCCGGCACTCCAAAATTCAAGACCCGAAACGGAGAACCCAACATCTGCTCCACGTAATACCCATACGACTCTTCGTACCTTACCTCTTCTCCGAAGGCAAAGGAATCCCCTACTAAAGCAATATCCACCCCTTCAGTATTTTCCTTAAACGAAGTGCTCCCATCCGAAGCACGTATTCCCTCTGGACTAGACCAATAGAGCCCATCAGCACTCAGCCGGCTTGGGCCTATCGTCCATCCCAAAAGGGGATCATATACTTGATACGAGAGATCGCCCCGTTGTCTCCTGATAAGTTTCTGATAGTGGCCCTTAATGGCATCCCAGTCCTTTGGCTTCAACACCAGAGTCCCAATGGCTTCATACCCATAGTAACTACGAGTAATTGCTCTCGCTGCGATCTCCGCAGTCACCACAGTCAGCAACACGGTGATGATGTTCATCGCCACGATCAAGCGGAAGCTGCGTGAAGGTGATCGTCTATGTTCCAGATACCTGCGAACAAAGACGGCACCGCTAACGAGAAAGACGCCGCTAGCGCACAGAAATACCATCCCCGATGTGCGGGGCAGGAATACGTCGAAGGCCGTCTCTCCTTTGATGTGCAGCGTCTGCAATATAACTACGATTGAGACTTCTAACAGAAAGAGGGATCCCAAAATGAGCAGATCGCGTTTCAGCAGGGGACTATTAGAGGTCATGACATTGCGCTTACCGGCATAGCATCCCAGAAATAGATGGCCTATATCTTAAAAGAACTCACCCATGGCAAGGGCAATCTGCCGACTAGTTGGCAGCCTAGCACGCATCAGCCCTGCGAAGGACATCAATAGGTCTGAATGTCTCTGCACACCTAGGTATCATTGGGGAATTGTCCCAGTCAATCTAAGTTTTCTCCTCAAACGGTGGATAACTTGAAACGAAAGTTGGGTGGCGGTTCGGTGGTCTCTCGCGAAAAAAAACCTGAGGCTTACTCGCTGCCGAGAACTGGCTCGGCGGTTTCATGGATCTCTTAGGTGAGCTATGTGCAGGCCCGAAGCAGGTACGTACCCAGACCAATCTGCTCTCGGAAAGCATTGACTCGACGATTTCGAGAAACACCCCAACACGGCTATCGGTAGAACGTGGCGAACGCCTCCACAACCTCGGTCTGCTGCCCTGTAGTCAGTTCCGGATAGATCGGAATCGCGACGGTCTCATTCGCCGCACGTTCCGATTCAGGGAAGTCACCTTCCTTATGCCCGAGATATTGAAAGCATTCTTGCAAATGAAACGGAACCGGATAATAGATCTCCGCACCAATTCCCTTCTGTTTGAGATGAGCCATGAGATCGTTCCGTCGCTCCACGCGCAGCACGAATTGATTGTAGATGTGATAATGCTTCGCGCCGGAGCCTCGATAGACGGCCTCCGGCAACCGTACGCGTCCTTTCTGGACCAGACCGCTCTGTTGAAACAACGTCTCATAGCGGTCGGCATTCTCTTGTCGGCGCTTCGTCCATTGGTCTAAGTATTTGAGCTTCACGTTGAGCACAGCCGCCTGAATCGTATCGAGCCGGAAGTTCCCTCCGATCAACTTGTGGTAGTACTTCGGTTTGCTGCCATGGACGCGCAGAACTCGCATCCGTTCCGCGAGATCAGGATCGTTCGTCACCGCCATCCCGCCGTCACCCAAACATCCCAGATTCTTACTGGGGAAGAACGAAAAGCAGCCGATGGTACCGATACTGCCGACACGCCGGCCATCGGCATACTCGGTCCCGATCGCCTGAGCGGCATCTTCGATCACCGCCAGCTTCCGGCGGTGTGCGATATCCATGATCGGCCCCATGTCGGACGACTGTCCGTAGAGGTGGACGGGGATGATGGCTTTGGTTCTCTGTGTGACGGCCTTTTCAATCTTGTTAGGATCCAGATTGAACGTGCGTGGATCGATATCGGCAAGGACCGGTTTGGCGTCGAGCCGAACCACGGCTCCGGCAGTGGCAAAGAAGGAATAAGGCGTGGTAATCACCTCATCTCCTGGTCCCACGCCCAGCGCCATCAACGCGATCAGGAGGGCGTCAGTCCCCGACGTCACCCCAATTCCATACTTCGCCTGGCAGTACACAGCCACCTGTTCTTCCAACCGTCCCACTTCCGGCCCCAAAATGAAGGCCTGGCTCCGGAAGATCTGCTCCATCGCCGCCATGATTTCATCATGAAGCGGCTCGTGATGCGCTTTTAAATCGAGTAATGGAACGCCCATGAATGCTCCTTTCCTAAACAGCCGCCATCCCCGTACCTTCGGCTCGATATTGCTGCCCACAAGCAGGACAGGCAGCTTTTTCACCTTTGACACGAAGTTTAACCCCGCACAGACACATCCACCCCGTGATCCGGCCGGGGTTGCCCACCACAAGCGCATGATCCGGTACGCTCTTGGTCACGACCGTTCCCGCCCCGATGAAGGCATACCTCCCGATCGTAATCCCGCACAGAATGGTCGAATTGGCTCCCAATGTGGCTCCTCGCTTTACAAGCGTCTGCCTCAGCTCATTCATCCGTGGAATCTCGCTCCGGGGATTAAAGACATTTGTAAAGACCATTGACGGACCGCAGAAGACATGATCTTCGAGGGTGACACCTTCATACACGGACACATTGTTCTGGATTTTGACTTCATTGCCCACGGTAGCACGAGGGCCGACGACGACATTCTGGCCGATTTTGCAGTTTTTCCCAATGCGCGATCCTTTAAGGATATGAGACGTATGCCATATACTCGTCCCCTCACCAATTTCCACCCCTTCATCGACGAAAGCCGATTCGTGGGCGAAGTACGGTTTGGTTGGCTTTGGCACTGATACCGGTCTCGGTGCAACCTGCTGCAACGCCTCCTGGCACCGCTGCAGCACGGAGAGCACGCGCAACCCCTCCTCTCCGTCCGTTCTCGGTTTCGTTCTCGTCTCGACACAATCAAGGAAGTGCCGGCATTCTGCGCGCAGAGGCTCTCCCTGATCGAGTTCGACCGGCTGGGCATCCGCCTTATTCGCGATTGGAATATTGTCTTTCCAGTCGATGGAATGGGGATACAAGAGCAGTTTGTCCTTCTTTTCCAGATCGTCAAACACCGCCATTTTGCGATCGCCCACCACAATCAGCTTCTGCTCCTTGAATGGGTGCAGCCAGGAGACAAAGATATGGGCTTTCACGCCGCTTGGAAACGATAAAAGACTGATGGTCACGTCGGCGATGTGCTGATGGAGGTAATTCCCACCCTGCGCCAGGACTCCCTCGGGAGTTTCGTTGACCAGGCCCAAAATGACGGAAATATCGTGGGGCGCAAAGCTCCAGAGGATATTCTCTTCTCGACGGATCTTACCCAGGTTCAATCGATTCGAATAGATGTACTGAATCCGACCCAATTCGCCAGACCGAATCAATTCTTTGAGTTTCAGCACCGCAGGGTGGTACCAGAGGAGGTGTCCGACCATGAGAATGCGGTCGCGCTTCTTTGCCAGAGCAACCAGCTCTTCACCTTCTTTGACTGATAGACAAAGCGGCTTCTCCACAAACACATCTTTGCCTGCCAGCAACGCCTCCCGCACTGCATCGGCATGTCCCTCGGCCGGGGTGGCAATCGCCACCGCGCGGATCGACTCATCCCGCAACACATCCGAGTAGGCGCGAAAAAGCTTGACGCCGGGATACGACTGCTTGAACGACTCCAACCGCTCGGCGTAGCTGTCGCACACAGCGGCGAGTGCCCCCAACTCGGAAAAATTCCGCACCAGGTTTTTCCCCCAATACCCCGCTCCCACAACCGCCACCGTAACGTCGGCCTGTTCACGAGAACCTGGTGCTTTATCCATCGCAGCGTTCCTCCTCCTGAACCAAAAAAAGCGCCCAGACCACAGGGCAAAGAAACACCTACCCTTTGTTCTTATGAATCAATACATGGAACACACATCTTGATCACGCGCCGGCCTTTCATCATGGTGCCTGATCTTTTCACGACTTCATTGGAAAACACCGGCTAACGCTCCCCCCGATCAGCCTGCGAAGTCTGACATGCAGTACGATCCACCGATTCAAGCCGACAGCTTTCGAATAAGCCCCAAGTAGTGAGTGTTCAAGACTTTTGGTTTTTCCAACAGATAGCACAGGAACCAGGAATAGGGGGCCAGCAAACGGACCAGAGGCAAAGCCAGACTCACCCTTCGAAGTTCAATCTGACACTCTGGGAATAACCGAAAGATCTCCTTCTTAGAAATACCTCTGACGTCATGGTTTCTAGGATTTCGGACAAAAAAATCATACCAGATGATACAGCCATCGTCCTTGAGCACACGCAACATTTCAGAAGCAACCTTCTGCTTCATGCTCGGGTCGAGAATGGATGAGAACACCGTAAATTGAGAGATGACATCGAACGACCGATCGGAAAATGCAAGCTTCTCGGCATTGCCCAGTTCAAGTCGGACGTTTGCAGGACACGTTCGCCTGGCGGCATCGATTCGCCAATCAAGGAGATCGATCCCTGCCAAATTCTCCGGCGTTGCGCCGAGCTTCAAGAACTCTCGAATCCAATGGCCTGTGCCACATCCAATGTCGAGAATAGTTTTTTCTTCAAGCGAAACAATACCGTGTCCGCTCAGCAGACCGATCAATGCGCGCTGCAATTCTTGAAACCAGAACAACTGTCCTTTACTAAACCAGGAATACAGTTGACTTTTTTCTTTTCGACGTTTCTCGTACACATCCTGAATTCGGTGTTCTTCCTTCAGCACAGTGTCCTCAAGGAACAAATATCTTTTTAAACCTATCCGTCAGCAGCGAGTCTCAAAATGGTTGGCGATGAGACCATGTCGATGAATAGATACGCTTCTAAAGACTGTCACACCGCCTTTCACGGTGAAAGTTTGTGCTACTGAGGAAAAGTGACCCGCATTCAGCGCTACATATTTGGGAATGCGGTTTGTGAGTCTGATCCAAGTGGTGCTCTAAGCTCTAAGAAGGAGTCGGTTTGAACCTGTGAACATGAAATTCAGCCCATGCCTGTGAGGCGAGCATATCATAGAGCGGTTGCCCACCAAACGCGCTGACGAAAGCTCTGAATCGCCCCTCAAACCATCTTCGTCCCGCCCCTTGATACACGCGAGTGGTCCGCGGGACGGGAACAGAAATCTCACTCAACTCATGGACATCGAACTCATACGGGTGGCAGTAAAATATAAACGGAGCGTCGGTCATGATCCTCCGGGCAAAGTATCGACTCGCAAATCCCGGTAAAAGTCTATGGTACCCGCCTCCACCGACCGGCCAATTCCTGCCAAGCGCACGAAACGTGGCCAGTGGAGCCTCCAGAATACTGCCGCCATGCTCCAAGTGCACTCGAACCGGAAGAACAGGCCAGCCGGCGATTCCATAACGTGGAAGACGGGCCGGTACGATGCTGGAGTCGTATTCAAACCCCGCTTCCGCAAGTGTATCGAGAGCCCACAGGGTGTCGTGGACGATCGAGAAATCAGGCGCGCGATATCCCTTCACCGGCTCTCCGATGATCTGTTCGAGAAGATCCTTCGAGCGGCGGATGTCGGCGAGAAATTCATCGGGAGACTGCCGGCCGACTTCCAGGTGCCCGTAACCATGGCATGCTACTTCGTGCCCATCGGCTTGGATTTCCTTGACGAGGGAAGGAAAGCGTTCGGCGAACTTGCCGAGCACAAACATCGTGGCCCGCACCTCTGTCTCACGGAGTAAATGGAGGAGCCGACGCGTATTCTGAGCGGCTCGCTCGCTGATCGGCAGATTCCGATCCCAGGTGGACTGCGGCCAATCTTCCACGTCTACGGAGATGACCGGAGGGCTGTACTTCATGGCCTCATAACATACACGAAAGCCTGTTCTTGCGCTCGTAATTTCATGGATAATGACTGTGCGGTCCGCCGGATACCACAGGCACGCCGCTACGTTGGAAACGCATGCCCTTCGCTTTTGTCGACGGACTCGTTCGTGGCTGCGCGAACCGGGTTCTTGACAAGCCCCCACACGAATCCCATCGCATACGCCGCGACCATGGTGGCGGCCGCGACGGGGAATAGAGCGGCGACCCGCCATCCACCAGCCTTTCCAAACTCCCACATGCCCACCGCAAGCAATGTCGATCCATACACCACGGGCAGGGCCACCGCGGTGAGTTTCCACCAACCCGGCAACGACCATCCCACGATCGCGCCGATCAACACCGCGGACACAAACAATGGCGGCACGAGCTGTCGGAGGGAGGCCGGACGCCTGTGTTTTCTCAACACGGCCACTCGCCAGTAGCCATAGTCGAAATATTGCCGGAACAACTTGGAGGGTGTCTCTCGAATGAAGTAGGTATAGCGAGCACGAGGCGAAATGAAGACCTTCTCTCCATGGACGGCCAGCCGATAGCACAGTTCGTCATCTTGATTACGGATAAACCGTTCATCATAGAGCCCGATCTTCTCGAACACCTCTTTCCGAAATACCGGATAGCACGCCATTTCTGCATAACCCTCGTAGGTCGGGTGTCGATGCTTCGCATTGCCGATTCCGAGCGGATGGGTCATGGCCAATGCAACCGCCTGCCCAAACAAACTCTTCCCACTGCTCAGAGTAGGTCCCCCCACGCAGGCAACCTCGGGATGCTCATGAAGAAGGGCGACACAAGTCTTTAAAAAGTCCGGAGCATACTGACAATGGCCCCCCAAGATCGCGATATATTGACCACGAGCCGCGCGAATTCCCGCGTTCATCGCACTAGGCGTAATGCGCCGGGGGTTGTCCACGATACGAACTTCGGAGTGCTGCTTAGCGAGGCTTTCAAGAATCTCGCGGGTGCCATCATCTGAAAGTCCGTCCGCGACAATAACTTCCATCCCCTCTGCGGGACGCTCCTGTCCCAGAATCGATCGCACGCAAGCCTCAATGTGTTGCCTCTCATTACGACAAAGAATGATGACAGAGAGCATAGAGGTCTCCTTGCCGGCAGGCACGAAAATCTTGGAATAATGAAAATGCGATAAAAACTCGCACCGTTGGCCCAGCCACTGGCGTTCCCTTTCCCATTATCATCTTAATCTTATGTGAAGAATGTCTTATGGGGCCCGTCTGATGCGCGACGAAGCTGTAGACTCTTATACCACAGACGCTCAGATTCATTCAGTTTTCATAAAATCCTGAGATGACCGGGGAATATATGCAAGCCACCGCGTTCATTATCTCAGGCAAGCAGGAAGCGGCTCGGATCGCCATACCCAGGCAAGCGAGGTTAGCCAGTGTTTC
>CAYTAS010000119.1:0-8500 GCA_964435885.1 uncultured Nitrospira sp. | reverse complement strand
CGGCTCCTTCCGGTATGCTGTGTCGGCACAGCACAATCCCTTCAGCCTCATCCCGTACACCCACAGAAACCCGCGTAGGATTTCACTTGTTTCGCTTATTTTGCTTATTGCGATTGGCTGTTATACTGCCTTCAGAGCAGAGAGGAGCGTATCCATGACCACGTCGACCTGAGAACCGATTGTGCCGACGGCTGAGGACGCCGCTCTCGCGAAGAAAGCGCTCCATGCCCTGGCATCGCATCACGACCCATTCAGGGATTTTCAGGTTCAGATTATTCAGAAGCGGAAAACCCCTGAACGGCTGTTGTTGCCTCCTTCGGCGGTGCAACTTCTGTTCACCATCCTTGATGAAATGTCGGCGGGCAATGCCGTCACACTGATTCCGGTCCACGCCGAACTCACGACGCAAGAGGCTGCCGATGTGCTGAATGTGTCCCGTCCGTTCCTCGTGAATCTGCTAGACGAGCAGAAAATCCCCTACCGCAAGGTAGGCACCCACCGGCGCATTCTCTTCGCGGATCTCATGCGCTATAAACATCAGATCGACGCGGACCGCAGAGCGACTCTCGATCAACTGACCCATGACGCGCAAGAGCTGAAGATGAGCTATTGAATGTGGCCACCTTCACCAAACTCGGCCTACAAAGTTCCACGGAGAATCATCTTTGATTTGCACGACAACTGGCGTACAATGCAAGTATGAGAAAATCCGGACAGATGGCTATGTCAGACCGCATCAATACTCGTATCGACACGGGCCTGAAAAAGAAGGCAGTGAAAGTGTTCGACCGCCTTGGTCTGACCGAAGCCGAAGCCATCCGTCTCTTTTATGCTCAGGTTGAACTCCACCAGGGTATTCCCTTTCCTCTCATGATTCCAAACGCGCAGACGCTGGACGCGTTTGAAGAAGCGAAATATCCCGAGAAACTGACTTCATTCAAAAACTTTCGTGTACTCAGAAGCCGCACGGGCACCTAAGTCGTGCTTCTCCTCAAGACCACCAGCCGTTTTCTCAAAGACCTCAAGCTGGCCAAAAAACGGGGATACGATATCGACAAACTCGAAGCTATCGTTGACCATCTGCAGGCCCAGACACCATTGCCTCCCAAGAACAAGGACCATACGCGCACCGGTGAGTGGAATCACCATCGTGAATGTCATATTCAGCCTGACTGGCTCATCATCTACAGAATTGAAGCCACCTTTCTCATTCTCGGACGGACAGGCACGCACGCCGACCTGATTGACTGACGTTGAGTGCGAATACGATCACACACCGTATTGGTATGCATTTCTCGTGACATGGCTTGCTCTCCCTCTTCCTCACGACTCGCTCATGCGCTCAACTTATCGCGCACCTCAACAATTCATGGCTCCGATCATATGACAGTTTCCCTGTGGCACCGCCCGGGCCGTTCGGTCTTCCACTACGTTTAGCGACCATCTGACGCATAGTCGGTCGCCTGCTCGCCGACAAGCGCGTCAGGTTCAAGAGCGTCTCGAAGCAGACTCGTTGACTCTCTTCTATCTTGGCGAACGGGCTTGATCGCTTCGGTCTATCTGAAGCAGACCGTCTCGCCTCGTCTGCTGAAGCTGCTCTGTCATGCCGTGCTGATGAGGAGCGGGAGCCCGCTTGCGGTTTCAGGTCCGGTGCCTGTGCGCATCCGGCCGTCGCCCTGGCTTTCCACCTGCGGGCTGCGTCGATCATGCCCGTGCGTCGCGAACGATCGCGTCGTCTTTCACGGTCATTCCTCCGCTTCGCGCCCACCGGCCCGCCAGGTGCCGACGGCCTCTCTGTCTCCTTTGTCGTCGCTGTGTGGCCTCCACGCCTGGTGAGAGGCCAACACATCAACTCTAACTCAAGGAGACAACACCATGGCACCTCAAGACAAGAAACCCAAGCCGGTCACCACGCTTCGATGCAGCAGCATCAAGGCGAGCATCTGGAAGAACGAGGGCATGAACGGCCCGTTCTATAACGTGACCGTGGCCCGCTCGTACAAGGGCCAGGATGGAGTCTGGAAGAATTCCGAATCCTTCGGAGTCGCAGACCTTGACGCGCTGATCGTCGTCGCCCAACAAGCGACACGCTGGATCGCGGAGCGGTCAGACCGCTGACCGTCAACGGAAGCCTCCGGCCTTCGCGCCGGGGGCTTCCTGCACACCAAGAAAGGAACACGATCATGAAACGGTATCAATCCTTTAGGACGGACTTAAATCACTTGCTCAACGATGCACGCGCGGTGCGCATCACAGTATCTGGCTACATGCCACTCTCAGTCGAGGAGATTGGATCGAGTGGAGATGGATACCGGCTGGTGTCCTTGTGCCATTACGGCGAACAGAACGACGACCTCGAGCACCATAGGTGACGATTCTCACGAGACCTCCTTGACTGTCTGGGTACGTGCTCGGCGTACCGTTTCCTGTCGTCATTGTTCTTGATTAGGCGAAGTCCGGCTTACGCGAGAACCACTTCCTGGAGCGGTTCGTTTTTCCGGCGTCGAGAGACTTGCACCGTCACTTTGCGATCCAGTTTGTTGAGGAAGGCCATCAGCCGGGCTTCGGAAAACCGGTGATACCGCGCATTCATCAGGTGGGAGACTTCTGTCTGTCCAATATCCAGCACGTCCTGCACGTCCTTTTGTTTCTTCAGCCCTCGGCTTTTGAGGATTTTGAGGATTTGATGGCCTAGTTCAGCCCGCATGAACAGGCTCTCGGAGTCCTTCAAGCCTAAATCGGCAAAGACATTCCCAGAACTGACTTCATAGTCGATGGTGTTCTTTTTCTTCATGACCGCCACTCCTTTTCCATGACGACGGCTTCCTTGTATCGCCGCGTAATCAACTCCATGTCTCTCGGAGGCGTCGCGATGCCCTTTTTGCTCTTCTTCTGAAATGCATGCAGCACATAGAGCCGCTTGCCGATCTGGACGGCATACACTAGCCGATAGGTGTTACTGTTGAAATCGTCCCTGATTTCGAAAATGCCGCTGCCGAGTCCCTTTAACCTCTTGCTGTGTGGCGGGTCTTCGCCTCGCTGAGCCAGATACAGCTCGCCGCCCATCTGTTTTTGTACGTCCTCCGGCATCTTCTTCAGTTGTTTCTTGCTATCACCCATCCAGACCACAGGCCGGAGTACACTATCTTTCGACACGTCTTGTTCTCCTTACCGGTACCTATCATGATATGACAAGATTGTAATAATGGCAAGAATCATGTCTGGTGAGGTGGGATCACGATGCTGGTGTAAAAGGAGACCACCCAACCCCCTTCTTTTCCAAGTCCCAACGGCACCGAATGCCCGGTGAAGAGGTCTGCTCTGCATACTTGATCATTCACGATGTAGGAATTGCACGGCAGGCCCTGCTGACGGTGACTTTGCCAGTCAGGCCTCTGAGGCACCGCGTCCGGAGACGCCGTGCCAGGTTGAGTCCGGCACCGTCGCGTCGCGCAATGCGACTCGACCGTGCCAAGAGAACAGCCGTCGCTCATCAAGGGCGTGGCACGCCCGTGGCAACCGCGCCGCCTCAGGCGGTGTCACGCTTGCAGCCGTGCGTGGCCACAGACTGGGAGATTCTGTTGCGCCCCGATGTAAGTGAGGGGCGCAACAATGTGTTGAAAAGGAGTTGGTGCGCCTGTCCGACGTTTGAGTCCGTTCATGCTCCGCTCGGCTCATCAAGGGTGATCGAGGAGTAGCGTGAGGGCAGCATCGTTGGGGAGAGGAACGGAGAGTGTGGCGTGGTTCTGCAACTCCGTGCCATGTGAGAAAGAGGGCGGTGCTGTATGCGTACGGCGACGTCCTTGTGCGAAGTGGTGAATGGCGAATTCTCGTGGCATGTATTCTTTCCGAAAATGAGTTCGCACATCGACCTTTGCGCACCGGGTGGGATACATGGCAAAATTGAGACGACGGGTGGCAACAAATAGGGGTACGCCAATTTGCTTCCCCAGCTGGCTGAGTTCACATGATCACGGGACTTTTCGCAGTTGAAGAAGGCTTGTCAGGGAGCGGTCTCCTATAGGTACCACAGACTGGTTGGATGAGAACTGCATCGAAATCATTCCGAATGACGAAGGAGGTTTCGTATGATTCGTATGCTATGCGCGCTGCCCTTTGCCCTGCTGGCGGGTGCCATGATCGCTGGCTGTGCCGATGATTCATTTTCAGGTCGGCAACGACCCGCGCCTGGTTATGACAACGTGCATATGGGATCGTCGCAGCCTGGCCAACAGCATCGTTACGACGAACCTCCGCCGGCCTCACAACGTGATCCGTATAGCCGGAGCCAGTCTGGATACTATTAGCAGGATGCCCTGCCACAGATTCAGGAGATGTGCTGCGTCCCCAGCGTCGGTGAGGGGCGCAACACGGTCGGGTTATCCTCATTCACAAGGGGGCAATTATAAAATGTTGGACATGATGAAATGCATGGGCTACAATGTGGCCCAGACAGGAGTAATGCTATCATGACGAACACCACCGTTGTGCGCGCTCGTATCGATGAACGCACGAAACGACAGGCCGCCGCCGCCTTAAAAAATATTGGCCTGACCGTGTCCGACGCCTTCCGCTTGCTGCTGGTAAGGGTTGCGGCAGAAAAAGCTCTTCCCTTTGAGCCGCTGAATCCCAATACCGAGACGATTGCCGCCATGAAAGCTGCTCGCCGTGGCGATCTGATCAAGGCCGGAAAGCCGAAAGACTTGCTCGGTAGTCTCAATGCGGGAGATTAAGTACACTGTCCGGTTTAAGCGAGACTATCGGCGTGAACAATCCGGTCAGCACGGCAAAAACCTCGATGCACAGCTGATGGAAGTTGTGAACTTACTTGCCAATGATACCCCTCTGCCCCGCCGAAATTTTGACCATCCGTTATCCGGGGAATGGAGCGATCATCGTGATTGCCACATTCGACCCGATCTGATCCTGATTTATCGCAAACCCGACAGCACGTCTCTTGAATTGGTGCGTTTGGGATCACACAGCGAACTCGGTTTCTGACGGTCTGTTGCGTCTCGCATGGGTGGGAGGCGCAACACGATGGTGAGAAGAGGTCGGTGTATGAGTCCGATGTCTGAGTCCGTTCAGAATCGCGACAGCTCTTCAGAGAGGATTGAGGGCAGAGTGAGGGATCGCATCGCTGCGCGAAGAATGGCGAGCGTCGCGATCACCTTCCAAGAGAATGCTCTGTGATTACGGTAGCGCCAGCATCACATGTCCGATGCGAGCAGAGGCTGGCCGGACGTTGATTTCAACATCTCAGCCGAGCCGATTCAGACATTCCATCAGTTTGTGTTCGGACACATTGGAAAAGTCCCCACGCATCATGCTGGAGACCTTCGGTTGGGTGAGGCCCATCCGTGTGACCGCGGCTTGCTGGGTGAGCCCTTGTTGGCGAATGGCTCTCCGGATCTCGATCACGAGCCCGGCCTTGATCTGGAGCATCTCAGCATCTGGCAGGTCCAAGTCTGCGAAGACATTACCTGACCCGCGAGAGACCTCGATTCCTCCAATGACTCGTTTGTTCATGCCGTGGCTCTTTCGTTATGCCGCATGGGGGCGCCGGCGCTTTGTGGCGCGAGGTCGCCGAGGCCCCTGATGCTCCATGGCCGCACGGAGAATATAGTTGAGCCGTGTCTGGTAGCCCTTGCCGGAGGCCTTCAGCCAGCGGAGCACATCCGCATCGAGACGTACAGTCACTTGCCGCTTCACCGGCGGCCAGGCGACCATCGTGGCCTTCTTGAAAAATGCGTCATCTAATGGCGGGATATCGGAGTAGTCGATATCCTTATCCGTCATGCGGTCCAGTCGCTTCAGATCGCTCTTGATGATAGGTTTTTTGCTCACGGCGATTTGCCTTTCTCATGGAGATGATGCGCGTCGAGTCGTGCAGTTCAGTCTGCCAGGGTACATCGTTATGTCTCAGTCTTCTCACCAAGCGTCTTGACCGCTTCCGCCACCGTGATCATCACCGTCATCGGATCAATCGGCGAGGCAATAAACCCGTGGCGCTGATAGAAATGCGTTGCCGCGTTTGATAGCGCATGGACCAGGATGGCGCGAATACCGGCAATCTCTGCGGCCTGCATCGTGCGCAGCACCGCATCGCGTAACAACCCGCTGCCTATTCCGTGCCCTTGGAAATTGTTATCGACGGCAAGGCGGCCGAGAACCATGACAGGGACCGGATCAGGCATGTTGCGCTTCACGCGCCCAGGCGCACCAACATGGGCCACGGCACCCACCGCGAGACTATAATACCCCACGACCCGCTTTCCCACGCAGACCACGTAGGTGCGTGACGACCCGTTCTCTTCATTGGCGAGGGCCCGCCGGCGTAACCAGTCATCAAGGGTCGGCTCTCCGGAAGCAAAACCGGCAAGAACATGCTCTGCTAACAGTTTTTCGGGCGCGCGGATATCGGAAGCCGATCGGCTCATGTCTCCCACGGCGCTTTTGTCTGAAGGAGGCGCCGCAGTTTCGGATTACTGGCGGGAGGCTTGTCGAGCATTGCCGTGAAGCGTCTGAATGCATCAGGGGAGAGTCCGAAATATCGGCCGTCAAGGAGCACCGTTTCGGCCTCCCGGCAGGCCGTCTCCAACATGAAATCAGACCGGGTGCGGCCGAGTAATTCCGCCGCCCGGTCAATTAAGAGTTTCTGTTTCTGACTGGCGCGCAAGTTGATCATTTCGCCTCGCCCGCCCTCTTTGGTCATCGTGGCCATACCCGCCTCCTTGTGTATACGAACACTATACATCTTCGTGTAGACATTGTAAATACAGTCCGTGTGCTGGGAAATCAGCTCTATTCTCAAATTGCAGCTTGTTCACCTTCTCATACCGTGCTGGTTCATCGTCTGCCCGGGCCGTCCAGCATCCCAGTGCATTCAGCGACCATCTTCCTAGGCACATCGTCGCCTGCTAGCCGACAACCGCGTCAAGCCCAACACTGTCTCGAAGCCGATTCGTTGATGCTCTTCCACCTTGGCAAGCGGGCGAACGCTGTCGATATGTGAGAACAGGCCCTTCTCGCCTCGTCCGGTGAAGCTGCTCCGTCATGCCGTGATGTGCTGGTGATGAGCGGGGACCAGCTTGTGGTTTCAGGTCCGGTGCCTGTGCGCATCCGGTCGTCGCCCTGGCTTTCCACCGTCGGGCTGCGTCGATCATGCCCGCGCGCGGTCATTCCTCCGCATCGCGCCCGCCGGCCCGCCAGGTGGCGGCGGCCTCTCTGTCTCCTTTGTCGTCGCTGTGTGGCCTCCACGCCTGGTGAGAGGCCAACACATCAACTCTAACTCAAGGAGACAACACCATGGCACCTCAAGACAAGAAACCCAAGCCGGTCACCACGCTTCGATGCAGCAGCATCAAGGCGAGCATCTGGAAGAACGAGGGCATGAAAGGCCCGTTCTACAACGTGACCGTGGCCCGCTCGTACAAGGACCAGGATGGAGTCTGGAAGAATTCCGACTCCTTCGGCCCGGCGGACCTCGAAGCGCTCCTGGTCGTCGCTCAACAGGCGAAGATCTGGATCACGGAGCGTTCAGGTCGCTGAACGTCACGGGAAGCCTCCGGTCCTCGCGCCGGGGGCTTCCTTCATCCGAAGAAAGGAAACACGATGATGAAACACTATCAGGAATTTGCAAGATATCTCGATCAACTGCTTGGCGGTGTCCAGGCCGTCCGCATCACGGTCCTCGGCTTCATGCCACTCTCGATAGAGGAGATTGGATCCAGTGGAGACGGATACCGGCTTGTGTCTTTGTGTCATTACGGCGAACAGAACGGCGACCTCATGCGAGATCCCGATCTCGTGTTCATGTTCACCGACTTGCCCGACGGTGTGGCAGCCGAACCGGTGTCCTATAGAAACGACTACCTGGGACTTTCGCAGGAAGTTTATCGGTATGACGAGGCTGGCAGGCGTACCCACGTCGTGCCCACGCTGAAACAGGAGTTGAAGGAGTTTGCCGAGAGCTGGTTTGCCACGCTTCGAGATCAAGGTTTCTTTGCCCCGACCGCAGTGCGGGAAATCCTGTCCCCGTGATCTCATCGATGCATTCCGGGGGCATGATCTCATCAGCTCATGCCCCCGTCAAAACAGAAAACCGGTCAGGACTGTGAACCTATGAGGCTTACCGCTTCGTGCCGAGAAAGAGAAAGCTGGTGGTCCGGGCGTTGTTGAGGGCGGCACTGTAGAGCTGGTTGGTCGCGGCGTCGTAGAAGGTCACCCCTGTGAGCGTCTCGGTTCCAGCGTGACAGGTGACACCTTCCACTGTCACCGAGGTATGAAACACATGTCCTTTTGGCGGAGGAGACAATGTCCCAGCAATGGTGCATCCATCTGTTGCATGACCGGAAAGCCGACCGTTTGCATCCACGGTCACGGTGACCGAATGATTGCCAGTACGGACAGCGGTATAGGTTCCCGCCACCTGACTCAGATTCGACAGGATCGCAGAATTCGCATCGTACTTACTCGTAAAGCTCGCTTCCTCGCCATT
>CAYTAS010000118.1:0-8563 GCA_964435885.1 uncultured Nitrospira sp. | reverse complement strand
AAGTACCTACAATTCGCCGGACAACCCAGTGTTGCGTCGACCGGTTGAATCCGCCGTGGCATAGAGCGTCTTAATCTTTTTCCCTTTACTATTGACCTTCAACGAGCATCAGCGTAATGGTTCCACGTGGAACAAGATCCCAATCTCGACTCCTTTATTCAAAAGTGTTCGGCAGACATTGGGGTTACTCTCGATAGTGCGCAGATTCACATGTTTGTGGCGTACCTCAAGCACCTGCAAATTTGGAATCGAACCTTCAACCTCACGAGCATCACCTTGGATAACGAAATCGTTATTAAACATTTCGTGGACTCATTCGCTGCGTTGAACGCTGTAGAAATCAGCTCTGGGTCCAGGATTCTGGATGTGGGGACCGGCGCAGGATTTCCAGGAGTTCCGTTGAAGATTGCCCGATCTGATCTACGAATCACTCTCGTTGAACCGGTACACAAAAAAACCGCTTTCCTGCGTTTTCTGGTCGGATTTCTCCGGCTGGATAATACCGAGATATTTGAGGGGAACTTTGATCAATTTATCTCAGATCGTCTACCAACCGATTTGTACGACTACATCACGACGCGAGCATTGAAACCCCATTTGATTATGCAAGTCGGTGCCAAGCTACTGCGCCCTGGAGGGGGGGCAATCTTCTATTCATCACACTCCATGAGTGAATTTTTCTCTCTTGAGTCCTGGAATCTGATAAACGACTATGCGTTTGATCTTCCAAGAGGGTTCGGGAAACGGTATGTTTCAATTTGTACCCCCTCCTCTTACTGACGATCCGCGCTGTTGTTCCACGTGGAACATTCGTCCAGAGATGGAGTAGCTATATGGCAAGAGTCATCGCTATAGCCAACCAAAAGGGTGGCGTTGGAAAGACAACAACGGCGATCAATCTCTCTGCCGGCATTGCTCTTGAGGGAAAATCGGTCCTTCTCGTGGACATGGATCCTCAGGGAAATTCCACGAGCGGCTTAGGAATAGATCCTCGACCCCTGACGCATAGCACCTATACATGCCTGGTGAAGAGTAGTTCCGCTCAAGAAGCGGCTACTCAAACATCCATTGCAGGACTTTCCCTATTGGCATCCAATGCCGATCTAGCCGGAGCTGAAGTCGAGCTCGTTAACATCGAAGGGCGGGAAAATCTTTTGCGGTCGATTCTTGCTGAGGTGCGAGACAAGTATGACTTGATTTTTCTCGATTGCCCCCCTGCACTTGGAATTCTTACCATCAACGCCCTTACAGCCGCTGACTCGGTCTTAGTCCCGGTGCAATGCGAGTATTACGCAATGGAAGGTCTGACTCGTCTACTTGGCAGCATTGAACTTGTTCGGCAATCATTTAATCCCAATCTCGAGATCCAAGGGGTCGTCCTCACTATGTATGATGCCCGCAACAGCTTGGCTCGGCAGGTGGCTGAGCAGGTCCGATCTCATTTTGGAGAAAAAGTCTATCAAACAGTGATTCCACGTAATGTTGCGCTTGCAGAAGCGCCGAGTTATGGGCGCCCTGGCATCCTGTACAATGCCGCCTCGACCGGCTCACAATCTTACGTATCTTTAGCTAAGGAGTTTATAGCTCATGGAGAAAAAAGCGCTCGGTAAAGGCCTTGGAGCCCTCTTACCCTCGTCCACGTACAGCCGGCCGTCCGAGTCCGCCGATATCCAGCGCATCCGCATTGACCATATCGTCCCCAATCGCTATCAACCGCGTCAGGCCTTCTCCCAAAACGAATTAGACGAACTCGCCTCCTCCATCAAAGAAAGCGGAGTCCTCCAACCCATCGTGGTCAGACGAAAGGGTGACGGCGTCTATGAACTTATCGCAGGAGAACGTCGCTGGCGGGCGTCAAAAGAGGCCGGTTTAGAGACCATCCCTGTGATTATTAAGAATTGTTCCGACCAAGAATCCTTATTGCTGGCCTTGATTGAAAATCTCCAACGGGAAGACCTTAATCCCATGGAAACCGCCCGTGCCTATGCCCGCATGATGAAGGAGTTCGGACTGACCCAGGACGCCATTGCGATCAAGGTCGGTTGCGATCGGTCATCCGTCGCCAACTATATTCGTCTCACCCACCTTCACCCAGAGCTCCAGGGGCTTGTTGAAGCTGGGCACCTCTCGGCCGGTCATGCCAAAGTGCTTCTTGGTCTGGCATCTCCTGAAGAACAACTACGCCTCGGTAAGACCGTTGTCTCTGCTTCTCTTTCCGTCCGAGCCACGGAACGACTCATCACCCGCTCCATCAAGAACAACAAGACCCGTCCAACGCCGGGACGCAACTCATTCTTGACGGATCTGGAAACTCGCCTACAGAAGCGCCTCGGCACCAAAATAACCTTACAGCCACAAAAACAAGGAGGGGGGAGGTTGGTTATCCACTACTTTTCCAAAGAGGAACTTGACGGCGTTGTCGACATCCTCCTGGGCTAACCCCTCCTGAGACAGCCTCCAAATCGACCAATCGGGAAAATTTCACATCTGAGGCCATCTCGACACTTATAAACGCTAAATATCTTACCCGCACCGACCGATACGACTCCTAACGGGGACGAACTCATTATTCGGCTAGGAACCGCTATCCCGCGCTGGGAGAGGAGGAGATCGCATGTGGAAGGATAAACAGGATGGACGACGCTCTGATGAGGTGGACATTGAGGCCCCTGGAACAGGGTTGGAGCCCACACGGACAGACCCTGGACAAGACGTCAGTGCGTTTGTCGGGAAGGATGTCGTGTTCAAAGGAACGATTACCTACCACGGCACAGTCCGCATTGACGGAACCCTCGAAGGTGAAATCAATACCGAGGGGGTTTTGCTGGTAGGTGAAGAAGCCGTAATCACTGCCAAGGTGACCGCCGGTACGATCGTATGTAAAGGAAAGATCACCGGCGACATTCACGCCAAAGAAAAGATGAAGCTGAGGGCGCCTGCTATGATCGAGGGAGGAGTCACCACCCCAATGCTCTCCATGGAAGAAGGAGTTCTGTTTAACGGCACGTTGGAGATGGAACAACCTGTCCGCTCTATCCAAAGAGAAGCCATGCTCCATTCGGTTGGGACAGCCGGCGACAGCCAGCTGAGAAAAGTGAACGGCTAGCGATGTGCTATTCTTTCACCTATGCGTGGTAATACAGCCGCCACTCGTGTCGCGCGTGGTGCAGTGAGGACCATGTCGCGCCCTTTTTACTCATAAGGAGCTGGGAACGCTGATGTGGGCCTTAGGCGAAAATAAAGCTCAAGAAACAGCTGACGGCGACAATTTCACGTTCCTCGCAAAAGGGGTAGATTTCAAGGGAGTCGTCAACTTCGATGGAACGATACGCATCGATGGTCGCGTCGAAGGGGAAGTCCATACCACAGGAACTCTGATCGTTGGCGAACAAGCCACCATCAAAGGCATTATCTCTGCGGGCACCTTAATGACCAGCGGGAAAATCAACGGAACGGTGACTGCCACCGCCAAAATACACATACAAAAACCCGGGGTGCTTATCGGGGATATTCGAACACCCGGTATTTCAATAGAAGACGGGGCCCACTTCCACGGAATGTGTGACATGGGGGCTCATAAATGGGTTGAGGAGCAACCTTCGCCATCCAAGCCAGCCTATGACATTCATGGCCATCGCAGCAAGATGCGGGCCTCCGACCTCTAGCTCTTCGCGCATCCTTCCCGCTACAATACCGGCACGATGAATCATCCTTCCGTTCTTCTAGGAATGAGCGGCGGAGTTGACAGCTCCGTCGCGGCGGCATTGCTGGTTCGCCAAGGCTACCATGTTCATGGCCTCACGCTCCAAGTATGGGAGCACGAGGATGACTCCGTTGCGACCTCGAAAAAATGGCAGGAGCGGGGTTGCTGCAAGGTAGGCCTTGCCAAACACGTCGCCAAACTTCTCGCTATTTCCCATAATGTCCTCGATGCTCGTGAGCACTTCCGGACAGGCGTGATCGACGATTTTCTTCATGGCTACACTAACGGCACAACACCCAATCCCTGCGTTCGGTGTAATGAACGAGTCAAGATACGGATGCTCATCGATCTTGCCGCCTCTCGAGGCTTCGACTATGTCGCAACGGGTCATTACGCACGCCTTCAGATGATTGGCCAAACTCCAGCCCTTGTTCGAGCAGCCGATCACCGTAAGGATCAAACCTACTTTCTCTATCGACTCCGCCCACAGTGGCTTCGTACACTCCTCTTCCCCATTGGTGAACTTCACAAGTCCACCGTGTGGGAAGAGGCGGAAGCTCTGGGTCTCCCGCCGGATGAGCTCAAAGAGAGCCAAGAGATTTGTTTCGTAACCCAGGGAGACTATCGGTCATTTATCGAGCACGAGCATCCTGCGGCTAAGAGATCAGGCCTCTTTATCAGTGAATCGGGTATCTCCCTGGGTCAACACGACGGTATTGCCTTCTACACACCCGGACAGCGCCGAGGTCTCGGCATTGCCACCGGCCGACGCCTCTACGTTCAGCAGGTCAATCCCTCAACCAATACCGTCCTGCTGGGCCCGGAAGAAGCCCTCTACAAGAAGGAATGCACGGTGTCTGATCTCAATCTCCTCGATCCACGACTCGCCCAAGCCGAAACCAAGGTCCAAGTCAAACTTCGCTATGCGACACCCGCGACGCCCGCGACAGTTTCGCCCCTCGGCCCCGGCACGCTCGCAGTCCACTTCCATCACCCACAGAGGGCTATCAGTCCAGGACAATCGGCTGTCTTCTACGATGGTGATGTGGTCCTTGGGGGCGGCATTATCCAACCTGCCTGACGGTCTTTCTTCCTCTCCCGCTTGACTTTGTCATACGGTCTTCTATAGCCTTAAACCCTACGGTTTCTTGGCATTCCGGCGTTCGGAGCAGGTTCTCGTCATGCATAGCCGTCAGTTCTAAACATGGGTGTGAGGTCTTGATGTTCGGTTCATTTGGGTGGATGGAATTACTGCTGATCTTGATCATTGTGCTGATCATCTTCGGCGCCGGCAAACTCCCCCAACTAGGAGAAGGCCTCGGCAAGGCCATTAAGGGATTTAAGAAATCGGTCCATGAAGCCGACGCCATCGACGTCACACCGGGGGGGGAGCAAGCCCAGCAAGCTCAATCCCAGGCCAATCCATCTAATCACGCCACTCCCGCATCGGAATCAACACCACCGTCCGGTCATCACGCGACACAACCGGGCCCAATGAAACAAGGGTAAGATCCCGGCCTCAGACGTGGAGGCTGGAGCACACAAAACCTTCAGCATTGCTGCATAACTGTGAATCATGTTCGGACTGGGCACAAGCGAGATCTTAATCATCCTGATCATCGCATTCCTTCTGTTCGGCCCCAAACAGTTGCCGGAAGTAGGAAGGCAAGTCGGTAAAGCGATTAAGGGTTTCAAGGATACTGCCGACGACCTCCGCAAATCAGTGGAACCAGAGCTCGATCTTATCCAGCAGGAGGTCAAAATGGTGGAGCAAGACTTCCAAGCTTCCATGAAAGAAGCGGAGGAAGAGATTACTGCCGCAGGTCGATCTGCAGAAGAGGACAACGAACCAGCCAGTAAGTCGGGCCCCGCCTGACACAAGGACCTAACACGCTATCATTGAATGCTAATGACACGGATACCAACGATAGACCTGCTTTACTAGATTCTGCCTAGCAAGGATCTCCCCCGGCGATGATCATGTAGCTCCAGGCCCTTGCTCGTTACTTCGGGCCTGTCCGGCCCTCGATTGGATCGGG
This sequence comes from uncultured Nitrospira sp., assembly GCA_964435885.1. Lineage (GTDB taxonomy): Bacteria > Nitrospirota > Nitrospiria > Nitrospirales > Nitrospiraceae > Nitrospira_D. The sequence goes on along the minus strand of CAYTAS010000118.1, from coordinate 2,821 downwards.
GATAAAGTCGAGCATGTACGGCTTTGTTCTTTGACCATAACGACAACCAGGCCGATTGTCACATGCGCCGGGGTGTTAATATCGTAACTTCGATCGGAGAACGCATCATGTCGAGCAGTCGCACCAAGATGTTCAAAGGCCTCATACCGCTCAGCGTCTTCCTGACATTCGCCGGGACAGCCGACGCCGCATTCCAGCTGCCGGAAGGCGAAAAGATCACCAATCCGATCGTCATCGGTCGGGGCATTCCCCAGAAAGAGGCTTACGAGCTGTTCGACCCGAGAATCGGCCGGAATTTTGATATCCGAAATCTCTGGATTCGCGCCGACATGCGTGTACGGCCCGAGTACCGCAATAATGTCTGTTTCGGCGGTGGTATCGGCAGTGCCGGAGAGTGTAATGCTCCCCTAGGGACCGCCAATAGCCTGATCGGCAAAGCCAATGATCAATTCGTTCAACAACTCACCCGATTCGGCATCGGGTACGACTTGTCTCCCGATGTCAATTTCTATCTTGAATTGATCGATTCGCGCACCTGGGGAGGCAACCAAGACCCAATCTCCCATACGTGCGGACCCGCCCTGAATAGCGGCCGGTCGACGTGCGCCCTTGGAGTCCGCGCAGGGTACATGCTCATCCGCAACTTCGCCGGAATTCAGGGCCTCGGTCTTAAAGCAGGCCGTCAATACCTCGTCTTTGGAGACCAAAGCTTGCTCGGGCACTTCGATTGGGCCAATACCGGCTTTTCCTTCGATGGAATCATGACGAACTATAGCACCGACTATATGGATTCCTCTTTCGGGTGGTTCAGACTCGCGGAGACAGACCTTCCGCAAGGAGCCCCGCTTGGGAGTGGAGGGCCGAATCTCTCGCAATCGGGCCAGGCCAAAAATGCCGCTGGGGATGTCGATATGCTGGTTTTCTATAACCAAATCAAGGCGGTTCCCTGGGCGCTGATTGAGCCCTTCTACATCTATTACAAAAACAATCTCGGGGGAACCAGCAATAATGCCCAAGGTCTCGGCACACCCAAGCATGGGAACCAAACCCGTCACATGATCGGGAACCGCATCGCCATCAAAAAAGGAGGGTTCGATTTCTCCAACGAAGTCGTGTACCAGTTCGGGCAAATGGGAGACACAACCCCAGGCGCCAGCGGCTTATGCGGCGATCCCGGAGGCGAAGGGAAATGTCTCCACATCAATGCCTGGGCAACCAGAAACTGGATCGGATACACCGCGTTCAATCTGCCGGGCAAACCCCGCCTCGCCTTCAATTTCGATTATGCGTCCGGAGACGGCCGGGCAAATTGCACGTTAAATGCGGCCTACGGGACGTGTAAGACCGCCAACACGTTTGAAAATCTCTTCCCCACAAATCACATTCACATGGGGTACATGGATGTCATGGCATGGAAAAACATGATGAGTTTCTCGGGCAATTTCCAAGCGCGCCCTACGCAGAATGATCACATTGAAATCTGGTACACGAACCTGCATCTCGCAAATACGAAGGATAATTGGTATCGCGCCAGTCAAGGTGTCTATGTCTATTCCAGGCCTGACAACACCAAGACGCATGTCGGCGACGAAATCAATCTTGTCTGGACCCATTTTTTCATGCACGGCATGGTCGCTTTTCAAACCGGTTATGGTCATTTCTGGCCGGGCTCGTATGTTTCCCACAATCTAGGACGCCGAGCCGTCGGTCAAGATTGGGCGTACGCCCAACTCTGGATAAACTTTTAGACGGCTCCGATACTCGTTCGATTACTTCGCATGATTAATGCCATCCTCTCAACCGCCACCGAGGCATGAAAGCCCCTTCACTGAGTTCCTTTCTTACTCCAACCCGAGGGCACATGCATCGCTTGGGGCAATGCGGCCGAGGGTTTGGCAAACTGGGAGAGTCGAATGACGACCTCTTTCTTTGTTACCGAGGCGAACGCTAAATAGTGCGTACTTTCATCATTGCAAACGTATAAGCTGCGGCTTCTATTAATGTTCTTGCTGATAAGCTACGCACTTTTTCATGGTCGGATCAGTAACTCAGAGCGAGTAGCTAGCCGTCAGTGAGTCGCCCATCATGATGATACGACCACATAAGAACTTCACCTCCTTGCTACTCGTTTCTCCGTGTGCCTTCACCTTTCGATGATTCAGGTGACCAAAATTCTAAGAGAAATCAGGGAGGTAAGCCCGTGAACCCTTTACACGTCCGCCGACTATTGATCATGAGCGCAGTCGGGGCACTCGTCTTGTTCGTGATCGACCTCATTGGAGTCGCATTCTTTGGCGGAATCAACATCAAAATTGGAGAAACGTACCTTCATTCAACAACCATTGAATTTCCCGTCATCGGTTTACTGGTCAGCTTGTTGATCTGGCTTCTACTCTCCGGCCGAACGAAAGAAACAGTATTGTTCTGCTTTTCACTGATTTTCGCGTTGGGAATAGTTGAGATAGGGTTGCGTATTGTCGATCATCCCTTGTCCAGACCCTTGATAAACTTTAACCGCTGGTATGAGCCATCTGAGCTCTATGGTCATCAGCTAGTGAAGAATTTCAAAGGCCTTGGCCCACTACACATACCTGTCAAGAGTAACTCGGATGGTTTTAGAGATATTGTGCATCATGCATCCAAGGGCGGTCAGACAATTCGAATTCTGGGGCTAGGAGATTCCTTCACATTTGGATGGGGCGTTTCCCTCGAGCAGACCTACTTAAAGCGACTGGAAGTGACCTTGCCTCAGATCATCGATCATACTGTCTGAGCTAGACTCGAAAAAGTGGACGCCTTCAACCTATGATCTGAGGTCTGG
>CAYTAS010000117.1:0-8606 GCA_964435885.1 uncultured Nitrospira sp. | reverse complement strand
ACAGACGGGACCAACAGGGAACTCAACGGGCTTGCCGGCGGCAAACCCTTCTCAGCCGGCTAACGCCGCTCCGACCGTCCAGTTCGATGTCTCGAACCTTCAGAGCTCGTACGCGAACGTGTGCAACGTCTCCTCGACTCGCGAGGAAGTGGCGCTGGCTTTCGGCGTAAATACCGCGTGGGAGCGGGGACAGACGAACATCCACGTCCAGCTGACGAACCGCATCGTGCTCAATCCTTATGCCGCTAAGCGGTTGGCTGCCGTGCTCGCTCGCATGGTACACGAGTATGAGTCGCGATTCGGAACCTTAGAGGATGAAGTGAACCCACAAACTCACGCGGCATGAAAGAAGATTGGCCCGCCATGCGGAGACATGGTCGCTGCACGGTTCGGTATTCTCCTCCGTCAGGAGCACATGTTTCCGGCAATCTCCACCTCAAACGGTTTTCAAAGTTGTCCCGGCATGCCTCGCATGGGACGCTGGCCTGGTTGCCGGCCTTGTCTTACTGCACACGAGATTATTTTCATGGTCTTCGGTTGGGCTCTTTGAATTACACAGTTGTGTCCTTTTAGATACAGATTGAAGTCTGGCGATATCTTATTTTGTCATAATATAACAATGCCTTACGTGACATATTTAATGGTACAATCATTGCTTGCTTGAAACCCAAGATGATTCTCATGATGGAGGACTTGTGCGCAACCAACAAACCTTAGCGTCGACGATCACTTGTTCTGGTGTCGGACTTCACTCCGGACAATCCGCAACCATTACACTGCGCCCGGCTCCGCCCGACACAGGGGTGGTATTTGTCGGCCGTCAGGGAGATGTCGATGCCTATCTCCCCGTCTCCATCGAACATCGGATTCCTACTGAGCTATGCACCGCCATCAGCGGGGGCGGATTTCAGGTCCAAACCATCGAGCATCTGTTGGCGGCACTGGCGGGGCTCCATGTGGACAACGTATTCATTGATGTCACGGCGAGTGAAGTCCCGGTCATGGATGGAAGCGCTGCGCCGTTCGTCCGTTTGATTCAAGCCGCAGGGATCGCCCCGCAAGATCGGAAACAGCCGTTTCTCAAGATTACGTCGCCTATTGAAGTGACTGAGGGATCCAAGCACATTCGGATCGAACCGTCCTCTACTCCGCGCATCACCTATTCGATTCGCTACGAACATCCTCTTATCAAGACCCAAACGTACGAGTATGACTGCTCCGTCAACGCGTTTGAGAGCGAAATCGCTGAAGCACGAACTTTCGGGTTTTTACAGGAAGTTCAGGCCTTGTGGGCTCGTGGACTTGGGAAAGGCGGCACACTCGATAACACGGTCGTGCTGTCGGGAGACGGTATCGTGAATGACTCCGGTCTCCGGTTCGACAATGAGTTTGTCCGTCACAAAATTCTCGATCTGATCGGCGATTTCTCTCTGCTCGGGATGTCCTTTATCGGCCATATTATCGCGGACCGCTCGGGGCACGCACTCCATACACGTCTCGTCCAACAAATCCTCAAGCAGCCGGAAAAGTGGGTGCTGCTGAACGCCGAGCCGACAGCCGAAGGAACACGGCCGATCTCGCACAGATCGCGCCTCCAACCGGCTGTAGCGCTTCAGGCCGCTTCCTAACTCACGGCCTTCTCGCTTCGAGATAGGGTTCTTTTCTGAATTATGGGTGTGGGGATTTTTGCCCGATGTCGGTTATTGATGGTGCGCCGGAGGTAAGTGGACCCTACCTCCGACGCATCACATCATGGCGGTGATTACTTCTTCTTCTTCTTTGCTGCTTTCTTTGTTGCCAAGAGTCTCACCCCCCTTCGCAGTTGTACGTTAGAACCAACCCTATACAGCCTTGATCAGCATGTCGTCTACGGCTTCAAACGTATTCGGGCCGACCTTTCTGAACCGTTTGTCACGCTTCAGCGACGTGGCGATCGAGGTCAACGGCGTCTTCCCTTTGATCTGCAACCCACCCTCGATCAACCGTTGGACGAGCTCCTTCGCATGCATCGCTCGGTTGGATTCCCGGAGTATTTCGTACGCGGCTTGCGGCACGCTTTTCCCAACGTACTTACTACGTCCAAGAAGAATTTCCCTGGATTGATCGGTTACATCCATCACCGGCGGAGACCGAATCCCCCTGGCGTCATCTGCGGGAATGATTTGGTGTGACAGGCTGGCGAGCTTGGCCTTGTCGGCCTCGACGCGGTAGAGGGTCTCCGCAAGCTCAAGGTATTTCTTGATAGTCGCGATTTCGTCATCCAATCGACGACGCTTTTTCTCCAACTCCTGGAACCGGCTCTTGTACGCGTTGATCCGTTGTTCCAGGCCAACGAGAATGTCCGTTAACTCTTCCACGATCTTTGCATTCTCTCCCACATCAAAGCATACTTGCTTTGTAGCATTGCTTGCAATTCTTGTCAAGATACTATATTTAAATAATACATTGTCTATTAGGTTACTCCCTTTGCAAGCAAGTAATCCTTTTTCTAGCCATGATCGTAAGCCTTGTTCCGAACAAGACTAGCATAATTTATGTGGGCGGCAAGTCGGAGCATGATACAATTCCGCGTGCCAACTTTCCCTGAACCACTCTCCACCGACGGGCTACTGGAAACCGCCATCGCGGCCGGCCGAGAAGCCGGAGCGCTTCTCCTCAACTACAGCACGCGCGGTTTTCGCGTCGAATACAAGAACCCGATCAACCTGGTGACCGATGCAGATCGCGCCGCGGAACAATGCGTGATCGACCATATTCGAAACCGTTTTCCTTCTCATCAATTTTTAGCGGAAGAACGCGGCCGCGTCGAACACGCCTCCTCCCCCTATCTGTGGATTATCGATCCATTGGACGGAACCACCAACTTCGCCCATGGCTATCCGGCCTACTGCGTCTCCATCGGACTCGAGTACCAGGGTCGATGTATTCTCGGTGTGATCTATGATCCTTCGCGAGATGAGCTGTTCACCGCGATGGAGCAACGCGGCGCCCGATTGAACGGCCGATCGATTCACGTGTCGGAGACCGCAGCGCTCGACCACAGCCTCCTGGTGACGGGCTTCGCGTACGACATCAGAGAAACGCCGCGAAATAACCTCGATCATTTCTGCAACTTTGCGCTGAAGGCGCAGGGCCTCAGAAGAACAGGGTCTGCCGCATTGGATCTTTGCTATGTGGCCGCAGGCCGGTTCGATGGCTTCTGGGAGGTACGACTCAACCCATGGGATATGGCGGCCGGCGCAGTGATCGTAAGGGAAGCAGGAGGGCGGCTGAGCGACTTCAGCGGCAAGGACCTATCCATCTATGGACAGGAACTCGTGGCCAGCAATGGACACATCCACGAAGCCATGCTCACGGTCTTGAACCAAGCGCCTCCGCAACGATGAGACAGTAAAGGAATCCATAGCGCTTGGCGCTGACGCGGATGTACAACAAGCGCGTGGATACGGTATGCTACTCACGCGATCACGCTAAGGTGCATTGATGGCACGCTCCATTCCCCCTTCCGAGAAGACCGATAACAGTCTCTCTGACGACACCCCCCCCGGCTCGACCTGGGACGTTGAGTTGCTCCGCGTACTCGTCAGCCGCAAAGGCACACAAGTTGAGGCCCACTGGGCCATCCATCCGCAGCTGAAACAGGACTTGCTCCCCAATGAATGGCACGAAGTCGCCGAGCTCATGGCAAAGGCCACCGACATCGTCGGCGCTCGCTTCTCCAAAGCACTGACCGACGCCGACTCGATGCCCCGGGGTAATGCCTGATCGCACCACTGCGTCCTTCGTTTCTACCCTACGCGCAATCACTCACGGAGGTTGATATGGATTCGTACTACCATTCGCATGATTTGGGAAAGTTTGCGGATATTGGGAAAGGCAATAGAGACCTGTGGCAGAAGTTCAAAAGCTACTACGACGCCGTGTTTGCTGAAGGCGCGTTGACCGAGCGAGAGAAGGCGCTCATTGCCCTTGCCGTCGCCCATACCGTGCAATGTCCCTACTGCATCGATGCCTACACGCAAGCGTCGTTGGAGAAAGGATCGAACGTCGATGAGATGACCGAAGCGGTCCACGTCGCCTGCGCCATCCGCGGCGGCGCGTCTCTCGTGCATGGCGTGCAGATGCGGAATGTGGCGGAGAAGCTATCGATGTAAACGCGCTATGAGATTTCAGAGATGCGGATTTTCCGGAATCGCCAGTGTGAAGTGCTTGCCCCGTTCTTCGTACAAGACGCGCTGGGCCGTGAGGTCCTTGAGAATTTGAGAGAGAATCGCCTCGTTACAATCCATTCGGCCGCCCACAGCTGCTCGAACCTGTTCCGCACTCTTGGCGGCTTCGTTACAGATCTCGATCACTAGCGAGGCTAACCCTTCATACCGCCGGCGGGTCGGCTGTTTTGGATTACGCCCATCGTAAACCGTTACATAGGTTGGGGCCTTGGAATAGTACAGGAAGGGCTTATCTACGGACTTATGCATCTGCTGCCAGCTTTCGATGGCAGCGACGAACTCCTGATACACATGCGAGTCCACCGGCCAATTGTCGAGTTCATACTCGAAATCATAGGCGATCTTCTTCAAGTCCACCTGCCGCGCATCGTACACATATTCATAGGCCGTTCCCGGCCCGGTGATGCGGACGCCATAGTCGTGCGGCCTGGTAAAATAGGGGCTGAAGCGCTGCAGCCAAAATTTTCCGGTGGCTTCGGGCGGCTGGAGATGAAGCAGTGAGGGGAGCAGATTCATCTGGCGCTGATAATCCTCGTTGGTTTCCCCCGGAAACCCCAGCAAAATATTCCAGAGTACCGTCACGCGATAGTAAAGACTCCACTTGAGGCACACGATGTTTTGCATCGGCGTGGCGCCCTTGTCCATGGCGCGCAGTTGAGTGAGGCTCAGACTTTCCAGTCCGGGCTGCATGCACTTCACCCCACCAGCCGCGAGAGTTTTGATTTGCCGCTTCTGCAGATTGCTCTTCGTTTCAATAAACACGTCCAGATCGCAATGGTCGGCGGCAAGCTTGCCGAACAGGTCATCGATATAGCCCATATCGATGATGTTATCGACCAATCGAAAGCGAACCGCATCATAGCGCTCAGAGAGATGGGCGAGTTCTTGTAATACCTGCTCCGGTGCCTTCGCCCGAAACTTCATGCTCTGCGCATTGAGCCCGCAAAACGTACAGTGATGTTTCTCGCCCCACCAACAGCCGCGTGAGCCCTCGTACAACAGGATGCGATCTAGTCCCTTCGCTGGCTGACCGAGCTCTTCCAGCAGACGATAGTAGTCGTCGTAATCAGGAGGGCCGGTCTTGGCAAAATCGGAAAAGAGCGAGGTGTTCGGTGTGAGGATCAGCTTGTGACCCTGCCGAGCGGTCACGCCGTTTAGATACTCGCCTGTCTGACCGGCCAGAATCTGACGGACTAACGGCAGGAAACTTTCTTCCCCCTCCCCGACGACAACGTGATCAATGAAGGGAAACGCCCTAAAATATTCCAGACCCATTTCGCCGTCGTAGTTCGCTCCGCCGAAGACGAGAGTCACCTCTGGATACAAATCCTTGATCAGTTTTGCCAGCGTCAGGCTTGCGACGTTTTGATCGAATGTTGAGGTGAAGCCGACGAGCTTATATTGTCCCCAATCGATCGACCGCAGCGCCCAGGTCAGAAACTGAGGCGCAATGCGCGAGGCGATCTCCTCGAAATAACCAATCAGTTTCCCACTCTCTTGGGCGACTTGCTCAAAAACCGGCTTGAAGACCTGCAGATATTCCACTCGTTTTGGATGGTCGCGAAACAAGAGGGAGGCAAACAGCCACTCGCCGAACAGCGCCCGTTTCTCACAGATCGACTCGTGCAACTCGACACCGATCAGGTGGGCGAACCGGACATTCAGATGGTGGCAATCGACGGGAATTCCGTTGGACTTGAGCAGGGCGGAGAGCGTGCCGAGTTGAATGGAGGGATACTTAGCATAGCTGAACGGCATGTTGACGAGCGCCACTTGTGTTCCGTCGCTCATCTACTGCCTCGTACATTCATGGCAAGAAACTGGGAGGCGTTTAGCTTGCCGTCGCTCGAAACGGTTCGAATTCCCGATCGGCCTTGGCGGCTAGGTAAAAGTCGCTCTCAGTCAAGCCATTGATCTTGTGTGTCCAGATCTCCACCTTGACCTTTCCCCACGCGAGATACAAATCAGGATGGTGGCCCTCTGCCTCAGCAACCGCCCCGACCTTATTTACAAACTCCAGCGCTTTGGCAAAATCCGGGAAGGTATAGAGCCGTTCCAGATGACCCTGCCCGTTCAGCGACCATCCTCGTCCGAGTTCTTTCAATAGCGCCTGCGCGCGATCATTCGGTACCGGCGGCACCCCGCCCCGACAGGGCACACATTTATTGTCGGCAAGACTCATAACATCCTCCTTGCGAGCAAAATCGAGAACTTATTCTAAAGGGGCTCTTGGTGCAGAAACAAGACGACTGCCGCAGAGGCCACTATTCCGAATCTTCAGGTGTGCCACCCGACTTCGCCAAGTCATCCAGTTTGACCTTGTCGGGATTGAACTTGGTCGCAGCCTGCGTCATCCGGTCGAGCGCGTCATCGAACGACAAGGGCGGAGCATCTTTGGGGCGGAACCGAATAGGATTCACGCGGGCGACGACGAAGCTTTTTAGATAGGGACTGGTCAGCCCCTTGGCTTTAAGGGCTTCGACCTGTTTGACGATGAGATCGTCCAAATCGAGAATGGTCTTAGCCCGTTCCTGGCGGATGCTCAGCGTAGCCTGTAACGGTTTCTGTAGAAATTCGTCCACCCGCTTCATCACCTGGTGGTAGGCCCCTCCGCTGAACCGAGGCCGTTCTTCGTAGCACAGACCCAACGTGATCAGCGCGGGCTCTTCGAACTCCAGTGCGTATGTGTCTTCCGTTGCCCTATCGAGTTGCGCCAGTTCACGATACATGCGGATCACTTCCAACGCCTTCTCGCGGAGGTTGTGCGCCTTTTCCGTATTCAACGCCAGAATCTGATAGGCGGCGGCCGCCTCTGGAACGACGATCGCGATGATGCTCTTCGCACCCAGAGTCCGCATGGCGGACAGGCGGTGGTTGCCGTTCGGTGTCCAATATTTCGCCGCATGGTCGGGTTTCGCGATTCGCACCGCGATGATGGGATCGAGAAACCGACCGATTTTTCCGATCACCCCTTCCAACTTTCGGACATGCGTGTCGGAGATATTCCGTTGATAGGGTGTCGGCTCGACCAGCTCAATCGGTAAGGCGGCGAGCGCAACCCAACGGCCACCATAGGGTTCGCGATAGAGCGAGAGGACTTTCCCTCCGTCCTCTTCGATCTCCTGATGCAGCTGAGCCACGACTCCAGGCGGTGCAGCGGCCTGTAACTCGACCGGAGCCAAGCCAATGGAAGCTCCGACCGGTTTCCGACGCCGTCGGGGCCCGTTGGGCAACGACGATTTTTTCGATTTTTTTTCAGCCATTGCGATATGGTAGGGCAGCACCATGGCAAAAGAAAGCCCCCACCGTGAAGTCCTTCGCATCGGGCATCGTGGAGCCGGCGGCTACCGGCCCGAAAACACGCTCGCATCCATCGAACACGCGATCACACTTGGCTGCCACTTCACAGAAGTCGACGTCCGACGAACTGCAGACGGAACGCTCGTGCTCCTGCACGATGAACTGGTCGACCGCACCACGAGTGGCATGGGATTCATCGCCGACCTCACCCTGGAAGACACCCAAGAATTGGATGCTGGATGCGGCCAGAAGGTCCCTACGCTCGAGGAGACACTCGCCATGGCCAGTGGTCGGATCGGGTTGATCCTGGAATTCAAAGTGCCGGGCCTGGCGTACGATGCCTGCGCAACGGTCCGTGGCAGCGGCTTCATCGGACCTGCGATTTACGCATCCTTTCTACACGAAGAGCTCCAACACGTGCGAAGGATCGATCCGCAGGCTCTGACCTTGGCGTTGTTCAAACGACTACCCGAGGACCCCAGTGCCACAGCCCGCAAGCTCCAGGCGACTCATGTCGGTGTTCGCATCGACACGGTGACGAAAGCCCTCGTGCAGAGCCTCCACGATTCAGGCGTGATGGTCTTCGTTTATACCGTAGACAAACCGGCTGCGATCAAAAGGACAAAATTGCTCGGTGTGGACGGCATTATCTCTGACTTTCCAGACCGTGTGTGAGAGCCCACACGAACGATCTCTTTTCGCAGCCGCTTAGACGATTGAGAGTCGACTTGGAAAAAGCACGGGCGACCTTGCGCTGTGGTGGGAGGTCGCCCGTGTTCGGCGCTTAGGACGCCGGATAGTGATTTCAGTTGTCGCGGCCCAGAAGGCCCACGCGATACTGGCGGTGTTCGGATTCCAGTCGGGGGAGACCTCGTCAACCCCGGTGCCTGTGTTCCTCACGCTCCCGAAGCTCTCTCCGCTTCAACGGCTTTCGCCCTTCTACTTGAGAAGGACCGTCCGTGCCGATGCGGCACAGCCAGCGAAGAACCGGTCAGCGTGACCGACGAGAAACCCACCCTGACATCGGTGGGCCTGATGGGCCAGGTGGCGTCGAGTCGTCCATATCCACCCTCCTCT
>CAYTAS010000116.1:0-8786 GCA_964435885.1 uncultured Nitrospira sp. | reverse complement strand
TCACGCCACTCCCATATGTTGGAAATACGTAGTACTTGGGCGATGTTACCGATTCCTCAATCGAGTGGAGTCACTACGTAGGAGGTTGATAGAAGGGGAGTGCGGTGAATCTAAAAAGATTCACTTCGAATCGATTTAGATTCAGTTCATCACGTCAGATTTGTAGCTTCTATCGGGCGAGTAACAGTCAGGAAGGACAGCCTGTGTTTGCAACCGCAAACGTCCGCACCGAGAAGCCAGGCGGTGTGAGTCGTCGCAGCGAAAGCACGTTCGTCTCATTGCTTTGAGCGGCCAGTGTCGGCATGTTGTTCGGCTCTCTTCTCTGCACCATCAGACTTGACGCATGCTCCGTCTCCTCTCCCATCCAGTGTTCTATTGCCACCGGGCTGGTGAGCCAGCCGCCTGGGTCGGAAGGGAGTGCATCGCGTCCGGCAAGAATGAAGGTGCTCTGTGCGGGGCTGCCTAAGGCGACACATCGGTTTTGCAGCAGCATCTGAGGCGGACTCGTCTTCGATACCAGCTGTCCGACGGCGCCGCTCAAATTCGATGTGGGTGATTGAATCGTCACGGTTCCGCTGGGCCCACGTTCCGATGAGGCGCTCACGACGCTGACCGAGTCTGCCAGGAACAGGGGAGTCACGAAGGTAATGTTTCCACCGGCACCCCCAACGGCTTTCGCAGTAACCTCGCTCCCTTGTAAGATCACCACATTGGGATCGATGAAGATGTTGCCACCACTGCCTTCCGCACCCTTCACGGACGTGCTGATCTCACTGTTTACAAGCCGGACACGGTCGATCGCTTGGATATCGATATTACCGCCGTTCGCCTTGGATGACTGAGTTGTTGTGGCAATCGAGGATTGGTCGAGTAATTCCAATTGCTGACCGGCGTTGATGAAAATGTTTCCGGCATCGGCACTGCCGGAGTTTGGAGTCTTGGGATCGACGACGCTGCCGGCCGTGATCGAGGCGCGGGTGCTCAGTGTCACCTCATTCGTCGCGTTGACGATGATCGAGCCGCCGGTCGCACTTGAGGCCGGCCCTTTTGTGGAAGCGGCGATGGTACCCTCGTTCTGTAATGTCACAGTATGGGCGCTCACAAAGGCATTCCCGGCAGGGCCGGTTCCCTCAGCGCTACTAAAGATGCCGCTCCTTTGTCCATCGATTCTCACGGAGTTCGCCGGACCTGTTTGGCCTTGGACGGTGATATCTTGTCCTGCGCCTGATGGAATGGGAAGCAGTGGAGCACCAGGAAATTGAGGCGGAGGTGGAATCGTGCTTCCACTTCGCAGTTGTCCGCCGTCGAGGACCTGAAGATTGTCCACGATGAGATTCAATCGTCCTCCATCGCCCCGACTCATCGTTTCGGTAGAAAGAAGGGCGTTATCCTGGATTACGACGTCTCTCGCACGGACATTGAGATCTGCTGCCTGTGCAGACCCCCGCGCCGTGGTCAAAATCTGGGCGTTTGTGACTGTCAAGTTTCCTGTCAGGGAAATGTGGAAACTCCCCGCGGGAAGCGTGGAAAAGTTATCCATCTGCACCCATGAATTGTCCCTGAGCTCCATGTTGCGAGCATTGAAGAATACTTGGCCGCTGCCGGCTTCCCGCACCGGGAGACCATCAGGTACTGGTTGCAGCGTGAGCGTCATTAGCGTTCCTCCGAGCCGGATATCGCCATCTGGCGCAGTAAGTCTCACCGTTCCGACAGTTCCAGGGCTCTGGAGTGACTGTGCAAAAAACACGTTAAATGACGTGAATGACACCAAGTCGCCGGTTGCAACGATATTGCCGTGGTTGCTTGTGAGGGTAATATCCCCGGATGTACCTGCGTGAGAGGTAATATAGGATCGGATCATGGAACCGTTGAGCTCGATGTCACGATCCGCCGTGACAGTAATCCCTCCAGCTGTGCTCGTCGGGGAGATCGAGGGAGATGCATCGGGTTGAGCGGGGGCTCCATGGACGATCGTTTCGAGCGCCCCCATTCCATTAATTAGAATAGAGTCCGCTTCCAATACGATGTTTCCACTCTTACCTCCTTGCGCGTGTCCCTGCACGTCGGTTCCCACATTAGATCGGATTCCGGTAAAAGATGGGGGGAACCCTGATCCGGCAATTTCGATACGACCGGCCTGTAGGCGCACACCCGAGTACGTAACACTGGGCGTAGCCGTCCCCAAGATATTTGTTTCAAGGACGGCATTATTTCGGATCACTGCATCCTGGTTCACCCCAATATCGATGCCGCTCGCGACCGATTCCGTTCCGTTCGTAATGGGGCCAGAACCTGTGACATTGGCGGAGATTCTGGAGTTCTCGATCACAAACCGGCCGCCTCGAATATGGACCGTTCCGCCGCCGGCTCCGCTCGCATCGAGAACGGAGGTATCTGAAATGTGAACGGTCCCTAACGCTCCAAGCGATTGACCCGCGACATTCGCCGCATAGTCCAACGTTCCCACCAGCACTTCTCCGGGTGACGCCACGCCGGCTAGGTTGATGTGATTGACTTCGGGGCGGAGCGGGCCGGAACGAGCACCATCGGTTGTCAGTTTTCCCGCATCGATGGTGATCGTGCCGCCGACGAGCGAAAGGCCCTGTCTTTCCTGTACCGTGAGTTGGCTGCCCCGCACCGTAATACTCTCAGGATGGGCACCTAAGAAACCGTAGGCGGCGACAGGCGCTGTCGACAAGAGGGCATCTGTTGCCATATCGGGAAGCGCGTGGAACCGTCCGTTGTCCGCTAACCGGAGATAGTCTGCCGTCGTAAAGGCAACCGATCCTCCGACATTCAGCGATGCCGATGGACCAAGCACGATTCCGGCAGGATTCATGAGAAAGAGATTGGCCTGTCCAAACCCACTGGTTTGAATCGTGCCCAAAATCGTGGAGGGCTGCCCCCCGGTGACACGACTCAGGATATTCGTTGTTGTTAAGCCGGTGTCATTGAGAAAGTTGGCAACCGCGCCGGTGGGAACGTTGAAGGTCCCGAAACTGTGAAATAGGTTGGTGCCCGCTCTGGTCCCGCCGGTGATATCGTATTGGACTTGTCCTGGAGATGCCGTCGAAGTAGGATCGATCTGAGTGTTCATCCCCGACGGTGTCATAGGAGGTACCGGTTGAGAGAGTGCGATTGCGCACCAGAATTCTGCCAACGCGACCATCGTTAGGAGGGGACCAACGTTTTTGAAGATTGACAGGGGCATAGAATGAGCCTGAGTTGACCAGAGAACGAACCACTGTTGTGGCTGAGGCGTTCGGCACACAACCGCACCTCGGCTTCCAGGGAGTCCTGGTTTCTAACACATCTCATTTCAAGTTGTCAGCCGTACGTCGTCGCGCCAATGTTTCATGCCTGATCGGATGGATCTGTCCTAAGGGGAATATACTGTAATCTGAAGGGTAAGCGCCGCTATCCAACTCGTCACGGTTCATCCTATGTGACGAGCTACGATCTGCGGGGGGGGGTAAGAACGTATGAAGAGTCAACCGGAGTGTGCATCTGCGGTAAGTCGTCTCGGACCTACCGGCCGTATGCACCCTCCGGCATATTCCATGGATCTCAATTTAATCGGAAGAGCGATGGCATCAGATGACGCGGGTGGCTCTCGATGCGAATAGGCATAATCGTCACGTTCCGTCTGGCCTGACTCAATAGGGTGAGTCTAGACTGGCCATGTAAACACGTTCCTCTACTCAGCAGGCGAGTAACGGTTTCATTACTTTCCGAGTTGATCTGAGCGGGCACGAAGCCTTCGAGGATCACACTGGTTTGTATCGGCTGGCTGTCGATCAGGCGGGGAAAGCCCGCAGCATCGGAATCATCCGCGCAATAGTAGTACGGAGATTTACAGGTACAGACCCCTGTTTGAGCCAGGTAACAGCGACCGCACCCGCACCAGGGAAGGGCAAGCGCTTGCCCAGGCAGCAGTACGAGCTGGTTACTAAAGAAAAGCGTGGCAAGGACGAACGATGTGATCAAGGTTTGAATGCGCATGGCGCTACCTCCCGTCGCGTGTCTGCTGGTTAGTTGGATTTGGCCTTCATGGTGTCGATGTCTGGGACACGACTCACATCGATATTATCCTGCTGAGGGCCCAGGTGCCCTATTTTCATTTTGTTGGTGTTCGGAATGTTTACAAGATCGATGGCCGCGCCATCTCTCGGCCGTTCGTCATCGATCTCGAATTCATAGCGCGTGTACTTATACGATGCCGCGTTCTGACATGTGACATCCTTTGTGACCATACTGGGGTCATTGCCGGACTTCAGGTCCCTTGCAGCGTCTCTGCAATATTGCTCGCTGAGCATTACGAGCTCTGGATCAACGTGGCCTTGGAAGACATTGTCGTGGAGGTGCTTCACGACAAGCCGATAATTGCAGATTGCCCCTTGTGGGGTACCAGGAGCATGGCATTCGATCGCGTCCGGATTCTCCTTCGTTGCGGTGAGTGAGATGTCGGACGCCGAGCTACATCCGGTCGTCAAAGCCGCCAGGATACACACTCCAACGAATTTCGAGATCGTCATGATCACACCTCTCTCGGCTAAGGTTGTAGGTCTTGTCCTCTGGTATACGCCGTACAACTGACACCAATGCGGTTCGCTCTATTTTTCGGTCGCTATCAAGGCGGCATCCCCACTTCTTTTCACTTTTGGGTACGCGCGTGATGCCATCGTCTCTTAGTTCTCAGCAAGTTCCAAGCCACCTGTGCAGCACCAGCCCGACGGTACCAGCCCATGGGCGTAATACTTAGTTTGGGAGCACTGTTAACGTTTCCTGGGTCGGTGAGGGCTCCTGTGGGCGGATTCAAGTGAAGAGGTGAGTGGTGGATCAAAAAAGATTCACTTCGTATCCAACTCGATTCACCGAACGGCGAGTTGCAACGAGCTTCTACTTGACGGAGACCGGCCGTTCGATTCAGACCGGCGTCGCATCCGACGGGTGCTTGATACCGCAGAAAGAGCATGCGCCCGTAGCTCAGTCGGATAGAGCATCAGCCTTCTAAGCCGTTCTGACTCTCCCTCCTAAGTCCTTGTTCAATGAGTGAAACGCCGCTCTAGGAGAGGTATTGCGCGGTTTATTGGGCTCAGTTTTGCTCCGCTCAATTAAGGCGAATTTAGCCCAATTTTGCTCCCAAGAGAACACGCCGGGAACACGTAGGGTTTCTCTCTAGAAGGTTAGGGGAAAACGCTTATTAATACTTTGAAACACTTAGCGCACGTCATCATGGCTGTCACTCCTTTTCCATGACGACGCCTTAGCACTGTCCGTTCGCAATCGACACCGACCCCATTCTCTGCTTTGAATTGTGGTCCGAACTCCGGGCCACCACGTCACGTCCATGGCCCGCCGACTGGCCAATGATGGTGAAAACTCTCTTTCTTGGCAGCGGCTTGCATTGGTGGCATCAGGAAGCCTCGAAGGAGCTCCACCACCTCACCGAGTGACACTTGTTCAGCAGCAAGATGGCCTTTCCGGACAAAGGCATTCCACTGCGTTTGCTTGAGGCGATCGTTCACAAAGCGATCTGTCAGCGCAGTGGGGATGTCCACCGGAAACGGAGTCTGTCGCCGCACAAACGTGGTCTGGAGCGCGTGGCTCAGGACAGAGCCCTCAAATGGATGACCTTTGGCGAGGAGCCAAAAGTCATAAAAATCCTTCATTCGGCTATTTGCTGAATCCAGGATCACCATCGCCTGAAATTTCTCTGCGATCGCACTCTCAGGGGAATACGCCAGAAGATGAGGGGCTGGAAAATCCAGGAGTGCCGGGAAATCGATCGGAATCGGCCCGGGAACGATGACATCACCAAATCCGACATCCACCTGCATGTTGAGCCGGATCTTCCCAATGTGGGACATGAACGTGACACGAATGCCCCCATACTGATCTTCAAGACGAATGGGCTGGGCTCGTACAGTGGTTGCCTCGAAGCGGCATCCGTCATCCGGCACCGTTTGTACACAGATGTCCTTGATGACCTGTTCCAGCTCATCCTGGGACAACACCTGCTGTCCCAACAGATCCACATCGATCGTCGGACGCGACAGGGGCGCATCCCAGAGCCTAAGCATGAGTGCCCCCTTGAGATAAAACCGGGTGGCATGCGGCGATTGACTGAGGCGGAAGAGGAATCGTTCAATGGCAAAATACTGGAGCAACTCTTGAAGAGGACGACCCTGCTCCTTCGCGTGATTGAGCAGCCGCTGATGAATTGATGCCGGCAGATTGGATGGAGGACCGGCCATTAGGTCAGCGCCTCCAGATACGGACGCATGACACGTTCAACTCGGCAGAGGCGGGCATATTGAAGGAGTGCACGGGGCGTCACGCGCTTCCTCTCACGGGCCAGTCGTAGCGCCTCCACGGCCACGTCAATGCCGATTTTGTTTCGAAACTTGAAGCAGTCCACCACTGTCTTTGCTGGGCCGTAGACACGAAGGGGAATCCCCTCGATGGAATGCGTTTCGATCCCTTCAGTGTATGCGGCACCCGTCAGGAGAAACACGCGAAGTGGAGGATGGTCGAGCCGTGGATACCGGGTCCGACGAGGCAACGCAATCTGGACCTCGTGCGGGATTTGGGTGGTGAGACCATGGAAGGAGAGTGCCGAGATGAGACAAATGACGGCCTGTGGGACTCGACGTGCGACGACCAGAAGATCCGGATGGCTTGGTTCAGGCAGGTCGGCCAGCCGATATACTCCCCGGGTTACTGCGACAAGCCGTCCGGCGTCACGAAGGCGGTAGAGAATGCGTGGATGGATCCCGAGCTTCAGGGCTTGTGAGGTCCGCAACACGCCCCGATGGCGGCGAAACACGGCTTTAGCTTGGCGATCTAGTTCAAGGCGCTTCATGGGTATGGATAAATATGCATGCACTTACAGATAAATGCAAACGTTTTTATCCAGAAAGGGAATACTCCCGGCCAGCTCGGGTCATGGTTTATCGATGCGAAACTGTTCACCGATCTGGTTTTAACACCTGACCGAGAGGAAAACTTTGAACCGCACACCGGCCCGTTCTTGTTCGAGTTCTAACGACACAGGATGTCCAGCTAAGGATTCTGCTCTGCATCCTTGACCACTCAAGCTGTATGAATTGCAGTAGGCTTGGCAAGTGGCTAGGCGGTCACGCCTCTGAGGCACCGCGTCCGGAGACGCCGTGCCATGGGGGATCGGGCACCGTCGTGTCGCGCGACGCGGCCCGACCGTGCCGAGTCTAGAGCCGTCGCTCGTCAGGGGGTGTGGCCACACCCGTGGCAACCATGCCACCTCGGACGGTGTCACGCTTGCAGGCGTTCGTGGCCACAGATTCAAAGATGTGTTGCGCCCCCGCCTGGGTGAGGGGCGCAACATGATGTTGAGAAGAGGTGGTTGTGCGAGTCCGGTATCGCAGGCCGTTCATGGTCGGCTCGGCTCTTCGAAGGTGAGCGAGGAGTAGCGTGCGGGGCAGCATCGTTGAGGAGGGGAACGGCGAGTGTCGCGTGGTCCGGCAACTCCGTGCCATGTGAGAAAGAGGGCGGTGCTGTATGCGTACGGCGCCGTACTTGTGAAAAGTAGTGAATGGCCAATCCTCGTCGCATGTCTCCTTTCCCAAAATGAGTTCGCACATCTACCTTTGCGCACCGGATGGGATACATGGCAAGATTGAAAAGACGATGCGTGGCAAGAAATAGGGACATCTCGGACTGGTTGGATGAAAAATGCATTGAAATCATTCCGAATGACGAAGGAGGTTTCGCATGATTCGTATGCTATGCGCGCTGACCTTTGCTGTTCTGGCGGGTGCCATGATCGCTGGTTGTGCCGATGACTCCTTTTCGGGTCGGCAACGGCCTGCGCCTGGTTATGACAACGTGAATATGGGATCGTCGCAGCCTGGTCAACAGCCTCGTTACGACGAACCTCCGCCGGCTTCACAACGTGATCCTTATAGCCGGAGCCAGCCTGGATACTATTAGCAGGACGCCCTGCCACAGATTCAGGAGTCGTACAGTGCCCACAGCGTCGGTGGGAGGCGCAACACGGTATTGAGAAGAGGTAGGTACGCGAGTGTGGTGTGTGAGTCCGTTCAGAATCGCGACAGTTCTTCAGGGGATTGAGGGCAGCGTGACACATGAGGACTATCGCGAACCATCTTTCATGAGCACGACCACTGGCGTACTGGGAACATGAGAAAAGCCGGACAGGTAGCTATGTCTGACCGCATCAATACTCGTATAGATGCTGGCCTGAAGAAGAAGGCCATGAAGGTCTTTGAGCGACTCGGTTTGACTGAAGCCGAAGCCATTCGTACCTTTTATGCCCAGGTCGACCTCCACCAGGGCATCCCCTTTCCTCTCATGATTCCGAACGCCCGCACGCTGGATGCGTTTGAAGAAGCGAAGCATCCCAAGAAACTCCCATCGTTCAAGGACTTTCGCGCCTTCAGAGGCCGCACGGGCACATAAGTCTTGCGTCGCACTCCAACCAGACTGGCTTCTCATCTACAGAATTGAAGCCACGTTTCTCATCCTCGAATGTACAGGTACGCACGCCGACCTGTTTGACTGACGTTCAGTGCTGACACGATCAGACACCGTATCAATGGACGGGTAGGCATTTATCGTGACATGGCTTGCTTTCCATTTCGATTGCGACTAGCTCATGCGGTCAACCTATCGCGCACCTCAACAATTCATGGCTCCGATCACATGACAGTTTCCCTGTGGCATCGCTCGGGCCGTTCGGTCTTCCACTGCGTTCAGCAACCAGCTAGCCTGGCGCATCGTCGCCT
>CAYTAS010000115.1:0-9289 GCA_964435885.1 uncultured Nitrospira sp. | reverse complement strand
CAATCTCTTTGCGTCCTATTTGACCGTGATCGATCTGGATCGGCGGTAGATGCGGATGATGCGGTTTTGATGCAGGAACCACGCAACGAGGGCATAGACTTCGTCCGCCGTGAGCGAGCCAGCTACAGAGGGCGTGATTTCTCGAAGGGGAAAGAGTATTCTTCCGGCCACATTCAGTAGTGTCGAAAACGAAGCGACTAAGAGTGCGCAACTGCCCATCATCGTGAGCAGCTTCAAAGATATCGAAAATCTCGAAACCGACCTCTGGGAAGCGGCGGACAACCTTCGCGCCAACTCCAAGCTCACGTCCAGCGATTACTTCATGCCCGTGCTGGGGGTGATCTTCCTGCGGCACGCGGCCAATCGGTTCGACGCGGCTCACAGGCAGATCGAGGCCGACCAGGCGAGCGGGAAGATGCCCAAGCGCAAGGTGCTACCGGCCGACTACATCGCGCGGCGCTCACTCTACCTTCCGGAGAAGGCGCGCTATGACTGGATTATGCAACAGGCTGCCGTCAGCGGTGCGGACCTGCCAAAGCTTGTCACCGATGCTATGACCGCCATCGAGGCCGAGTTCGAGCCGCTCGTCGGAGTGCTGCCCAAGGACTACGGCATCTTCGAGACCAAGGTGCTCGAAGACCTGATGCGCCTGTTCAACAGCGAGCAGATCAAGCAGGCCACAGGCGATGTCTTCGGCCAAATCTACGAGTACTTCCTCGCCAAGTTTTCTATCCAGAAAGCGCACGACAACGGCGAGTTCTTCACGCCGTCATCGCTGGTGCAGATGATCGTCAACGTCATCGAGCCCAACCACGGCACGGTGTTTGACCCGGCCTGCGGCTCAGGCGGCATGTTCGTACAGTCCAGCCATTTCATTGAGCACGAGGGCGGCGACACGGCGAAGAAGGTCATTTTCTACGGCCAGGAGAAGAATCGCGACACCATCCACATCGCCAAGATGAATCTCGCGGTGCATGGGCTAGAGGGCAAGATCGCCGAAGCCATCACGTATTACCAGGACGAACATTCCCTTGTGAGGAAATGTGACTTTGTCATGGCCAATCCGCCGTTCAACGTGGACCTAGTGGACGCCGAACGAGTCAAGGGTGACCCGCGCCTGCCCTTCGGCCTGCCGGGCGTGAACAAGCAGAAAAAGGTTGGCAACGGCAACTATCTGTGGATCTCGTACTTCTGGAGCTATCTCAATGAGAAAGGCCGCGCCGGATTTGTCATGTCGTCACAGGCCTCCAGTGCCGGGCATGGCGAGAAGGAGGTACGAAAGAAGATCGTCGAGACCGGTGATGTAGATGTAATGATTTCCATCCGCTCAAACTTCTTCTATACCCGCCCCGTCCCCTGCGAACTGTGGCACTTCGACCGTGCGAAGCCACCCGACCGCAAGGACAAGGTGCTGATGCTCGATGCGCGCAACGTCTACCGCAAGGTCACGCGCAAAATTTACGACATCTCCCCCGAGCAGATGCACAACCTCGCGGCGATCGTGTGGCTCTATCGAGGGCAGAAAGACCGGTTCCTTGCACTCGTGCGCGACTACCTTGGGCGCATCTGCAAGGAGAGCGAGGCAATTCCTGCAGCGCTGGAGGCGTTTGGCACAAGGCTTGCGGAACTGCGCGAGCGCTTCGACCGTCTGGCCGCTGTGGTGGCGAATCATGAGAAGCTCGACATTGAGAAGAAACAGCCGCTCGCCGAAGCTGTAATCGAACTGCGCGAGGCGTTGTCGCTCTATGAGGCGGACAAAAAGAAGCTCCTCGCCCAAATCGGAGACTTCGTTAAAAAGTACGCCAAGGCCTTGCCTGGAAAGAACGAGGCACAACACAGCGCCCGCAAAGCTTATGATCCAATTGCCGAGGCGATTCGCGGCCTCATCAAGCAGGTGGATCTGCTCTACAAGCTCGCCGCGCGAGTGGCGGATCTTGGCGCGGAATGGTCGGCTGACGAGGTCCTCGCCGACGCTTATGACCGCCGCGCAACGGGCAAGATGGTCAAGCAGCTCGATGAGGAGCGCAAGGCCGCCGTGGAGCAGTTGAAGCACGCCGCCTATTTCCACCGGCAGGTGGCCTGGCTGCAAGACCGCTTTCCCAAGGCTGAACTCGAGGCCGTGCCGGGGCTGGTGAAGCTCGTGGGCCGCAAGGAGATCGAGGCCGCCGACTGGAGCCTCACCCCCGGTCGCTACGTCGGCGTCGCCCCACCCGAGGAGGACAAGGACTTCGACTTCGAACAGACCCTGCGCGACATCCACACCGAGCTGGCGGACCTCAACAAGGAGGCGGCGGAGCTGGCGGCGAAGATTCAGGAGTACTTCGAGGAGATGGGGGCATGAGCTGGCATGCCGCGCGTCTTGGAGACGTGCTCACCCTCAAGCGTGGCCATGATTTGCCAGACTCGCTGCGGCAAGATGGAGATGTTCCAGTGGTGTCTTCCTCCGGGATCACCGGTCGTCACAGTGAGGCTAAGGCGACAGCGCCAGGCGTTGTCACCGGTCGGTACGGCACAATCGGCGAGGTGTTCTATCTTGGGGAAGACTACTGGCCCTTGAACACTGCGCTTTACGTCACGGATTTCAAAGGGAATCACCCGCGTTTTTGCGCCTATTTTCTGCAGAACGTCCTGCGAGATTATCAGAGTGACAAAGCAGCTGTACCTGGCGTCAACCGCAACGTTCTACATGAGTTGAAGGTGCGATGCCCTGATGGCAGTTCTCAGCGCCGAATCGCCGACATCCTCTCCGCCTATGACGATCTTATCGAGAACAACCGGCGACGGATGGCGCTGTTGGAGGAGGCTGCGCGGCAGCTCTACCGCGAGTGGTTCGTCCGCCTCCGTTTCCCTGGCCACGAGCATACTCGCATCACCAACGGCGTGCCGGAGGGGTGGGAGCCAAGGACCCTAGGTGATTTATGCGAGGAGGTTCGTAAATCAGTAAAGCCAGACGCGCTCGAGCCGGATACGCCATACATCGGGCTCGAGCATATGCCCCGGCAGTCGATTTCCCTCAGCGATTGGGGGACAGCCGATAAGGTGATAAGTAGCAAGCACCGCTTTCGCGAAGGCGAGATCCTCTTTGGAAAGATCCGGCCATATTTCCACAAAGTAGGTGTCGCATTCATGGATGGGGTTGCATCCTCAGACGCGATCGTTATCCGCCCGCGCGAAACATCCCTGCACGGATTAGTCCTGATGACGGTATCAAGCGACTCATTCGTAGCGGTGACAGCCCAGACCATGCGGGAAGGCTCAAAAATGCCGCGGGCGGACTGGAAACAAATGCAAGCTTACCCAGCATCTTTACCACCACACGGCCTCCTCAAGACATTCGATGGCATTGTGCGGTCTACTGTCGAACAACTGAAGACGCTCACCTTTATGAACCAGCAACTCCGCGCAGCCCGCGACCTGCTGTTGCCGCGCCTCATGAGCGGGGAAATTGCGGCCTAGTCTACTCGTATCCTATTTCATTGATAATCCCTTGACAGGGTACTTTCCGCAACATACAGTGCAGCCTATGAAAAAGGGCTTGGGCAAGATCGAACGGCTCTTGTTTGCGTACGTCCAGATGCGGGGACTGCGGACTCTCCGGGCAGGGGAGCTCGTCCGCCCGCTGCATTTATCCTCGCGCCAGGAACGAAAAGTTCTCAGTAGGCTGGCCAAAGCCGGATGGATTGCCCGCGTTCAGCGCGGACTGTATCTTGTACCGCAAAAACTCCCGCTCGGTGGTCGGTGGAGTCCGAACGAAGTGCTGGCCCTGAACACGCTGATGAAGGAGCGCAAAGGGCGATATCAATTCTCCGGCCCCAACGCCTTCAACTATTACGGCTTTGACGAACAGATTCCCGTCCGCCTGTACGCCTATAACAATCGAATATCGGGAGACTGGAAAATTGGTGCGGTGGACATGACATTGATCAAAGTCGCGGATAAGCGACTCGGAGACACGACAACGGTTCCGTCACCGGAGGGGGAGCCGGCGGTCTATTCCTCTCGGGTGCGCACGTTGGTGGACGCCGTGTACGATTGGTCGCGTTTCAACGGCATCCCACGAGGCTATGAATGGATCAGGCGCGAGTTGAAAGCGCGGCGAGTGAGCGCGGCGGAGCTGGTCGCCTGCACCCTGCGCTATGGCGATAAAGGCACGATCCGACGGATAGGGGCCTCGTTGGAACGGGAAGGTATCGACGACAAGCTGTTGCGCAAGTTGGAGCGGTCGCTGACGCGTACGAGAGGACCCATTCCCTGGAATCCCCGCAAACCGAAACGGGGGCAGGTGAATCAGCGCTGGGGCGTCGTGATGAACGACGGCGTCTGACTGGACCATGGCAGAGCTTTTCGAGCCGATTGAGATCTTTCGCGAAGCGCTCGGCTTCACGAGCCAGCACTATGGATTTCCGGCGCGTTTGATCGAAAAGGATTATGTTTGCACGTTGGTGCTGGAAGCTTTAACCAAGGCACATGCTGACCTAGTCTTCAAGGGTGGCACCTGCCTGGCGAAGGTGTACACGGATTTCTATCGCATGAGCGAAGACTTGGATTTTGTGATTTCCATGCCGGTCGATGCGTCACGATCAGAGAGGAGCGCGAAAGCGAGGAGGCTCAAAGATGTCGTGGCGGCCCTTCCCAAACAGCTGTCTTTCGGGAGGATTCTTGACTCGCTGACCGGCGCCAATAACTCGACGCAATACAATGCGGTCGTCGGATACGGATCATCCCTTGGTGGACGAGAAGAGACGATCAAGATCGAAGTCGGCTTGCGTGAGCCGCTGATCCTGGCGTCTGTCAATGGGCAAACGAAGACGATCCTCCTCGATCCCGTATCCGGGGAGACTCTGATTCCGACAAAACACATTCGGTGTATCTCCAAAACAGAGGCGTTTGCTGAAAAGTTTCGAGCAGCATTATCTCGGCGTGAACCGGCGGTGCGAGACTTCTTCGACCTCGACTATGCCGTTCGTACCTTAGGTGTGAAGTCGGATGATGACGAGTTGCTTGGACTGGTCCAGAGCAAACTTCGAGTGCCGGGCAATGATCCGGTGGACGTCTCGTTCAGCCGGCTCAGTGCTCTTCGACAACAAGTAGAACCTCAATTGCGAACGGTTTTACGGGCTGAAGATTTCGGTGCGTTCGATCTGGACCGAGCGTTCGGCATCGTGACGGACATGGCTAACCGGTTAGGTAGGCGCAGATGATCACTGGCATCAACAGCGAAGATCGGCTGGTCCAGCGGACATTAGCTGAATTTCTCGGCGACAGGCTCGGCTGGGAGAGCGTCTACGCCTACAACGAGGAAACGTTCGGACCAGCCGGCACGTTGGGCCGTGTGTCCGAGCGAGAGGTCGTACTGGTGCGTGATCTGCGATCGGCGTTGGAACGACTGAATCCCGACATTCCTCTTTCTGCCAGAGAGCAAGCCATCGAGAAGCTGACTCGAATCGATTTCGCCCGGTCGCTCCTCCAACACAATCGCGAGTTGTACGGGTTCATCCGCGGCGGCATACCGGTCGAGTGGCGGGATCCGAGCGGCGAGACACGGCATGCTCATGTGCATGTCATCGACTTTCGGAATGTCAGCAACAACCGCTTTCTCGCCGTGCGCGAGCTGAAGATTCAGGGCGTGCGGGTGCCGCACTACAATCGGCGTGCTGATCTCGTGTGTTTCATCAACGGGCTCCCGCTGGTCTTCGTCGAATTGAAGGCGGTCTATCGGAACATTCGCGCCGGCTTCGACGACAACCTGACCGATTACCTGTCCGACCACAGCATCGCCCATGCCTTCCATCACAACGCCTTTCTGGTCGTCAGCAACGGCGACCAGGCACGGTATGGCTCGATCACAAGCAAGTGGGAGCATTTTGTTGAGTGGAAGCGGAATAACGAGAAAGACAAGGCCAGGGTGGACACTCAGGCATTACTCGATGGGATCCTTGCGAAGGAGCGTCTGCTCGACCTGATCGAGAACTTTATCCTCTTTGACGACAGCAGACCCGGCGGCACGCGCAAGGTGGTTGCCCGGAACCACCAGGTGCTCGGCGTGAACAGCGCCGTGGCATCCGTCTTGCGGCAGGAAGCTTTGAAACAGGAGTTTCCTCCTGAGCGACGACTCGTTTCTTATACAGTTCCCAGGTCCGAGCTCCTCTTCGCGGCGGATGATAGTACAACCGCCGTGCAAGACGCCGCTCAGTTTGTTACGAGCAGTTACAAGGATGATGAATTGCCTCTGGTGAAGCGCGCACATCCCGACCTCGGTCGGCTGGGCGTGTTCTGGCACACGCAGGGCAGCGGCAAGTCCTACTCGATGGCCTTCTTTGCGGAGAAGGTGCGCCGAGTGGTGCCCGGCAACTTCACCTTCCTGGTGATGACCGATCGCGAGGATCTGGACGACCAGATCTGGCGCACTTTCATCGGGTGCGGAGTGACAGACGAGAAGACGCCGCGCGCCGGCTCGGGCAAAGAGCTTCAGCAGATCCTGCAGGGCAACCACCGTTTTGTGTTCAGCCTGGTCCACAAGTTCAACCAGCCGGTGAGCGAACCCTACAGCGTGCGCGACAACATCATCGTGATCTCGGACGAGGCGCATCGCACGCAGGCCGGCAAGTTCGCGCGCAACATGCGCCTCGCGCTGCCCAATGCCTCGTTCATCGGTTTCACCGGCACACCGCTGTTCAAGCACGACGAGCTGACCAAGCGGATCTTTGGCGGCTACATCTCTCGCTATGACTTCAAGCGCTCCGAAGAAGACCAGTCCACGGTCAAGCTCGTCTACGAGAACCGGGGCGAGAAGCTGGGCATCGCCCGGCTGGACCTCAACGACCGCATCGCCGACGCGATCGAAAAGTCGGAACTCGACCCGGATCAGCAGGCCCTGCTGGAGAAGCTGCTCGGCAAGGACTACGAGGTGATCACGGCCGACGACCGTCTAGACAAGCTAGCCGATGACTTCATAGAGCACTGTTCCACCCGATGGCAGACGGGCAAGTCGATGCTGGTGTGCATCGACAAGATCACCTGCGCGCGAATGTTCCAGCGCATCGAGCTGCGCTGGAAGGCGAAGCTCGCCAGGCTTCGCGCAGGCATTCCCACGAAGGAGGGCGAATTAGCCGCGGCCACTGATTCGGACATTCGGGAGCGGCTCCTGTCGGAACTGGACCGCTGCGCGGGCAGGTGCAGTGGATGGAGAGCACGATCATCGAGATCGTCATCAGCGAGGCGCAGAACGAGGTGCGCGATTTTGCCAAATGGGATTTCGACATTATCCCGCACCGCGTGGTGATGAAGACGGGCTTCCAGACACCCGACGGCAAGCGCGTCCTGGTGGGAGACGCCTTCAAGGACCCCCAGCATCCCTTCCGCATCGCCATCGTCTGCGCGATGTGGCTGACCGGCTTCGACGTGGAGTGCCTGGCCACACTCTACATCGACAAGCCGATGAAGGCCCACAACCTCATGCAGGCCATTGCACGGGCCAACCGCGTCTTCCCTGGCAAGGACTGCGGCGTCATCGTGGACTATAACGGCATGCTAAAAAGCCTGCGGGAGGCACTTGCTCAGTATGCTCTCGGTGATGAGGACGACGATGGTGCGGATGGCGGCATCGTGGCGCCGATTGCAGACCTGGTTGCGGCCCTACTCCAAGCGATCGAGGCGGCAGAGAAGCATTTGCTCGGGCTCGGCTTCGACGCGATCCGACTCCACGGCGCAACGGGATTTGATCGCATCGAAGCCCTGCGTGACGCCGTGGACGCGCTCTACACCTCGGACGAGGCCAAGCGCCGGTTTGAAATCATGGCCAGACAGGTGTTCGCTCGCTTCAAAACGCTGCTGATGGAGCCGAGCGCCCTGGCCTATGCCGAGCGACATGACAACATCGAGGCCATCTATAAGAAGCTGACGGAGCGGCGTGATACAGCGGATGTGACAGAGCTTTTGAAACAGCTGCATCGCATTGTTAACGAGGCCATTCGTGCCGCAGAGCCGGGAGGAGATCATGCCGAGGGCCTTACCGTTGATCTGAGTCAGATCGATTTCAATAAGCTCAAGGATGAGTTTACGAAGAAGGTTCGACGGAAGCACGCGGCCTTGCAGGACATCCGAGATATCGTCGGGGCGAAGCTTGCACAGATGCTCGCCAGAAACCCGCTCCGGATGGACTTTTACAGAAAGTATCAGGAGATTATCGCGGACTATAACCGAGAGAAAGACCGGGCGACCGTTGAGGCCACATTCTCAGAGCTGATGGCGCTTGCGGCTAGCCTGGATGCAGAGCAAAAGCGGGCAGCTGAGGAAGGGCTCAGTGACGATGAGCTGGCCCTGTTCGATCTGCTCTTCAAAGACAACATTAGCAAAGGCGACCGTGAACGCCTTAAGCAGGCCAGTAAGTCGTTGCTCACGGCGCTGCGTGACCTTCTGACTCCGATGAGAGATTGGACGGAGAAAGCGGCGACACAGGCTGAGGTGAAGGTATTCATTCTGGATAAGCTGTACGAAGCGCTTCCTCGACCGCCGTTTACCGAGCCGGAGACAGATGAGATCGCCTCACGTGTCTATAACTACGTTTGGCAGCGGAGCGCGAGCGGACATGGCTTGGCCGCGTAGGTCTGATCCTCCCGTCACCAGATGGGTTCGCATCTCCGACAGGCAAACGGAACAGCGGAGTTTCTCGTTCTCTGTGCCGCCTTATCCTCTCGTGGGGGAAAGTCGCGCATACTTGCCGAATGAAGCGAACGCCGCACTTCTAAAACTCGGCGCGCGATAGCTAGGCACATCCGACACAATCATCAACTGACCGGCCGGTCATCCTGGTCTTGAATCTTTCCTATCGGGCGTTCGGTTCCAACAAACATGTCTCATGGTTCATGTGGCACATCCGGTCGCGGATCTGAGACAAATCCATCACGATTGGGCATCGTGACGGCTGGAAGCGTCCTGGCATCCATGACCGCATCCTTGGGGATGATGCCGTTTTGATGCAGGAGCCACGCGACAAGGCTATAGACTTCATCCGCCGTGAGCGACTGCGGCGCGGTGAATGGCATGGCGCGGAAGATGTAGTCGTACAACGTCGTGGCATAGGGCCAGTAGCTGCCGATGGTCTTGATCGGATGTTCCGTGGCCAACGAACCCTGGCCGCCGATCAAACGATCGTTCGGCCCTTCCGTTCCTGTTGGTCCATGGCAGGCCGCACACTTCGCGGCGTAAAGAGCGGCACCATGCTGCACCGTTCCTCGGCCATGTGGCAACCCCACTCCGTTCGGTGCAATATCGATGTCCCATGCCTCGA
>CAYTAS010000114.1:0-9322 GCA_964435885.1 uncultured Nitrospira sp. | reverse complement strand
CTTCCGTAATGTCACACCGATCTGCATACAGAGCCAATTCCTGATTGAGCCGAGGAAGGTCCGGAATTGAGTCACCCAGTAATTTCTCTACACGCACTTTCATACGTCCAAAGGCCTCCTGAGCAACCATGGGCGCGCGTACAGACACCGTCGTGCTCGACTCGCGCAATCGTCTCAGTCGATCGCGAATGTCCTCAGCAAGCAGGGCCCCCTCTTTCTTTCGCATATTCGCCATGTCGAGAACGGCTTGACGTCCCAGTTTCTCGACCAATTTTGCCAGCTTGCGATCGTCGGCCGGTTGGTCGGAAAAGACAAGCAGGTCGCGTAGTCCCGCCATCAATCCGATGTCAATGGAGCCTTTCAGCTTGAGTGTGCGTTGGAGTCTACGAAGAGCGTCATGGTACTGTTTCGCCAGACCAGCGTCAAGCTGGAGCGAACGAATGCTGCCCCGACTTCCCTGCAGTATCACGGTCAGATCGACTCTCCCACGCGCACAATGCTGCTGAATAGTCTTTTTCAGAATCTCTTCCAAGTTCGTCATGGCTTTCGGCAGTCGGATCGACGTTTCGAGGAAGCGATGATTGACCGATCTCACCTCTATCGTCACGGTCCCATCCGCCCATGCCGCCTGTTGCCGACCAAACCCCGTCATGCTCGTGATCATGTCGATACTTTTCCTTCCCACTCACAGAGATCGTGAACCGGACACAGCGGGCAGCGCGGCTTTCGCGCAAGGCAGACATAGCGACCATGCAGTAATAACCGCTGAGACACAGCAGTCCATTCGGTTTCACGGAACACAGATTGAAGATCGCGCTCAATGTGTTCGGGATTGCTTGAGCGTGTCAGAGACAACCGGTTGGCCACCCGCTTCACATGCGTATCGACCACAATCCCGGGTTTTCCAAAAACCGCTCCAAGCAGGACATTGGCCGTTTTTCGACCGACGCCTGGAATCGAGGTAAGCGCTTCCATCGTATCAGGCACCGTGCCGCTGAATCGCGTGACAACGGCATGAGCACAGCCTATCAAGTTCTTCGCCTTGCTTTTGTAAAACCCTGTGGATTTGATGAGCTTCTGCAGCTCGCCCGACGTTGCGCCCGCCAAAGCATCGGGCGTACCGTACCGTTTGAATAGCGTCGGTGTCACTTGATTGACTCTCTGGTCTGTACACTGAGCCGAAAGAATGGTTGCCACCAAGAGTTCCCACGGCGACCGATGATCGATCTCCATGCTTGATACGGGCATCGCACGCAGCAGACGTCTCGCAATCTGTGCGGGATGGTCTGGCACTGAAGGTTTCTTCTTTTGCGCTGACTTCTTCACAGCAGGCCGATTGTGCAGCGGTCAGCGACGAGACGCAAGTGTCAACTCATGGTCCTGTCCAGCTACTGGAGACATCCTATCGGCTAAGACCGATAAAGATCTGACGTATGTTTTCAGTCGAGCAAGGAGCGGACCTAGTGTGTCCGGCTGAAGCGCCGAAATCCCGATGGCTCCGAACCGACGACAGAGCACGTCGACCTGCTGTGGCGGGACCTGATCACATTTGTTGAACACTAGCCACCTCGGCACGGAACCCAGTCGCAGCTCATCGAGAATGGCCACGACCGCTTCGAGCTGAATCTCAATATCTCTCGCACTGATATCGACGAGATGAAGGAGAAGATCCGCCTCTTGCAGCTCATCGAGTGTGGTTCTAAAGGCGCCAATTAATTCTTCTGGAAGATCACGAATAAATCCGACCGTATCGGTAATGATGACCTCTCGATCCTCAGGAAACCGCAGACGTCTGCTTGTCGTGTCGAGCGTTTCAAACAGTCTGTCTTGGGCGGAAACATGGCTTTTCGTCAGCACGTTAAGAAGCGTCGACTTGCCGGCGTTTGTGTAGCCGACAAGCGACACGACCGGAAGTTCGTGTCGACCGCGGCGGGCTCGCCGCTGGTCCTGATGCCGTGCAAACTGAGCCAGTTCTCGTTCTAAATGCGTAATGCGATTCCGCACCCTCCGTCGATCAGTTTCCAACTTTGTCTCGCCGGGACCTCGAGTCCCAATGCCACCCCCCAGACGCGACAATTGGTTGCCACTTCCTGACAATCGCGGAAGTAGGTAGCGTAACTGTGCCAACTCTACTTGCACCTTCCCCTCACGACTATGGGCTCGCCGGGCGAAGATGTCGAGAATCAGTTGCGTACGGTCGATCACCTTAATATCCGTCATTTCTGAGATTGCTCTGAGCTGAGCCGGTGACAACGTTTGATCAAAAATCACCATGTCTGCGCCTCGGTGGAGCGTTTGAATCAAAACCTCCTTCATTTTTCCGCTCCCTAAAAGATATCGCTGATGCCCATCCGCCGTACGTTGCGTCATACGATCCATCACCGGCACACCGGCCGATGTCGCAAGTTCCGCCAATTCCGTCAAATGTTCTTCTTGCTCAGCCCGACTCTTGGCTGAAGCGCTCACCAGTATGGCTGATTCCTTGCCGTCGATCACCTCATGATGGGCACGGGCACGTTGGAGCTGAGCCTCGAGCTCTCTAATCAGCACATCGCATGAGATCGTCATGGCATGGAAGGAAACGGGCTTAAGGACCTTAAATAATTGACCGGTGGAGCCAGGTGGCAGTAGATGCGCCATGTAGATGTTGCCAATGCGACCGTCCTCAGCAACGGACAGAATACCGACGAGATCAAGCCTCAAAAATGCAAGATCCGTGAGTACTTCCTGGTTTAACGGTTGGTCGTGCAGTTGCGTACGAATGAAGCGCAATCCGCGAAGAGATCGAGAATTCGCTCGAAATAGCGTCATCGTCGTAGAAGACAGAGTCAACTCCGTTCCCACGATCACTTCTTGAACCTGGCCACGTCTCGTCAACAACACCCCAAGAGGGCGACGAATGTCGCAGGTGAGTTGCGCCACTGCTTTGGCCAGCTCCGATGAAACAACCTTATCGACCGGAACTCGACGCCGGTAAAGCCGTTCAACCGCCGCTACCTGGCTCGCTCGAAGGCCTGTGATCTGACCACGAATATTAGAAATACGGCGCCTCCTTCTTGGAATCGTAACCTTCACGCCTGCGGGGTTCCATTGCGTTCGATGGTGGGGCATCCATCGGTCTGACATCCATACCAATCGATGGTTGCGCTCCACGCATAAGCAGTTGACGTCCTCCCGCGGCAATCATCGCAGCATTGTCGGTGCAGTATTCGATCGGCGGTATCGATAGTCGAATGCGTGCCAGATCGGCTCGCTCATGTAGTAGCGCCCGTAACCGCGAGTTTGCGGAGACACCGCCCACGACTGCAAGGGCAGCCATCCTCCCCTGCTCGAGCGCCATAAATGCCTTTGCAACCAGAACTTGTATGATCGCTTCCTGATAACTCGCTGCCAAGTCGGCGACCTGATCCGAAGACAGGGGAGCTGTTATTTCCCGTAACTTGTATAGGAGTGATGTTTTCAGACCACTGAAACTGAAATCGAGGCTATGTTTTCCTCCTCGAAATCGGGGAAACGCAATCGCCTCTGGATTGCCGGAGCGAGCGACCCGATCAATCGCTGGTCCCCCGGGATACTCCAACCCGAGCATCTGAGCTCCCTTGTCGAACGCTTCACCAGCGGCATCATCACGAGTGCACCCGAGCAGAACACAGCACCCATCGGGTTCCTGACGATAGAGATGCGTGTGCCCTCCCGACACAACCAGGACAATACACGAAACCGGAAACATTGGATTGGCGAGCCACGCCGAGGCAATGTGCCCCTGCAAATGATTGACACCGATAATCGGGATTCCCAATCCATAGCTCAGGGCCTTGGCATAGCTCATACCGACCAACAGCGCACCGGCAAGACCAGGTCCTTGAGTCACAGCGATCGCGCCAAGCTCGCGTTTCGAGATGCGAGCCTGCGACAAGGCTTGCTCCACAACCTGATCGATCAAACCAAGATGTGCTCGAGCCGCTAATTCGGGGACAATGCCGCCGAATTTCTCATGGATGGAAACTTGAGAAGACACAACGTTGGACAAGACCGCTCCATCATGATCCATTACGGCCGCAGCCGTTTCGTCGCATGAAGACTCGATACCAAGAACCACCCCGGGATTCCGATGGGCAGAACCAGAAAATCCTAATTGATCAGAGAGACAATCCATCCGTACTACCCGAACTCCGCACATGCTTCGTAATGAAACGGCCTCTGCGGCGGTTAACCGCAGAGGCCGTTTCAGACTAGATAACACCTCCGGCACTCACGGCGATACTACACTCCGGCCATCGCCTCCTGCTCAATAAATGTCGGGGCTCCGTCCCGAAGCACCACTTTCACCTTTCGACTTTCTTTGAAACGTCCTCTGATAAGTTCATCGGAGAGCGGATCCCCAATGGCACGTTGGATCGCTCGCCGCATTGGTCTCGCTCCGTACAATGGCTCATAACCTTCCTGGATCAACCATTGCTTGACCTCGTCATCAACCTCGATCTCAATGCCCTTGTCCAATAAACGGAGGTTCAATTCACGGAGAAGAATATCCAAGATGCAATACAATTGTTCTTTCTCTAGCTGATGGAAAATCACAATTTCATCGATTCGGTTCAGGAACTCCGGGCTAAACGACTTTCGAAGCTCACCGAGGACCTCATCTTTTTTCTTCCGCGCAGCTTCTCCTTCCGTACTCTGGAACCCAAGAGAGACACCCTTTTGAATCATCTTGGTCCCGATGTTGGAAGTCATGATGACGACGGTGTTTTTAAAATCGACCTTCCGTCCAAGACTATCAGTCAACACCCCGTCATCCAGCACTTGCAGTAACACGTTGAACACGTCGGGATGCGCCTTTTCAATTTCATCGAATAAGACGACTGAATAGGGACGGCGACGAACTTTCTCCGTTAACTGCCCTCCTTCTTCGTACCCAACATAACCGGGAGGCGCGCCGAACAAACGAGAACTCGTAAACTTTTCCTGATATTCTGACATATCGACACGAATCAACGCGTCTTCGCTGTTGAACAGAAACTCCGCCAAGGTTCTCGCCAACTCTGTTTTGC
This sequence comes from uncultured Nitrospira sp., assembly GCA_964435885.1. Taxonomy (GTDB): domain Bacteria; phylum Nitrospirota; class Nitrospiria; order Nitrospirales; family Nitrospiraceae; genus Nitrospira_D. The sequence goes on along the minus strand of CAYTAS010000114.1, from coordinate 4,271 downwards.
CGACACCCGTGGGCCCAAGGAATATGAACGAGCCGATCGGCTTTTTGGCCTCTTTCAGGCCTGCCCGAGATCGCCGGATAGCACGAGCCACCGCAGAAATCGCCTCATTTTGCCCGACCACGCGCTTATGCAGGAACTCTTCCATTCGCAAGAGTTTGTTGGATTCCTCCTCTTCCAATTTGAAGAGCGGAATCCCGGTCATTTTAGAAACCACGTAGGCGACATCCTCTTTGCCGATCACAGGCTTATTCTTTTCCTGATTCTTTTTCCACTCGCGTTTGGATTCATCAAGCAATTTGCGCAGCCGCTCTTCTTCCTCGCGATGCCGGACGGCCTCTTCGAAGTTTTGCATGGAGATCGAGAGTTCCTTCTCTCGAGCCACCTTCTTGAGTTCCTGCTCCATCGCTTTCAATTCAGAAGGAAGCGCATATGTCTGGAGCTTGGCACGCGAACCAGTTTCATCGATCAAATCAATGGCTTTGTCCGGCAGAAACCGATCAGTAATATACCGATCGGACAGCTTCACCGCCTCGACAATGGCGTCTTCCGTGATTTCAACCCCATGGTGTTCCTCATATCGATCCCGAAGGCCTTGGATGATACGAATCGTTTCGTCGAGATTGGGTGGTTGAACATAAATCGGCTGGAATCGCCGTTTCAATGCTCCATCCTTTTCAATGTGCTTCCGATATTCGTCCAACGTCGTGGCCCCAATGCATTGAATCTCCCCTCGTGAGAGGGCAGGCTTCAGCATGTTAGAGGCATCGATGGACCCCTCCGCAGCTCCAGCCCCAACCAGCGTATGAAGCTCATCAATAAAAATGATGATATTCCCAGTCTGAACAATCTCCTTCATCACGACTTTGAGGCGTTCTTCGAATTGCCCGCGATACTTGGTCCCCGCGACGAGGGAGCCGAGATCCAAGGCAATGACCCGACGAGAGAGCAGATTATCGGGAACTTCAGATTGAATGATCCGTTGAGCAAGTCCTTCTACGATCGCCGTCTTCCCGACACCGGATTCGCCGATCAGCACTGGATTGTTTTTGCTTCTTCGGCTCAAAATCTGAAGGACGCGCTCAATTTCATCGGCCCTTCCGATCACCGGATCCAGTTGCCCCTCTTGCGCCAACTGAGTCAGGTCTCGGCCGAATTCGTCGAGCGCCGGCGTATTGCTTTTACGATCCCTCTCCCGAGGCGTCGACTTCCGCAAGAACGTCACAGTCAATTGCCGCGCCGTGAGAAGATTTGCTCCCAAGCTCCGAAGGATTTTCCCTCCGATTCCTTCTTCTTCACGAAGAAGGCCAAGGAGAAGATGCTCGCTGCCGATATGATTATGGCCCAGCAACCTCGCTTCCTCGACTCCGTACTCGATGACCTTCTTCACACGAGGACTAAAAGGGATTTCCCCGAACGTCATCGTGGTCCCCCCGCCAGGCAGATTCCGTTCGATTTCCAGCCTGATTTGCTCCGTGGAAAGTCCCATCTTTTTCAAAATCATCAGCGCAATCCCATCTGACTCACGGAGGATCGCCAATACCAGATGTTCGGTGCCGAGATAATCGTTTTGATGGCGTTCGGCTTCTTCCCGAGCAAGGATGATGATTTTTCGACCTTTGTCAGTAAATCGTTCGAACATCCTGCCTCCTCCTAGTGAGTGCGCACTTCGGTCGCCCCTCAAGCAAAACCCTTGAAAAATCTTGGCCTAATTCTAACCACAGTATCTTTGGAGAGTCAAGGTTGAGCGGATAACGAGACGGGTGACACAACGATACTATCGCATGTTTTTCTGTCGCACCGAGATCTTCATTGCGTCACGCAATGAGCAAGCTTCTCATTGCATAAAAAGAAACATCTCGATACAATCGCACACATTTTTCTCCGCCTGTCCTGCACGCCCATGAGAAGCAAGAGCATCGGCATTCTCACCAAACCGAAGTTCCTGGAAGTCAAAAGTACGTTATTGGGGGTAGTTGCCTGGCTCCGTGCCCGCAGCATTGAGGTGTTGCTCGACACCACCTCTGCCGCATTACTGAACGAACCGGGCGGCATGCCGAAAACTCAATTGGCCGAGAAGGCAGACGCGCTCTTGGTTCTGGGCGGAGACGGGACCATCCTGAATGCAGCGCGCCTGGCGGCGGAACGCAGCATTCCAATTCTCGGCGTCAATATGGGTGGTCTCGGGTTTTTGACGGAAGTCAGACTGGACAATCTCTACCCCTCGTTGGACCGAGTATTTGCCAATGATTTCATCCTTGATGAGCGGCTGATGCTGGCAACGCACGTTCATCGTCATGGAGAAACCGTCGCCCGAGGGATTGTCCTGAATGATGTCGTCATCAGCAAAGGCACCCTCGCCCGTATGATCGACCTACAAATTGCAATCGACGGTCAATTCGTCACGAAGCTGAGAGGGGACGGCCTTATCATCGGAACACCCACGGGGTCCACCGCCTACTCACTCTCCGCCGGGGGGCCCATCATGAATCCTGGTGTGCAGGCCCTCATCTTGACACCGATTTGTCCACACACATTGAGCCATCGGCCGCTCATCGTACCGGGTAATGTGATGATTGAAGTCACCCTCACGAGTCAGGATGAAGGGTCAATGGCAACGCTCGATGGCCAAGTTGGGGTCGCCATTATTCAGGGAGATACGGCGGTAATCCACGCCTCAGACCATCGCACCAGACTGATTCGTTTTCCGGAAAGCCACTATTATGAGGTGTTGCGGGAGAAGCTGAAATGGGGACATGGATAACGTCTCTAGCCTCGACTATGAGGCCCTCCCCTGTTCGATACAGGCAAGCATGTCCTGGTTCGCCGAAAATTTGAATTCCCCGATACAATCGGTCTTTCCAACGAATGAACGTTCCGCCACTTCAAGCGCGCGCAACCCGTTCACATCAACAGGACGACTCTGTCGTTTTCTGAGCAACGAATGTAACTGATCTAACATGGTTCTAATATCCCCTCCAAGGCTCTTGGTCGCCAGATAACGCTCCACGACCTCTGCGCACCAGTCGCCATCGCGCTTGGCCACACCAACAAGGCCTTCGCTGGCTTTCCTGGCCCAACCAGCAAGGAACACACCGTCCATCGCTTTCCCAGCTGTCTCGTCATAGGCCTGAAAAAGGGCATCATCAGGATCGTTATCCGTCTTATTGGGGTTCGTAATAAACGTGCCGTTCTTGTATGGAAGACCGACGGTCTCATCTACTTTGTCGCCGACGGCAAACACGACGGAATCACAGGGAAATTCATAGTACTGTTTCAACCCGACCGCAACGGTATCCTTCCCCTTGGGATCCAACCGATTATCCTCCATTTCAAGCGCGCGAACCCGATTGTGTTCGTCCACCAGAATACGCTTCGGAGAAGCGAGAAAGCGGAACCCCATTTTTGTCTCCGCGACCGGAGTCTCGCACTTCGTGAATTCGTCCATAAAGCCCTTCAAAACCTCATCGTGATTCTGTCCGACCTTAGCCAGACGCTCTTTGATACGCTCGAACTCGCCGCGGATCCCTTCTAGATCCATATTGGCGCAGATGCTACGGATCTCCTTTGGATTGTACTTCCGCTCCACAGGGCCTCGTCGGACAATGGCCGTCACACGTTCGACCTTCTTATAACGGATCAACCAGTGAGCAATGTCCACCATCACATCCCCCGCCCCTATCACGGCGACGTGCTTTCCCACTTCAAAGGGTCGGTCGCCAAAGCCAGGAAGGCGGTTATAGTGATACACGACATCTTTCGCGTGAAACACACCCTGCGCTGAATCCCCCTCGACACCGATAGCCTTGGTCCCTTGCGCACCGATAGTGAACACAACGGCGCCGGCTCCAAGATCACGCACATCATCGACCGTGAGATCCTTCCCGTTCCCGATCGAGATGTTGCCGAAATAGTGCACGTTTTTTTGCTGGAGCAGCTCCCAATACTGTTTTTTGAGGCCGCCTCGGAGTTTCAACTTGGAGGGGAATATCCCATACTCAGCCAGCCCTCCGAATCGGATGTCTCGATTGAGAATAATGATTTCATGTCCGGCTTTCGAAAGCGAACTTGCGACGGCCATACCGGCCGGCCCTGCCCCTGCAACAATAACCACATGTGACCGCGATCCACTCATATCAATGACCCTTCACATCTAAATGGTCAAAACGCCTGGAATATCAACGATCCGCAGACTGTAACACAGCGGTTCTCGCACTGTCAAAAAGGAAGACTCGCCGGCACATCGACTTGCACGACTCGTTGTAGTCATCTAG
>CAYTAS010000113.1:0-9355 GCA_964435885.1 uncultured Nitrospira sp. | reverse complement strand
CTGCAATCGAGCCTGTTCTTCCAACGAACGACCAGCTAGACTTTCTTGCATGCGTTTCAAGGCGAGGTAGTGATCGTAGAGCCGTGGTTCTTGCTGCGCAGATGGCGTTTCAGCCTCCGTTGCATACAGGGCTACTGGACATAGTACGAGCACAAGTAGAAGAAACGCACGCATAATATTCCTCATCAAGTGAGTCGAATCCCCTGTTGAGACGGTATCGTATCGATCAGCTCAAAATTCGTCTGTACGGAGGCAATGGTTTCTCCACGCTGTTCAATCGATCCATCACCGATCGGCCCCAACCAATTGTCGGCCCGCTCCAAATAGGAGACTTTATAGGGATCGATACCCATGATGCGGCAACAGGCTGCATCAACTGCCGGGAGATTACGCCCCATCACAAGGACACCGACCTGCTTGGGCTCTCCCATGATCGGTCCATCCCCCTCCATCCCGATGATCCCGTCGACAATCGCAAAGTGAGGTTTCAGCGTCGCGTTGATATCCAGAATCGAGCTTTGGATACCCACTTTGTGCAGCACGTTCTTCGGCCAGCCGTAATACCGACCCGGCATCACGCCAAAGAGATTCTTCATCGAAAGGGTAGCGCCGGTCCAATGATGGGTCTTCATTTTCGCTACAGATACAATCCAATCGACCTCTTGGAACAAGGCAGGAAAGGTCAGCGTCTTCATAGTGGTCCGACCGCCGGCATTCGGCAATTCATACCCGGTGATGTAGTTGAGATCATGAAATGTGATCCGATCTTCGGTCAGGACCTCGGCGAGGCCGGATTCTTCGTACACGGCCAACGTGTCTCGCCGGTGGCCAGGCCCTTCGGCGACCATCACGGTAGCGGCACCCAATCGAAGAAAAGCCTCAATGGCTCCACGTAGGACAAGCGGATGCGTATTGATATGCGGGGCTTCGGAGGCTGTTTCCACCAGGTTTGGCTTGAGCAGAATCCGCTTCCCTTGTATTTCGTTTCGACCGATTCCCAACTCCATCATCCCGCGCGAAAGAGCACCGGCTATATCCAGCTGATAGCGATCAACCTTCGCCACGAACGTTTGCGCCTGTTGCGGCAGACGAAAATACCGCTTGGGTACCACCAGCAGTCCGGTGCCGATGGCCAGACCGGCAGCTGCAGCCTTCAAGATGTCGCGACGGGTAAGTCCGCTGGTGGTTCGATGATCTGCCGGAAGGTCCACGATGCTCCTGCCTATTGAGTGAGAGCCGCGGAAAGGCCTTTATGCATTGGAGCCGATAAAAGAGGACGCTGACCACCGGTTTCCATGGCAAGTGCGCCAAGGACAAGCAGGCAGAGTGCCGAGGTCTCGTACTCTCCGTAACGTTCCTGATTTTCGAGGCATCGTTCAGCCAAAGCCACCGCGTTCGGTGGTGACCGCTTCCACGCTGCCAGCCCGAGCAAGCTCCATCCGAGGGAAATCGGGGTCCGCAATCGAGTCACTTCATTTTGAAGATAGGTAAGGCTGGGCATAAGGACATCGCGATCAGCCAGGCCCGCCAAACCGGCCAACGCAGCTCCGGTGCTTTCCGGCATGGGGTGAAGCTCTTTCCCGAATACGAGCGTGTTGCCGTAGTTCCAACCACCATGGGGCAATTGACGGTCGAGTAACATATGAACAGCTTCCTTGACACGATCGTGATAGCCGTATCCCGTCGCTCTCAGCGCCATCACGGACAGCGCCGTCGGTTCGACCCACGAATGGGTCTCATCGATCCAGGGCCACCCCTTGAGCCGGCTGTCATGTCCCGATGGCGCGTCGGATTCACGAGGAAAGTGAAAGCCTGTCGTGTTCAGCAGAAAGCGGACGGCTCGTTGTTGGGCCTCACGGCAGGGCTCCGAATCCTGCCAGGCCAAAACCGCCAAAGATGTCGGCCAAAACGAAGCGGAATGGGTCTTGTCCACACAGAGCCGGCCGTCCGGAAGTTGCTCACGCATCAACGAACGCCGCGATGGATCAAGCAGCTCAGTGCCTTCCCCGCAGGCGGCAAGGGCAAGGATGCTCCATGCGGTCGAGTCCACCTGGAACTGCCCGTCAGGCCTTCCGGGAAAACCTCCATCGAGAAGCGCGCGGCGCAACAAGGCCGCGCCGCCGAGCGTTCGCAGAGACGAAGAGCCCACTCTCACCTTCCTCGTCGGTACAGCGAAAGTTAGTGGCCGGCCAGCGCCGGGAAAAGCACCCTCACCATCCTAATGCAGGCAGGTCCGATCGTCACGATAAACATGCTTGGGAAAATAAAGCACACGAGTGGAAAGAGAAGTTTTACGGGCAATTTCGCCGCCAGCTCTTCCGCCTTGAGACGGCGCGTGGTTCTCATTGAATCGGCATGGACCCTGAGCGCCTGACCGATGCTGGTCCCGAACCGGTCCGTCTGCACGAGAAGGGCGACGAGGTTTCTCACTTCCTCAAGATCGGTCCGATGGGCAAGGTTTCGCAAGGCTGCTTGCCGCTGCACGCCGGTTCTCAGCTCTTGCGAGAGAATATTCAACTCATCTCCGAGAGCCGGATGCGCATGACTGACCTCCTGCCCCACTCGCGCGATCGCTTGATCCAACCCTAAACCGGCCTCCACGCAGACCACCATCAAATCCAGCGCATCGGGAATGGCCCGTTGCAACGCATCCTGCCGTTCGGCGATCACGCGCTTCAACCAGAGAGAAGGGGCATAATAACCGCACGCCGCCAGACAGACATAATAAAAGAGCATCGTAGTCGTGCCGGGGAACCCAAGAAGTTTCACCGGAACCATTGCAAAGAGAACAACCATCATTACCGCCAGCAGAAGCTTTGATCCGATAAAGAAAATCGGCGCCTTTCTGCTGCGATAGCCCGCTGTGACCAAAAGACGACGAACGGTGTTCGCCTCCGCCGCATCGGACGGCTGATTCCATTTTGCGAACCACTCGAGCACAGCCTGCAATTGTGCTTGCGCGGCGTCAAGGATGTTTCCGGAGGTGGGCTCTACCACAAGTCCGTCCTTGTGCCCCTCGGCGCGTCGACGCCAGACCCCGAGGACCTCTTGTCGTTCAACGTATATGTACAAGGCCGAGCCCAACAGCATGACCGAGAAGAATGTGGCAACTGCTGCAAGAAAAGGAAGTTCCATGCGTTGCTCCTTAGACCTTAATATCCACCATCCGTTTCATCACCAGCGCGCCGACGACCATCAGAATGCTCCCCACGGTCGCAAGGTTTTGACCGACGGGATCGGTAAAGAGTAAGCCCATATAGTCAGGATTCATTTTAAAAAGCGCGATACCGACTACGATGGGAAGTCCCAAGAGGACCACGGCGGACATCCGCCCTTCCGCGGAAAGCGCCTTGACCCGCAGCTGTAGCTCAAACCGCTGCCGAATCAATCCGGCCAGCGAATCGATGATCTCCGCCAGATTTCCACCGGTTTCACGCTGAACCAGAACCGAGGTGATGAAAAACTTCAAATCGACGCTATCCATCCGATGGTTCATGTTCTCAAGGGCCTGGGGCAAAGCCACGCCCATCGAGACCTCATCGAACACTCTCCTGAACTCTTTCCCGATCGGATCGGCCGCCTCGTCCCCGACCATCCTGAGACCGACCGAAAAGGCGTGACCGGCCCGTAACGCCCGCGAGACGAGTTCCAACGCCTCGGGGAGCTGCCGTTCGAACAGCGCCAGTCGTTGGTTCTTTCGCCACAGGAGATACACATACGGAATCGCACCCACCAGGGCTGCGACCAGTAGCGCAAGGAGGAACGGCTGCCTCATCGAGAAGATCAGCAACAATCCACTCAGCGCCAACACCACAGTTGCCAAGACGAACACACCCAATGGGGTCCGACAGTCCGCCTGTTGATGAAGCATCCTGAACGCCTGCAGCTTTCTGGCCTTCTTGAGCAGGTCGTTGAGCCAGGGAATCTCGCTCAACGAATCTTTGCGCACGATGTCGAGTGAGGCGGTCTCGCTCGGCGAGGACCAGCTCTGAACCCGTTCGATCGCGCGCTCGGTTCCCCGCGGCGCCATCATCCGGTAGGTCGTCGTGCAGGCATACATGAAGAGGAGAATCGTGCCGAAGATACCGAGTCCGATCAGCGCCGTTAACATTCGTACACCTTTGTGGGGTCGAACACGTTGACTGGAAGAGCGATGCCTTTCGCGGCCATCCGTTCCGCAAACTTCGGCCTGACACCGGTTGCCGTGAAACGCCCTTTGACCATTCGATTCTCATCGAGGCCGGTTTGCTGAAAGACGAACAATTCCTGGAGGGTGATGAGATCCCCCTCCATGCCGACCACTTCCTGCACGCTGACCACCTTTCTTGTGCCGTCCGACAAGCGGGCGATCTGGATGATGACATCCAACGCGGATGAGATGTAGTGGCGCATCGCCTTGGGAGCCAGGTTGAAGCCGGCCATGGAGACCAGCGTTTCAATTCTCGTGAGGGCATCCCGGCACGAGTTGGCGTGAACGGTCGTCAGCGATCCGTCATGGCCGGTGTTCATGGCCTGCAACATGTCCAGACTCTCGGCGCCACGCACCTCGCCGACGATGATGCGGTCCGGACGCATGCGAAGGGCGTTCTTCACGAGTTCTCGTTGCGCGATCTCACCCTTCCCTTCGATGTTCGCGGGACGTGTTTCCAGACGGACGACATGCTCTTGGCGCAATTGCAGCTCGGCCGCATCTTCGATGGTCACGATCCGCTCATTGTTCGGAATGAATCCGGATAAGATGTTCAACATCGTGGTTTTTCCGGTTCCCGTTCCACCGGAAATCAGCACATTGAGTCGGGCTTGAACGATTGCTTTCATCAGGTCGCCAATCTCGGGGGTCAACGACCGTTTCTCGACTAAGTGGTGCAGTTGCAGCGGGTCCTTGCTGAATTTCCTGATCGAGAGCGATGGGCCATCGATGGCCAACGGAGGGATAATCGCGTTCACACGCGATCCGTCGGCAAGGCGGGCGTCCACCATCGGCACGGACTCATCAATTCGACGGCCGACGCGGGACACGATCTTTTCGATGATCTTCTTCAGATGGGCGTCGTCTTTAAATCGAACCGGCGTGAGCTCAAGCCGCCCGAACCGCTCGACGAACACTTGATTATGTCCATTGACCAAAATGTCGTTGATGGTGGTATCGGACAAAAGCGGTTCCAACGGTCCCAACCCCAGCACCTCATGCAGCACATCCTGTGTGATCTGATCCCGTTCCCTCTGATTCAGCGGCACGGCATCTTGTTGCAGAAGCTGGTCGATGAGTTTGGTCAACTGGTCGGTGACGACCTCCTGCGACATCTTCCCGATGGCATTCATGTCGAGCAGATCGATCAGGCGCTGATGGAGACGGTCTTTCAATTCCTGATAGTGAGTACCCGGTTCAGCCCCGTTCATAGGTTTCGTCGACAGCATGACACCTCCTGCTCCCCATATCCTGTTTTCCTCGCGCCGATCTTACTCAACACCCATCACACGGTCGATGGTTTGCGCCCGACATCCATCCCAAGGTTTGAAAAACACCGTCCCAAGAACGACAGGTTCTTTTTCGATCCCTTCGAGGAAGCGGCGCCCTCGGCAGGTTCGGCGACGAAGCGTCCGACCTCTCGCAAATACCATTGTCCGATGGAGGTTTTTGATGCCATCACGGTCAGCGGTTTCCCCTGGTTGATCGCCTCGCTGGCCGATCCATAGTCGTTCGGAATCAGGCCGGCGATCGGGCGATTCAGTAAAGCCTCGGTCTCCTCGAGAAGATCCCGGTGATCCTTTTCATAACGGTTGACCACCAGCGCGATCTTGCCGGCGGGATAACGAGCAGCGGAAAGAAGGTCCAAGAGCCGCTTGGTCCTTCGTATCGCTGGGAGAGACAAGGTCGTCACCACAATGATTTGATCCGCGCTGTCCAGCGCCTCCCAGACGGACGGTTCCAGAATGTGTCCGCAATCGATCACCACATGGCGGTGGATCGATCGGAGCATTGCCAGGACACGCATCATGCTCCCAGGGGCCAACTTCGCATCATCGTAGGCCTCACAACCTGAGGGAAGGAATTGCAATCCGGATGAGTGCCGCGCCAACGTGCTGCGGAGAATCGTTTCGTCCAATCGTGAAATATCTTTAGCCAGATGCGTCAACCCTTGGGAGGCAGGCAGATCCAAAAACAGACCGAGTTCTCCTCCGTGCATGTCCAGATCCACCAAGGCCACGGGTTCCTGTCGCTGCGCCTGTTGGACGGAGACGGCCAAATTGGTTGCGACCGTACTTGCCCCAACGCCACCCCTTACGCCGAATACGGCGACCACTCGGCCTGCCTGCATCTCCAATCCGGATGCCTTGGAGGCAAATCGTTCTTCGAATCGGGCAAGCGCCGCCTCGACGTCCTGCTTCGTGAGCGGCTGCGGCAAGAATTCCTTCACTCCGACTCGGAACGCTTCCAACAACAATTGAGGCTCCATGCGCGAGGCGGTCAGGAAGATTTCAAGCTCCGGCGCCGCGTTCAGCAGTTGACGCACGCGATCGAAGGTGTGCTGAGGGCGAAATTCATCCAGCTCAAGCAGCAGCATATCGGCCGCGCCGGTCCCTTGGCCTTTCGCAACCAGATAGTGAAGCCGCCGTGAGGCGATGTCTTCAAATGTCCGACGAATCTCATCGTTTCGACAATCGATCGAGACTGCAATCAATCGAGCCATGTGATCTATACCTCTCAGTAAGAACTATTCAACGAGCCCGGGAATCGTCGACAAGACCGGCCCGAATGGAGGACCGCCTCCGGTGGTATTGCCCTCGAAGATATTGCACAGAACGGTTGCTGTGATCAGATGGTTTGGAGAACCCTGGACATTCGTAATCCGAGCCTCCGCATAGCCCACGATCGGGAGGGCACCATTGGGAGGACTGCAGGCATCCGATTGGTAGACGGGGACAAACACGTCCCAATTGCCGTTGGCATCCTTTTTAGCGTTGTAGAGGTTGATCAGATTTGGAAAGGCGCTGGCTACATTCCCGTTAATGAAATTAAGGGAATCCCCCGGAGTCGTTCCCGGCGACTGATAGGCGCCGGTGCGCAGCCCATCGATGATCGTCCGAAGCCTGTTCGCGTTAGCTGGACTCTGGTCGAATGTATGCCATGCGGAACAGGCCTGCGGCGTCCCATCATTAGGATAGAACTTGATGGCGTCCCCGCAACCAAATTGGGTGAAGTAGTAGGTCGAAATGCCGAACGGCACGTCCAACTGACCGGGCGCGGTCTGACCGACCGCCGTCATGTCGGCCGTCGCGACCGCGCTCACATTGACGCTCGTCAACCCAACCACACCGGCGAGAAACGTGCTGATCGGCCCATTGGCCGATGCATCGCGTCTCGCCCAGACCCTCACAGCCTTGGGTTGATTCGCAGTAGGAGTATGAACCCTCGTCGTAGGATTCCACGTACCGATGGCGATATCAGCGGCGTTAATCGTAATAGGAACACCGGCTGCGGAATTTGCCGCTCCCGTAGCTTGCACGGCGGCCACAACGGTTGCCTGGTCCCCGCCGGTTAAGGTATAGGCCTGCTGTTCTGCCGGTGTCATGCCTTCATAGATGATACCCAGTGCGCGAGTCCCGGCCAACGCCGCGGCATCAGCGGTGTTCTGTAGCTCATTTCTTGCCACGAGAGCATGGCCGATATCGATCGCTGCCGCCGCACAGGCCAACAACACCAGAAGAAACATCGCGGTCATGGCGGCCACCGCTCCCTGCTCATTCCCAAGCGGACCGACTGACCTGTGTGTGGTCATGGGATTATTCATGGCGCATCACCACCTGGGTCGTCATCATGAGGGGATTTGGAATTCCGACAACTGCCGGGATATAGGGGATCAGAAAGTTGTATCGGTACTGTGCGGTTACGGTCAGTGTATTCGGATTGGAGAGCCCCACGCCGGATGGCGTAAAGGTCACATCTGCCGGATTCACACCGGTTCCTGTGAGATAGTTGTCTGCGATTGAGGTAATTTCGCCGGCTGTTCTTTTGGGAGGGCCCTGCACAATGCCGGCCCGAGCCCCTTCACGGGCCGCATTCGTGACGATCTCGCGGCCATACATCAACATGCCGAATTCAATCGTCCCAAACAGAAGCAAGAGCAGCACCGGCAACACCAGCGCAAATTCCGCCGCTGCAATGCCTCGTTCATTCAGATTGCGCATACCTCTGACCATATCGACACCAATATCCGATTACTTGGTTTGCACGCCGCTCGACACGATCGAGCGTTGAAATTCAGCGTCCGGTTTCTCAAACGTCTTGCGATAGGTCTCCATGGCCGTCGCATTGGACTTTCCATCCTGCCCTTCGACGGGCGTGAGGTCTTCACCAGCCGTCGGATTCAGAATCTGGCCTGCCCGCATCTGTTGATAGGCCGTTCCCCAGTTCGGACTGATCGTCGTCGGCGCGCAGGCCCCGACCATCAAACCGGCTGTCGCTGTCAGGATCCCTACAAGTCGTGTCATGGCTTTCTCCTTCTTCTTTATTCCAAAGGACAACGGTGAAACATGGTTTACGGCATCAGATGACCGACGCGACCTTCCATCGCGCTACCCATGCTGACTCGATTCGACAGCACTTCCGCCGCAGGCGACCGTTGCCCTGCCTTGCCGCCATGGCCGCTCTTTTCACCAAAACCCATCAAGTAGTACTCGAAGTCGTTCGGTTCCACAAAGTAGTCCGTCGGCAGGGTCTGTGCGTTCATATCGAGCGGTTTGACCAAGTGCGGCGTCACGATGATCACCAACTCCGTCTCGCTCTTCTGGAACGAACTGCTGCGAAACAAGGCGCCGAGAATCGGCACTTCACCAAGGAACGGGACCTTTTTCACAGACTCCCTGACATTGTCACGCAACAGCCCGCCGATGGCGAAACTCTGGCCGTCGGCCAATTCGATCGTGGTCGCCGCCCGCCTCGTCGTAATAGCCGGAACGAGAAATCCTTGTAGACGTAATGCATTGGTGAAATCCAGTTCGGATACCTCCGGCGCCACATTCAGACTGATGTGCTTACTGTTCACGATATTGGGGGTAAAGACCAACCCGACACCGAATTTCTTAAACTGGACGGTCACTAACCCGAAGGCTTGTGGCACGGGAATCGGGAATTCTCCACCGGCAAGAAAGGCGGCTTCCTGACCGTTCAAGGCCATCAAGGTCGGCTTGGCCAACACTTTCAGCGCATTTTCTTCCTTGAGTGCATCGACGAACCCCGTCCACGACGTGCTTCCGGCATTGAATCCAAACGCACCTTGGATTACCTGCGTTGCCTCTGTGGCGATGGTTGCCGTCTGCCCGATCGGATGAGTCAGACTGACGAGCCTCGTTA